>NZ_AP023423.1:2413512-2738141 GCF_021654335.1 Sideroxyarcus emersonii
TCGGGTAGCGCACTGCAGACTTGATGCGCTCCTTCATGTCCCTCTCGAATTCGAGATGCTCGTACAGGCGCAGGAAGGTGACATCCAGCATGCCGGTCATTTCGCCGACCTGCACCATGCTGAGGTAGAACGGGGAGAATATCTTGGGATGGCGGCGCAGCGCGGTGGAAAGCTCACGCCCGCTGTCCAGGCTTTCGCGCAGATCCTGCAGCATGGCTGAGAAAACGGGATTACGCGAGGATTCCTGCAGGCCAGCCAATGCACGCATGATCGGCACCCCGGCCTTGAGCAGCGTGTACATCTGGCGGCTGAACAGCATCAGTTCCAGCGCATCGACCTTGTTCTCCGTCGTCAGTCGCTTCCACAAACTGATCTCGGGATTGCTGCCGCTCCGTACGGCCTGCGTGGTCAGCTTGATCTCGGTCGGCGTAATGCCGGTGTTCAGCAACTGGTCGGCGACGACACCGCTATCTGCGCCCTCCAGCGAGCCCTGCACCAGATCGCCGCGCGAGCTTCTTCCCTTATAGGCGAATACCGGCATCAGTCTTCCACTTGATTGCTGATCCGCATCACTTCTGCGACCGTAGTGCGTCCCAGCTTCATTTCACGCAATGCCGCATCGAGCAAGGTTCTTCCTTTCAGGTGGCTGCGCGCGGCCTGCATGAAATACGAACTGTCCTCATGCGCCGCAGCATCCACCAGTTCCTGCCCCATCTCCAGCATCTCGTACACGCCCATGCGACCGTGATAACCGGTGCCATTGCAGTGCGAGCAACCGCGGCCGTGCAGCAGCGTACCTCTATCGCCGGGAGCAACTCCCTCCGCTTGCAACCATTCCGCCTCCTGGGGAGTCGGGATATGCGCCTCGCTGCAGCTTTCGCACACGCGGCGCAGCAAGCGCTGGGCCAGCACGGCCTGCACCGAAGAGGCGACCATGTATTTCGGCACCCCCATGTCAACCAGGCGGAACAGCGTACCGGCCGTGTCGCGGGTGTGCAGCGTGGAAAATACGAGGTGTCCCGTCATCGCGGCGCGCATGCCGATCTGTGCAGTTTCGGCATCGCGCATTTCGCCTACGAGGATGATGTCGGGGTCCTGGCGCAGGGCGGACCTGAGCACACGGGAGAATGTCAGTTCGATCTTCTCGTTCACCTGCACCTGGTTGATGCCCGGCAACCGGTATTCCACCGGGTCTTCCACGGTGATGATCTTCTGGTCGACGGTGTTGATCTCGGCCAGGCCGGCATACAGCGTGGTGGTCTTGCCGCTACCGGTGGGGCCGGTGACCAGCACCATGCCGTTGCTGCGCTGGATGATCTCGCGGAAACGCTTGAGCATGTCCGGCGGCATGCCGAGCTTGTCCAGCGTAAGGAAGCTGCCGCTCTGGTTGAGCAGTCGCATCACCACCGATTCGCCGTATTGCGTGGGCATGGTGGAGATACGCACGTCGATCGCCTGGTCGCGCACACGCATGTTGAAACGACCGTCCTGCGGCAGGCGCTTCTCGGAGATATCGAGACCGGACATCAACTTCAGGCGCAAGGCTAAGGCCTGCGCGATCTTGCTGTCGGTCTCCGTTTGCAGGTGCAATGCGCCGTCGATGCGGAAGCGTATCTGCAACCGCGACTCCTGCGGCTCGATGTGGATGTCGGAAGCGCGTATCTGTGCCGCGTCGTCGAACATGGTCTGCAGCAACTTAACCACGGGCGCCTCTTCCAGCCCGACCGAATCGGTCAACGTGCCGAAGTCGATGTAGCTGTCGCCCAGTTCTTCCGAGACCTCGCGCGCCAAACCGCTGATCTCTTCGGTGCGGCGATAGACGCGGTCAATGGTCTCCAGCAACTGGCCTTCGGTGACGACGGCGACATCGATGTCGCGCTTCAGCAGACGCGCGATCTCGTCGAACGCAAACAGGTCGGTCGGGTCGGCCATGCCAACCAGCAGCGCGCCGTTACGCTCTTCCAGTGCCACCGCACGAAAACGCCGCGCCTGGTTCTCCGGCAGCCGGCGGACGATCTCGAGATTGACGTTGTAGTACTTGAGGTTGATGTAGGGAATGCTGAGCTGCTTGGCGATCGCCTCGGATATCTGGTCTTCGCTGACGAAGGCGTTATCCACCAGCACGCGGCCAAGCTTCCGTCCGCTGCGTTTTTGCTGCTCCAATGCAAACTGGAGCTGGTCCAGCGAAATAAGTTTCTGCTGAACCAGCAGATCGCCTAAGCGGATTTTCTCCGGACGCGCCATAATTCCCCCTGTGTGACTTTCCCAAACCCTGGCTGACAGGACGGAAATTAGCTGTTTTTCCCTGTACTGACAAGCCTTCTGAGTGTTTTCTTCATGTTCAACGTAATCTTGTTCGAGCCCGAAATCCCGCCCAACACCGGCAACATCATCCGTTTATGCGCAAATACCGGCGCTCGCCTGCACCTGATCCGCCCGCTCGGCTTCCTGCTCGATGACAAGCACCTGCGCCGGGCCGGGCTGGACTATCACGAATACGCCAGTGTTCGGGAATACGACACTCTTGTCGAATGTCTGGACAGTCTGCCGGACTCTCGCGTCTTCGCGTTCACCACCAAGGCCACGCACCCCTACCACGAAGTGCATTACCAGCAAGGTGATGCATTCCTGTTCGGGCCGGAGAGCCGAGGCTTGCCTGCAGAGGTATTAGCAGCATTCGTGCCTGAACGGCGATTGAAGTTGCCGATGCTGCCGGGCAATCGCAGCCTGAACCTGTCGAATACGGTGGCAGTGGCGGTCTATGAGGCCTGGCGGCAATGCGGCTACGCGGGCAGTCAGCCCATGAATTCGCTGCCCGGCTGACGGCTGAGCAACATTTCGACGGCCTGGTCGGCCGCCAGGTTTTCGTACAGCACACGATACACCGCTTCGCAGATCGGCATCTCGACGCCATGCTGCCGGGCGATGCGATGGACCTCGCGTGCGGTGTAAACGCCTTCGGCCACATGCCCCAGTTCGTCGAGGATGTTGGGCAGCGACTTGTGTTGCGCCAGCAGCATGCCGACCTGGCGGTTGCGCGAAAGATCCCCCGTGCAAGTGAGGATCAGGTCGCCCACGCCGGACAATCCCCCCAGTGTCTCGGCACGTCCGCCCATCTGCAGCCCCAGCCGCGTCATCTCGGCCAGTCCGCGCGTCAGCAGGGCGGCGCGCGCGTTGAGCCCCATGCGCATGCCGTCGCAGATGCCGGCGGCGATGGCCAGCACGTTCTTGATCGCACCGCCGATCTCGACCCCCACCACATCGGTACTGGAATAAATGCGCAAACGGGAGTGGTGCAATGCCTTCGCCGTGCGCTGTGCAAACTCGCCATCGCCGGACGCCAGCGTCAGTGCCGTGGGCAGGTTGCGCGCGACTTCCTGGGCAAAACTCGGCCCGGACAACACGCCGCGCGGAAAGGAAGCAGGCAAGGTGTCGGCCACGATCTGATGCGGAAGTTGCGAAGTACCGCTCTCGAAACCCTTGCATAGCCAGATCACCGGCACGGGCACAGCCCGCTTGGCGATCTGCTGCAACGTATCGCGCAGCGCCGCCACCGGCACCGCCACGATGACCAGCTCTGCTCCCGCCAGGGTCTCGTCCAGATTGGAAGAAAGGTGCAGCCCGGAAGGCAGTTCAATATCGGGGAGATAGCGCTGGTTGTGCCGTGAGCCCCGCATCGTCTCGACCAGGCTTGCATCGCGCGCCCACAGGCTGACTTGATGGCGCGAGGCGAAACTGACTGCCAGGGCGGTTCCCCATGCGCCGGAACCCAGTATTGCGACTTTCATCAGTCGCCCCACACGTCGCCGGATTTCAGGTAACCCGTGCTGCCGTCCTCGTGTCGCACCTTGACCCAGCCGGTACCGGTGTTACCCAGCCATTCCAGCCCGAGTTGCTGCGCGGCCTTGAACACCACCTCGCCCCCCTCGTCTGGGCTGCTGCGCACGATGGTAAGCGGGACCGTCACCATGACATATCGCTTGCTGCTCAGCTGCCGCTTCTCGATCCAGAACAGCTTGCCCGAGTTGTCGCGCACCTTGACCCAGTTGGCCAATTCCACCACCTGCTCCAGCGGCAGAAAACGCGTGGCGACGAACAGTTTCTTCGCCTTGAGCGAATTGGCATCGTACAGAATGGCCGGCTCGGCAACCGAGACGAAATCGAAGGCGTGAGACGACAGGCTCACGCCCAACAGCAGCAGCGCTGTCGCCGTACGCCTCATCAGTGCTTGACCGCCTCCGCGGCCTGCGCCTGCTTCTGTTGCTGGAAGAGCGCTTCAAAGTTGATCGGATTCAGCAGCACCGGCGCAAACCCGCCGCGCACTGCGACATCCGACACCACTTCACGCAAATAGGGATAGAGGATATTGGGACATGCCACTGCCAGCACAGTCTCCATATCTTCAGCAGGCAGGTTGCGAATCTGGAATATCCCGGCCTGCTTGGCCTCGATCAGGAACAGCACCTTGTCCTTCTCGGCCAGCTTGGCAGTCACGGTGACGGTGACAGTGACATCGAACACGCCGTCCTGGATGGCGGCTGCTTGCGTATGCAGTTGCAGGTCTATCTGCGGATTTTCGCGCTCCAGGAATATCTCGGGTGCGCCCGGGACTTCCAGCGACAGATCCTTCACATACAATTTCTCGATATTGAAGACGGGTTGCGTGTTTGCTTGTGCTGCTTCAGTCATAGCCTCTTCCTCAGGGATTGTGCGCCAACATGGCATCCAGTTTACCGGCCCGATCCAGCGCCGCCATATCGTCAAATCCGCCGACATGTTCGCCGTTGATGAATATCTGCGGGACGGTGCGGCGACCGGTTTTCGCTATCATCACCTCGCGCAATTCGGGCTGCAGGTCGATGCGGATCTTCTCGATGTCCTTAATGCCCTTGCGCTGCAACAGGTGTTCGGCGCGAACGCAATATGGGCAGACCTCCGTGCAATACATGACGATCTTTGCCATCATCTCTCCAGAGGCTGACCGGCCTTCTGCCAGGCCATGACGCCGCCGTTCAGATTGTGCGCTTGTGCAAAGCCTTCCTTGCCCAGCAAGGCGCATGCCGAAGCAGACCGCTGCCCGCTGCGGCAAACGACCACGATGGGACGTTCGCGATATTTTTCCAGCTCGCCGATACGCTCCAACAGCTTGCCCAGCGGAATAAGCTTGCTGTTCACGATATGCCCAGCATCGTATTCGCCCTGTTCGCGCACATCCAGTACCAGCGCACTCTTGTGGTTGATGAGCTGCGTGGCAGCGATATGATCGACCTCGCGGATACCGCGCAGTCGGTTGCCAAAGAACGACCAGAACAGCATCGCGCCGCTGACCAGCGTGATAAGAACCGTCCAGATGTTATTTTGCAGGAATTGCAGCACGTCGATACTCCTCGTATTTTTGGGTGGCGAATTCTAACAGAGCGGAAAAGTGCGCGGGGTCGTTACGCGCCAGCCGCTCCAATGCAGCATGCGCCGTCGGATAATCGGCGGGATAAGCCCAGATCGCGCGTTCCAATTGCGCCCTGGCCTCCCCCATCCGGTCCGACAGCCCCAGCAGCAACGCCTGATTATAGGCGGCCGGCGCAACCGGAATGAATCTGAGTGCCCGTTCGTTCAACTCGATTTTTTCCTGCAGGTGGTCCGCACTGGGCTCCATCATGGTCGCGATGAACAACTCGGAATATGAGCTCAACAAAGTGTACTCATGTACCACCAGCAGTTCCTCGCGCGTGTGTTGCACCAGACTGGGATCCGTTGCCGATTTTCCGCGCAAAGCCAGGGCATTCTCAAGCCGCTGGTATCCCTGCTCCACCTGCAGCAACGATATCACTCCCAGCAGCAGCATCAAGGCGACCGAGACACGCCCGAGACCGCGCAACTCCAGACGGTAAGTCGTCGTATCGAACATGCCCAGCAAGATGGCGGCAATCCCAATGAAATAGAGGTACCACAGCGGATATTCGAGCAGGCTGTGTATCCCCAGCACCGTCAGCAATGCATAGCCCCACCAGTGATAAAGCGTGAACTGCGCGTTGCGCATGACCGATTGCCTGAACCACAGGGCCAACGTGCCAAACAATATCGCCAGGCCGACCAGACCGCCTTCTGCCGCGATCTGCATCACCAGATTGTGCGCATTGTTGTACAGGCCGACCACACCGGGGTTGCGCATCTCCGCTGCCAGCTGCAGGTGCTGGAATGCAAACTGCCCGAACCCCGCCCCTATCATGGTGAAATGGGCAAAGATCAGCCCTGCCTCGCGCCACAAGAACACGCGGATTGCGCCGCTGGCGTTGTCGCCAAACAGCCGTTCTGTCGTCGTTATACTGCCGGTTGCGCCTTCCAGCCAAGGAATCTGCACCACGAAATGCATGAGCGCAAATCCCAGCAGCAAAACGAGGCTGAAATGCAGCAACGGGCGCAACGCCTTATCGCGGCGTTGCCAGAGGTAAGACAAAACAACGACAGCGATCAGGTACAGCCATGAACTGCGCGAACCCGACAGCACCATGACGAACAGCATCGGGATCGCCAACAATCCGGTTTGCCAGATACGCATGGACCAGCGAACATGCAGCACCCCCAGCGAGATCATGCCCAGCGCGAGGTAATCCGCATAATGATTAGGCTGGGCAGTATTGCCATACACCGCATTGGAAGTCTTCATGACAACAAACGGGTTCAGGAAGGTGTTCCAGCGAAAATGCTGCAGGATGCCTGTCAGCGTGCCCAGTTCCGCGCCGCACAGCAGGAACACTGCCAAGGTCGTTGCCGCAGCCGGCAACCCCAATTCCACCCGCAGGCGCTGCCCCAACATGACGAGCAAGGCGGCGAACAGGAAGTACAACACCAGCAGCATCACGTGATCGAAATACGCAATCCGCCCCACCAGGAATTGGAGCATCAGCAATAGCATCAGCCCGATGGGCAGCATCACGATGCGCGGTATTTCCGGCGCTTGCCAATAGCGCGTGGTCAACAACAGCGGCAACGCGCACAGGCCGAGCAACCCCGCCCCCCACTCCTGATAAAAAGTGGTGATGGGATAGTCGTGCTTGTAGTACAGAAAAGGCAAAACCCACATCAGGCCTACGAAGGCCAGGCTGATGTGGGCGAGTGTTAGCGAAAAGGAAGGGTTTTTGTTTAGCAACTGCCTTTGACGCCTAGGCGGGCGAGGATGTTATTCAATGGGCAAATCTGTGTGAAACCGCTCTGAAACAGGTTCAGCCCCACAAAGGCGGTGAAAAACAGGAAATATTTGCTGACAAACAACGGACTGGCTTCCACGCCCAGCGCCAGCGACAGCAAGATGAATCCACCTGCGACGATACGGACGATACGTTCTGCGTTCATGCTCAAAGCTCCTTAACGTTTGACGATTTTACTGGAATTTCTTGTACAGCGTTGCGTAATAAAGCACCGGGATGACGATCAGCGTCAGCAAGGTCGACACCAGGATGCCGAAGATCAGCGACAAGGCCAGGCCATTGAAGATGGGGTCGTCCAGGATGAACAATGCTCCCAGCATGGCCGCCAGCCCGGTCAACAGGATCGGCTTGGCGCGCGCCGCGGCAGCGTTGATCACCGCATGCTGCAGATCCACGCCATCCCGCAGCTGCAGATTGACGAAATCCACCAGCAGAATGGAGTTCCGCACGATGATGCCGGCCAAGGCGATCATGCCGATCATCGAGGTTGCGGTGAACTGCGCGCCGAATAGCGCATGTCCGGGCATTACGCCGATGATGGTAAGCGGGATCGGCGCCATGATGACCAGCGGCACTATGTAGCTCTTGAACTGCGCCACCACCAGCAGGTAGATCAGCACCAGCCCCACGGCATAAGCGATGCCCATGTCACGGAAGGTCTCATAGGTGACCTGCCATTCGCCATCCCACTTCAATGCATAGCTCGAATAGGGATCCGAAGGCTGCTTGATGAAATAGGATTGCAGCTTGCCGCCCTGCTCCAGATCCATGCCGCTGGTCTTGCCGTTGATGCCGAACATGCCATACAACGGACTATCCAGCTTGCCGGCCATATCGCCGGTCACATAGACCACCGGCAGCAGGTCCTTGTGGTAGATCGGATAATCGCGCTGCATCTTCACCACCTGCACCACCTCCGACAGGGGCACCATCGCACCGTCGCGAGCGCGAACCTTGAGCTTCAGCACGTCATCGATGCGACTGCGCTTCTCCGCGGGCAATCCCAGGCGTATCGGCGGCGCATACTTCGCATCGGCATCGTGCAGCGCGGTCACATCCTGCCCCGACAAGGCGACCTGAACCGCATCCACGATATCGCGCTGGGCCACGCCGAGCAGGGCTGCCTTGCTCTGCATCACGCGCAACACCTCCTTGGCGGCGACCTCGCTCACGGTATCATCAATGCCGACGATGTCGGGGGTGGCGACAAACTGCTCGCGCACCTTGGTCGCCACCTGGCGGGTGCCGTTATATTCCGGTCCGTATATCTCGGCGACGATGGGCGACATCACCGGCGGTCCCGGCGGCACCTCGACAACCTTGACCTTTGCGCCCCAGACCTTGGCGATCTTTTCGATCGGCTCGCGCACCGCAGTGGCGATTTGATGGCTGCTGCGGGAACGATGGTGCTTGTCCTGCAGGTTGACTTGTATATCGCCCTGCTCCGCCGCACTGCGCAGATAGTATTGACGCACCAGTCCGTTGAAATTGATGGGCGAAGCCGTTCCCGCGTAGGCCTCGTAATCCGTCACTTCCGGCACGGTCGCCAGATATGCGCCGATCTCATGCATCACGCCGGCGGTCTGCTCCAGCGCCGTACCGCTCTGCATGTCGACCACCACCTGAAACTCGGATTTATTGTCGAATGGCAGCATCTTCAGCACCACCAGCTTGACCACGGCCAGAGACACCGCGAACAGCAGAGCCCCCATGATTCCCAGCCACAGCTTGCGGCGCGCCGGCTTGCCGTGCTCCTTGTTCAGGAACGGCGACAGACGGTTGCGGAAAAAGTGCATGATCTTGCTGTCGCGTTCGTCCTTGACCACCGCATGGTGCGGGGCTGCCAGCTTGTGCGCCAGCCAGGGCGTGATGATGAAGGCGATCGCCAGCGAGATCAGCATGCCCATGCTGGCATTGATCGGGATCGGGCTCATGTAGGGTCCCATCAGGCCGCTGACGAACGCCATCGGCAGCAGCGCCGCAATGACGGTAAAGGTAGCCAGGATAGTCGGGCTGCCGACCTCGTCCACAGCCTCCGGGATGATTTCCGACAATGGCTGATGCTGGGCCAGTTCGCGGCGCCGGTGGATATTCTCGACCACCACGATCGCGTCGTCGACCAGGATGCCGATGGAGAAGATCAGCGCGAACAGGGACACTCGATTCAGCGTAAAACCATAAGCCCAGGATGCAAACAGCGTCACCGCCAGGGTCAGCAGCACGGCCACGCCGACGATCGCGGCTTCGCGCCGGCCAAGCGCAAACCACACCAAGGCGACCACGGCAAAAGTGGCGAAGAACAATTTCTTGATGAGCTTCATCGCCTTGTCGTTGGCGGTCTCGCCGTAGTTGCGCGTAACGGTCACTTTCACGTCGTCGGGAATCACGCTGCCCTTCAACTCGTCCACGCGATGCAGCAGCTTGTCGGCAACATCGACTGCGTTCTCGCCCGGCTTCTTGGTCACCGCGATGGTCACCGCACCGAACTCGCCCTTGGCCTTGATGTTCTTGTCTTCTCCTGCCGCTCCCGAACCCATCCACACATAACTGGTCGGCTGGTCGGCACCATCCAGTATTTCAGCAACGTCGCGCAGGAATACCGGTTTACCGTCGGTCACCCCGACCACCAACTGGCTGACTTCCCGGGCATCGCTGAGGAAAACGCCCGTCTGCACCAGCACCTCGCGATTGTTCTGCACCAGATTACCCGCACTCTGGGAGACATTGGATGCCTGCAGTGCATTACGCACTTCCTGCACCGAGAGCTGGTGCGCATTCAGGGCTTCCGGATCGAGCAACACCCGGACTACGCGCGGCGTCGTTCCCAGGGTCGACACTTCGCGGGTGCCGCCGACTCGCTTCAATTCCGCTTCGATGGCATGCGCAACCTGCGTCAGCGCCACCCCGCCGATGCCATTCTCGCGCCACAGCGTGACCGCCAGTACCGGCACATCGTCGATGCCCTTGGCCTTAATGATGGGCTGGGACACGCCCAGTGTCGGAGGCAGCCAATCGGCGTGCGACAGGATGACGTCATACAGCTTCACCAGCGATGGGACGTGCTGCTCCCCCACCTTGAATTGCACCGTCAGTACAGCCATGCCCGGCTGCGACACCGAATACACGTGATCGACGCCGGCGATCTGTGACAGTACCTGCTCGGCAGGCGTCGCCACCGTGTTTGCCACATCCTGCGCCGATGCCCCCGGATAGGCGATCAGCACGTTGGCCATGGTGACGTTGATCTGCGGCTCTTCTTCGCGCGGCGTCACCAGCACTGCGAACAGGCCGAGCAGGACCGCCACCAGCGCCAGCAATGGCGTCATCTGGGAGTGAAGGAATATCCTGGCGATACGACCGGAAACGCCCATGCTCATCGCTTGCTCTCCGCGGCCGCCATCCCGGCCTTCACCGCATCGCGGGCAACACGTTCGCCGATATTCAAACCGGCCAACACCTCGATCTCATTCTGTTCGTTCACCTCGCCCAGGCGTACCTGACGCAGGTGCGGCACATCCTTCTCGTCCACCACATATACCGCCACGACCTCACTGCGATGTACGACCGCACTATTGGGAATCAGCATTTTCTTCTCTTTGCCCACCACAAAATGCGTGCGCACGAACATCCCGGGATAGAGGTTAGCCTGGTTGGCTGGCAGATCGACGCGCACCTGAGTACTGTGCGTGCGCACATCCGCCGAAGGCTGCACTGTGACCGAAGCGGCCTTGATCCAGCGCTCCAGCGAAGGGACTTCCACCGTCACGACGGGATGGCTGCCGATATCCTTGAGTTTTTCTTGCGGCACACTGGCAATGACCCGCAGTTGCGACGGATCGAAGCCGGTCATCAATGGCTTGCCCACAGTCACCATCTCGCCCAGCTCCACCAGGCGCGCGGCTACCACGCCGGGATAGGGCGCAAGCACGGATGTGTAGCTCTGTGCCAGGGCCGATTGCTCCGCACCCGCCTCGCTCGCCGCTGCCTGAGCCTTCGCCACTTCGTAATCCGACTTGGCCTTGTCCAGTGCCGCCTGGCTGATGAATTTCTGTTCGAACAGCTGCTTTGAGCGCTCGTAGTTCAGCCGCGCATTCTGCAATGCCGCCTCCGCCTGCGACAATTGTGCCCTGCTGCCCGCCAAGGCCTGGTTTGCCTCGCGCTCGTCGATGCGCAGGATGACCTGCCCCTTGCTGACGCGATCCCCGACATCGAAATAGATCGCCTTCACGCGACCCGATATCTGGGCCGACACGGTGGATTGGCGTGTCGCCTCGACCACGCCGTCTATACTGTATGTCTGCTCGACTTCGCGCAACTGCACCGCAGCGGTCGCCAGCGGCTCCGCCGCCTGGACTGGTGCGAACAGGCAGACCGACAAACCAAAAAACAGACCAAGATTCAGTTTCATTGCCTTACCTCAGGAAATAGTGTCTTTGTATATTAGCATATTCTAATATGCTATGCCAACCCCACACCCGCAATACTCAAATACCGGAATCTGGTCAGGGCCTCTTATACAGTACAGAACACATCGCGCATCATCCCCACCAGCCGGAGGGTACGCGGATCGCCGATACGATAGAACACCCTGTTGGCGTCCTTACGCGTCGACAATACTCCTTTGTCCCGCAGGATGGCGAGGTGCTGGGAAATATTGCTTTGCGAGGTTCCCACACTATCCACGATCTCCTGGACACTCAGTTCGCTGTCCGCCAGTACGCAGAGTATCTTTAATCGCAAAGGGTGGGCGATAGCCTTCATCGCCAGCGATGCTTGCAGAATGTGTTCGTCTTTATCAATCAGTGCGTTCGTCATATTTGCCTGCCGTCATTGGATGCGGGGCGTATAGCGCCCCGAAATCAGCTAAAATTACACCTTAAAAGTATTGCGTCAAAACACCGTAGATTAGCAACCGCTTATATTTTGATATTTTGGTGACAAAAAAGCCAGCATGACCAACCATCCTACTCAAGCTATCACTCCCGTCTTACTGCTCATACTCGACGGCTTCGGCTATCGCGAAGATGCCGACTTCAACGCTGTCGCCCACGCGCACAAACCGAACTGGGAAAAAATCTGGAGTGAGTATCCGCATACTTTAATCAACGCTTCCGAATTGCATGTCGGGCTACCTAACGGGCAAATGGGCAATTCCGAGGTAGGCCATCTGAACATTGGCGCCGGCCGCGTGGTATACCAAGACCTGACCAAAGTCGACTTGGCCATCGAGAACGGCAGCTTCTTCGGCAATCCAGCGTTACTGCAGGCAGCGACAACGGCCAAACAGCACGACACTGCACTGCACATCCTCGGCCTGCTCTCCCCGGGAGGGGTGCATAGCCATGAGGCGCATATCCACGCCATGCTGGAACTGGCAGCGCGCACAGGATTAAAGAAAATATTCATCCACGCCTTCCTCGACGGACGCGACACGCCACCGCGCAGCGCAGCGCAATCGCTGCAGGCGCTGCAGGACAAATGTGCGCAACTCGGTGCCGGGCGCATCGCCAGCATGGTCGGGCGTTACTTCGCAATGGACAGGGACAATCGCTGGGAACGCGTGCAGATCGCCTACGACATGCTTGCTTCCGGCAAGGCTCCATACCATGCAGCCACTCCGCAGGCCGCACTGGAATCTGCTTATGCACGCGGTGAAAACGACGAGTTCGTGCAGGCCACCATCGTCGGCGACCCCATCGCGATGCAGGATGGAGACGTGGCCGTTTTCATGAACTTCCGTGCCGACCGGGCACGAGAAATCACCCGCGCCCTGACCGAGGAGAAGTTCGAAGGTTTTACCCGCAGCCGCTTCCCCAGGCTGGCGAACTTCACCACGTTAAGCAGTTACGGTGAAGATTTTCACCTGCCGTGCGCATATACCGCCGACGAAATCCACAACAGTTTCGGCGAATACCTGTCCAATCTGGGGCTGAAGCAGCTGCGTATCGCCGAAACAGAAAAATATGCACATGTCACTTATTTCATGAACGGCGGCAAGGAGCAACCTTTCCCCGGCGAAGACCGCATCCTCGTGCCCTCACCCAAAGTCGCCACTTACGACCTGAAGCCAGAAATGAGCGCATTCGAAGTCACCGACAAACTGGAAGCAGCCATTCGCAGCCGGCAGTACCAGGCCATCCTGTGCAATTACGCTAACGGCGACATGGTAGGCCACAGCGGCATCATGGACGCTGCAGTCACGGCGGTGGAAGCGCTGGATGTCTGCATCGGTCGCGTGGTGAAGGCGATGCTGGAATGCGGCGGCGAAGTTCTTATCACCGCCGACCACGGCAATGCCGAACAGATGCTGGATCGCACGACACACCAGGCGCACACTGCACACACCCTCAATCCGGTTCCGTTCATCTATATCGGGCGCAAGGCGAACATTGCGCCGACCGGAACAGGCGCACTACAGGATGTCGCCCCCACCTTGCTGGCAATGATGGGACTGCCACAACCTCCGGAAATGACCGGCAAGTCGCTCATCCATATTCTGTGATCGCTGCGCTGCGTTTCGTTCTGCTGCCCCTCCTGCTGCTGACAGGGACAGCACACGCCGCGCAGGCGGATGATCTCGAGAAGTTGCGCAAACGCATCGCTGCGTTGCAGCAGGAGTTCGACAAAACCAGCGAATCGAAATCCGAGGTTGCGGATGGATTGCGCGAATCCGAACGTGCCATCAGCGACAGCAACCGCAGGCTGCACGAGCTCGCGCAACAGCAGCAAGCGGCTAACCGCGAATTGGCGTCATTGCAGCAGCGCGCAGCAGCGATGGACAAGGAACTGCAAGGCCAGCAGGCCATGCTGGGGCGGCTGCTATACCAGCAATACCTGGACGGGGGCGACCAGGAATATCTCAAGCTCCTGCTCAACAACAGCGACCCCAACCAGGTTGCACGTGAATTCCGCTATTACGAATACATCGCACGCGACCGTGCCACAACGCTGAAGTCGCTGCGCAATGGCCTGGCCCAATTGCAGGCGGTGACCGATCAGGTCAACCGGAAACGTGCCGAGATATCCGATTTGCGGGCCGAAGAACAGGGGCAGCGGCAGCATCTCGAGCAGGACCGGCGCGCCCGCCAGCAGGTGCTGAACAAGATCGCGTTTCAGCTCAAACAGCAACGTCGCGAAATTGGGCGTTTGCAGCACAACGAGAACCGTCTGTCACAATTGATCGACAAGCTGGCGCACGCCCTGCCTGACGCTCACACCGACAACGTCCCGTTCAAATCCCTCAGGGGAAGATTGGTATTGCCGGTCAAGGGCAAAATAGGCAACAAGTTCGGGGCGCGACGTCCGGAGAGCACCATGGCATGGACCGGCTGGTTCCTGCGTGCAGCGCCCAACCAGCCCGTCAAGGCAGTGGCCGCCGGACAGGTAGTGTATGCCGACTGGCTGCGCGGCTTCGGTAATCTGCTCATCATCGATCATGGCCAGGGCTACATGAGCCTGTATGGCAACAACGAGACCCTGTACAAGCAGGTGGGTGACAGCCTGCACAGTGGCGACGTGATAGCAACCGTCGGCAGTAGCGGCGGCAACCAGGATTCCGGTTTATACTTCGAGCTGCGTTTCGAAGGCAAACCCTTCGACCCAGGCAAATGGGTCAGGCATTAAAACAAGGAAAATCAAATGAGTCGTCGCCTCAAAGAATATGGTCTCATCGGCATTGGACTGGTGGCAGGAATTCTGGTCAGCCTGCAATTTTCCGCTGTCGCCGACAAAGATACCGAGCTTTCCCTGCCGGTCGAAGAATTGCGCGCCTTCTCGGAAGTGTTCGGACGCATCAAGAGCGATTATGTCGAGCCCGTCAGCGACAAGACCCTGATCACATCGGCAATCAACGGCATGCTGAGCGGCCTCGATCCGCATTCCGCCTATCTGGACGCCGACGCCTTCAAGGAACTGCAGGTCGGTACGCAAGGCGAATTTGGCGGACTGGGCATCGAAGTCGGCATGGAAGACGGGCTGGTCAAGGTCATTTCTCCGATTGAGGACACCCCTGCCTTCAATGCCGGCGTAAAGAGCGGCGACCTCATCATCAAGCTGGACGACACGCTGGTAAAAGGACTCACCCTGAACGATGCGGTGAAGCGCATGCGCGGCAAACCGGGCAGCTCCATCCTGCTCACCATCGTGCGCAAGAACGAACCGAAACCGCTGCAGATCAGCGTGACGCGCGCGGTCATCAAGGTGCAGAGCGTGAAATCCAAGCTGGCGGAACCGGGCTTCGGTTTCGTTCGCGTGACCCAGTTCCAGGAACACACCGGCGAGAACCTTGCAACGGCACTGCAGAACCTGCAGAAACAGAACAATGGCCCATTGCAGGGATTGGTGCTCGACCTGCGCAACGATCCGGGCGGACTGCTCACCGGCGCGGTCGCAGTATCGGCCGCTTTCCTGCCCAAAGATGCGCTGGTCGTCTATACCGAAGGGCGAACTGAAGATGCCAAGATGCGCCTGACCGCCAGCCCGGACAATTACCTGCGCGGCAGCGGCAAGAGCGATTACCTGAAAGATTTGCCGGAAGCTTTCAAGACCGTCCCGATGGTTGTGCTGGTTAATGGCGGCTCGGCCTCGGCCTCCGAAATCGTGGCGGGCGCATTACAGGATCAGAAGCGTGCCGTCATCATGGGCACCCAGTCGTTCGGCAAAGGCTCCGTACAAACCATCCTGCCACTAGGCAACAACACCGCCATCAAACTGACGACTGCACGCTATTACACACCGAGCGGGCGCTCCATTCAGGCCAAGGGCATCGTGCCGGACATCGTGGTGGAAGATCCGGCCACTGCCGGCTTCGACAACGCCTTCCGCTTGCGCGAGGTCGATCTGGACAAGCACCTGAGCAATAGCCAGGGAGAAGACAAGAGCGAGCCGACAGCCAAGCCCGCCAAGGGACAACAAACCAAGGCCAAGGACGGCGACGCTGGCAAGGTCGAGGTCGCCGAATTCGGCGCAAAGAACGATTACCAGCTGAATCAGGCTTTGAATCTGCTTAAGGGAATGAGCATATTGCGCGGGAAATGATGCAATGAATCCGTTCGAACTGCAAAAGGAACGTTTGCTGTTCTTCTGCGAAGAGCCGGCCAACCAGCTCTTCTCGGTATACCTGCTGCTGGTCGGACTGGATAATTTTCACGTCGAGATGGGACCGTATCCCAACAGCCTGCTGATCCGCTACAGCCTCCAGCATTACTCGCTGGAGGCCCTGGAAAAAGCGCTGATACGGGAAGGCTTTCGCCTGCAGTCCAGCCTGCTCGGCAACATCAAGAAGCAGATGATCTATTACTGCGAAGACGTGCAGTACCACAACCTGAAAACCCCCGAACCCCGCACCAAGAACAATTCGCAAGAGATATTCGTCAAGGCCTACGAACTGCATCCGCACGGCAATCACGACGACACCCCGAAAGAACTGCGCGAATTCAAATAGAATCGCCCGGCCCAAGGCATGCCGGCCGTTCAGGCTGGCGAGCCTTGCAACCTGGTCGATCCGGTCTTTTCTGCCGTCGGGATATCCTCGAAATCAACCACCCGGTCGCGGCCCGCTTCCTTGGCCCGGTATAGCGCATTGTCGGCATTCAGCAGCAACGCGCTCGTTGTAATTTCGTCCAGTTCTGTCACACACCAAAAACCAGCCGATGCAGTCAGGCGGCGATGCGGAGATTGCCGATTCTCGATATTCAAGGCATAGATGCTCAAGCGCAACTTCTCGGTGAATTGCCAGGATTCATCGCGATCCAGCCCGGAAGTGAGGATGCAGAACTCCTCGCCGCCGTAACGGAATACGTAGTCGCCGGCCCGTTGCGCCGACTTCATCAGCGACTCCGCCACTTGTTCAAGTACGCTATCGCCAAATAGGTGACCATAGGTATCGTTGAACATCTTGAAGTGGTCGATATCCAGCATGATCACTGTCAGCGCCTGGCCGCCGCGCCTGCAGCGATTGATCTCGCTTGCCATCACCTCTTTCAGGTAGCCGCGGTTAAAGGTTCTGGTAAGCGGATCGGTGATCGTCAGGTGCGCCAGGCGCTCGATATTCTGCTCGTTGTGCCGCACCAGCATCATGGTGATCAAGCCCAGGGTCAGGTATGCGCTCAAAAACACAAAGGTAGACATCAAGGTGAGCGGTTCCAGGCGCAGCATCGAGACCGCTGACAGACTCAGCGCCCCTACCACGATCCAGATAATACGCTCGCGCTCCGCCACGATGGGTGCGAAAGCGATCGGGAATATCATCATCCAGACTTCCTGATGCAGTTTTTCATTGCTGACATATGTGCCATAGAGCATCAAGCACATGAGCATCAGCAAAAACCAGCCTGCGTAACGCAGGGATTCTTCACTGTCGTGTCGCGTACGCCATTTCAGCCACGCAGCAAACAGCGCAAAGGCAAACGGCACTCCGCCCTTGTCGGGTGTTGCCACAAACAGAAAGTAAAGAACCGACAGGGGAAAGGTGACCGCTACTGCCACACGCAGGTACATATGGAATACGGCTGCTCTGAAACGCTCAACGGAATATCGGGTCATGCCGGAGACTCCCAGGATGCGACTGTCTCGCGGTAGCCTACTCCTAAGTCAATCGCTGTGAAAGCTTAATCTCGGCTACGCTTCGGCGTTGGGGAATGGCCGCTTATCAAGCAGCATCCGCCACAGTCCAGCCCATGTCTCCCAGTCATGCCCTCCAGGCATCACCTCCACCTGATGCGACGGCAGATGCCTGGCCAGCAGATCGCTTGCCCCGCGATAGCGGTCTGCACTGCCGTAACCGAGATAGATTGGCGGGAATCCAGCCATATCCAGCAAGCTGCTCTTAAGCTCGGCGAGTAATGCCCGCTCCCGGTCGCGGCTGCTTATCTCGCCGGCCTGCCAATGCGCCAGGCCACCCGCAGCGGAAACTTCTGCGATGATCCCGCGCGTGCCCAGAAAAGGCGCCAACAGGAATACGCCTTCTATCTCTGCCGTACGCTGGACAGTACACAGTATTGCGCCCGTCCCTCCAAGCGATATGCCCAGCACCCAGATGCGGGAATAACCATGCGAGCGCGCCTCATTCAAGGCGTCATGCAGCATGCACTCAATCTGTTCGCCATCCAGATACAGGTCAGCGTGTGCATCCAGCACAAGCACATCAACGGCCAATTTGCGTTCGCGCAGGGCGCGGATGAATCCGTTTTCAACCAGATGTTGCGGCGCATGCTTCGCCCCCGGCAACATCAGTAGCAATATGCGCCCAGCCTGATCGACGGGTGCAACATCGTAGACGGCATTCGCTGGCAGGCGCATCTCACCCCTTGTCGGAAGATATTTTGCGCAGCTCGAATCCGGAGAAATCTATGCGCAACTCGTTGCCGACCTTTTTCAGGTGCAAGGTCTCGCCCTTTCCCGGGCCTAACCCTTCCAGCACCAACTCATCAGCGGCAACCGGCTTTAGTGCGACCCGGAACACGAAGCCGGGCTTCTCGGCAAACGTGAAGGCACCGATGAGCAATCCGTCCTCATGCAGGAAGCGGACCGATTGCGGCATGGGACCATCATGCTTGTTGACGATTTCATATTCCCCGACATATTCGAGCATTTGCTGCGGGATCTCGACCGGCGCGATCTTCTCGCCGATGAGCATGGTCTGCCCATTGCTCTTCAATGCCAGCGCATCGTGCCCATCGATTCGATGCAACGACAAATTCAGCTCCTCCAGCATGCTGATCTTGATCGGGATGAAGCCGAACAATTTGAAGCGCGCACCAAACTGCTGCCCTTCCCGCGGCATCAGCTCCAGCTTCTGGCCCATCACTTCGGCCACCAAGTCGCCTGATTTGCCGCTGACCTTGACCAAGCCGATCAATGTGTCGAAATAACCCTCATATGCTCGAACATCATCTGCAGTCAGCGGAACGCTCTTTACCTCCTTTACGACCGTCACCGGCGGAGATATCCCGCGTTTAGCTTCCAGCGCCAACTGCAGCGTCTCCGTTGCGATCTTGCCGACGATACCTTGCGCTGTAGTCGAATTCGACAATACCACCACTCCCAGCTTGCTTTCCGGCAATACCACCATCAGCGTATGGTAGTTGAGCGTGGTGCCGCCATGGCTTGCCACCAAGCCGGCACGCGGAACATCCACGCCGCTAAGCATCCAGCCAAGCCCCATCTTGAAGTCGAAGTCCAATGGCACTTGCGCATTCTGCACCCTGAACATCTCATGCAGTGACGCCGGGCTGACAATCTGGTGTCCGTGGTAACTGCCATCCGCGAATATCATCTGCATGAAATGCGCGATATCGCTTGCGCTGGAGTTCAGCCCCCCGGAAGGCAGATCGCGCAGCGGTATGGCTTCAACCTCTTTGCCTTTGTCGTAGCTCTTTCCCGGGATACGCGGAGCGAACTCAGAATGAGTCATCTCAAGCGGCTGCAACAGTTGCGTATCCATATAACCGGCGTAATCCTGCCCGCTTACCCTGCCGATCGCGGCACCAAGCAGCGTCACGGCAAGATTCGAGTATGCAAATACGTAGTCTGGCGGATAAGCCATGTATTCGTTCTGTACTGCACTCACCACCTCGGTAAACGGGCGGGGATGCCGTTCGCTCATGCCATGCAGCCAGTTGCATGGCAATCCGGAATGGTGCGTCATGATGTTGCGGGGGGTAATTCTCCGGGTATCCCCAAAGCGGCTCCTGATCGAAAACTCGGGCAGGTATTCTTGCAGCGGCTGATCTATGTCCAGTTTTCCCTGCTCGGCGAGACGCATCGCCGCTGTCGCGGTAAATACTTTTGCGATGGAGCCAAGGTGATACACCGTGTCCGGCGAAGCCAAGATGCCGGCCCGTTTGTCCGCATAGCCAAACCCCTGTTGCCATACGATATTTTGATCGTCCACCAGGGCGATACTCATGCCCGTCACATCGGCATCGGCCATCTCCTGCTCGACCAGCCAGGAGATGTATTCTTTGGTATATGAGTAATCGCCGCGCGGAACATTCGATGGCTTCTTTGGTGGTGCGGCGCAGGCAACTAGAGTTAACACGCAGGTAGCGATGATTGTTTTACGCAATAGCACAACGGAACCCTTCGACAGGTATTTATATGAAATCAGCATTGTATAATGCCCGCCAAAATACAAAACAGAATGCCATGATGTTTTTCCCCTGCCGCAACTGGAAACCTGCTTTCGCCATCCGGCTCTCGATATTTCTTCTTGTTGGCGGCCTTTTTGTCATATTGCTGCAACCTGCATGGTGGAAGTGGGTTCTGGGCATCGTTTTCCTCGACCATATGTTCCTTACGGTGACCGGCCTGATTCCGCGCAGTTCGTTGTTGGGCCCCAACATCACCTGCTTGCCACAATCGGCCGCAGAACGAGGGGAAGTCGCCATCACCATCGATGATGGCCCGGACCCGGAAGTTACTCCGCTTGTACTCGATATCCTGGATCAGCATCAAGCCAAAGCAACTTTTTTTTGTATCGGGAAACTCGCCCAGCAGTATCCGGAGCTATGCCGCGAGATAATGCGCCGTGGTCATGCCATCGAGAATCATAGTCTTTCGCACCATTGGCATTTCTCTTTGTTCGGCCCCTGGCGTATCCACCGCGAAGTGCATGGCGCACAAATGGTGTTAAGCAACATCTGTGGAACCGCTCCCCGCTTCTTTCGGGCAACGGCAGGCTTGCGCAATCCTGGGCTGGAGCCCGTGCTCGCGCATTGCGGATTGCGGCTGTGCAGCTGGAGCAGGCGCGGATTCGACACGCGGGTAAACGATGCGGATATGGTGCTGAGCCGATTGGCATGCGACCTCAAAGGCGGTGACATCCTGCTGCTGCATGACGGCAGTGCAGCTCGTACAGCCAATGGGAAACCGGTCATTCTCGAAGTTCTTCCTCGCCTGCTGGAGCGCCTTGCACAGGCAAACCTGCATTCAGTAACTTTGCGATCGGCCATCCCATGAACGTTCAATTCCGCCGCACTTTGCTCGATTATGCTACGCGACCTTATCGCTCAGCGGGCCTGTTCGCTTACAAGTTTGCAGAGGGCAAGCTCAAGAGCGACCCGGCGTTCTTTGGCCTGCTGGAAAACGGTTTGCTTCCCAACGCTGAACGTCTGATCGACCTGGGTTGCGGTCAAGGTCTGCTCGCCTCATGGTTGCTTGAGGCACGAAAACTTCACGAATGCGGGAACTGGCCGCCACATTGGCCTCCCGCCCCCAAGATCAATCACATCTGGGGTTTGGAGCTGATGCAGAAAGATGTGGATCGTGCCCGCGCGGCGCTCGGCGACAGTGCTCAGTTCTATCAAGGCGACATCCGTTCCGCAGATTATGGCAAAGCGGATGTTGCAGTCGTTCTTGATGTGTTGCACTACATCAGCTACGAGGCGCAGGAAGAGGTGCTGAAACGGATCTGGGCTGCACTGCCACCGGGGGGCACATTCATTACCCGGGTTGGAGATGCTGCCGGCGGACTGCCTTTTTACTATAGCAACTGGGTCGACCGCACCATCTTCTTCCTGCGCGGCCATCGCCTTAACCGGATTTACTGCCGTACGCTTGACGAATGGTTGGAAGTATTACGATCTACCGGCTTTGAGGTCAGGCCGCTGGCAATGCATAAAGGCACCCCATTCCGCAACGTTATGCTGATTGCCAAGAAAACCGGCGAATAAGCGATCAGCCCCTCAGCCCTTCGGACTCCATCGAAGCCGCATTATTGATCAAGGATAAACAGCATCCATTTTGTCGGAGGGAAACCAGCCCCTCCAGCTATTTGGATATTTGATATACCATGCAATTCATAGAGGGCAGGAATCCCTCCACAATTACATGGCAAAAAACGCGAGTCTGTCGTCAGATAGCGATGCGAGCCTTTGCACTACGCAGACCAACTACGATACGCCAAGCAAAACGACCAAACGTTTCCTAGAGGGGACAATGCCCCGCGCACTCTTTCAGCACGAAAAATAGCACAGAGCCTGCCCGGCTCGCCATCCGACAACCGTGAATCAGCCCCTACCGTACAATCTGATCGGGGCTGCCTTCACAGCCTCACACCACATTAGTTTGGCTTGCTGATGCCTGGTGTGGGGAAAGGCCAAGTCGCAGCCGGACGCACAGGAGCTGGCGCAGAAGGAGCCAATGTCGTCGCAGCCGGAGCCGCAACAGGCTTAGCCACCGCTACAGCCTTCTTCGCTGCCGGCTTCTTCGCTACAGCCTTTTTAGCAGCGGGTTTCTTTGCTGCCGCTTTCTTGGCTGCCGGCTTCTTCGCTGCGGCCTTTTTAGCAGCGGGCTTCTTTGCTGCTGCCTTCTTGGCTGCGGGCTTCTTGGCAACGGCCTTCTTGGCTGCTGGCTTCTTCGCTACAGCCTTTTTAGCAGCGGGTTTCTTTGTTGCTGCCTTCTTGGCTGCGGGCTTCTTGGCAACGGCCTTCTTGGCTGCTGGCTTCTTCGCTACAGCCTTTTTAGCAGCGGGTTTCTTTGCTGCTGCCTTCTTGGCTGCGGGCTTCTTGGCAACGGCCTTCTTGGCTGCTGGCTTCTTCGCTACAGCCTTTTTAGCAGCGGGTTTCTTTGCTGCTGCCTTCTTGGCTGCGGGCTTCTTTGCAGCCGCTTTTTTTGCTGCTGGTTTAGCTTTCTTTGCTGCTACCATTTCAACCTCCTTGAGTGATGAAAGTTAACAAAACACTAACAACTACTACACCCTCAGCACACCGCAGAGCGGCATGACCGAGCCCTTGCAACAGAGGCTGCCGAAGCAGCCTCTGTCAACATCCCCGGGGGAAAGATTCCACCCTTGCCCAATTCGCAATTATTTTTTTCGATGCTGAAATCCACTAATTGGCTATAACCCATATAGTCAGACGTGGCCACTAAGACCGCCGGCCCGCGTATATACAAACCTTGTCGGCAAGCCAGCCAATTTGAAAACCGAATCCAAAGACAGCCCTTCACTCGCCGCGCCATGTGGCGCCAATTGCATTGGCAAACTACTTAATCTTTGCAAATCGTAATCGAGCAAGCGGATTCCCCTCGGAATTTCATTCACTACAGTTAGTAATTATTCAAGTTTTTTTAACTATATATAGCGGTTGAAACTTTACCCGAATTATGGTTGCTGTCAACATTTTTCTTGATGTTTGTGCATTTTTTTGCTTAGCAGGTCACCGCTTCATTGAAATTTCTGCATGCACGAGAATTGGCACCGTCTTGCCGGATCGATTGCTTCACTTTGATTGAAAATCTCCGGTATCGATGATGATAGTTCAGGCCAGTTCGACCAGCACGGATGAGCCTCGCGTGCATCAATGCATACGTTCCAGAGAGTGTGGTACCGCGGTCATCCCCCCAAGGGTAGTTGATTGGACCTAATTATTGCCAAGCTGCTGCATTGAAATACCGGCCAGCAATCCAGGGGGGGTATCAAAGAAAAACGGCCTGGCTAATCAAGCCAGGCCGTTCGGGCCGGATAAATACCATTTACTTCTATATCTGTGCCAACCTTGAAACGGGGTTATGCGCGCCCGCACATCAATCCCAGGATAACGCCCCGCCCGTCTGGTATTCAGTGACCCGCGTTTCAAAGAAGTTCTTCTCTTTTTTCAGGTCAATCATCTCGGCCATCCAGGGAAACGGATTCGTTGCCCCCGGATATAGCACATCGATACCAATTTGCTGGCAACGACGATTCGCGATGAAACGCAGGTACTCCTTGAACATGCCGGCATTCAACCCCAGCACACCGCGTGGCATGGTATCTTCAGCATAGCGGTATTCCAGCTCCACCCCCTTCTGGATCAGGCCACGCACTTCTTCGCGGAAGGCCGGCGTCCACAGATGAGGATTCTCCAATTTGATCTGATTGATCACATCCACGCCAAAATTCAGGTGCATGGACTCGTCCCGCAGGATGTACTGGTATTGCTCGGCTGCGCCGGTCATCTTGTTCTGCCGCCCCAGCGCCAGTATCTGCACAAAACCGACGTAGAAAAACAACCCCTCCATGATGCATGCGAACACAATCAGGCTACGCAGCAATTTCTGGTCATTTTCCGGCGTGCCGGTCTTGAAGTCAGGGTTCGTCAACACGTCGATAAAGGGAAGCAGGAACTCGTCCTTGTCACGAATGCTCGACACTTCGTGGTACATGTTGAACACTTCCCCTTCGTCCAGACCCAGACTTTCCACGATGTACTGGTAAGCGTGGGTATGGATCGCCTCCTCGAATGCCTGGCGTAGCAAGAACTGGCGGCATTCCGGATTGGTGATGTGGCGATAAGTGCCCAAAGCAATATTATTCGCAGCCAGGCTATCGGCCGTGGTAAAGAAGCCCAGATTGCGCTTGACCAGGCGGCGCTCGTCCTCGGTCAGCCCATTCGGGTTCTTCCACAATGCGATGTCGGCAGACATATTGACCTCTTGCGGCATCCAATGGTTGGCACAGCCCGCAAGATACTTTTCCCATGCCCACTTGTACTTGAATGGCACCAACTGGTTCACATCGGCGCTGCTATTGATGATTCGCTTGTCTTCCACGCGAATGCGTCCGGTGGAGGTGGAGGCGATCGTATATGCGTGCCCGCTCTTATCATCGCCCGCAACGTCGCCACCCATCGCGGCCATACGCACCCCGGTCTGAACTGCCGCTGGCATCATGTCATCTTCAAAATTCAGCATAGTATTCCCTTACTTCTTAACGTTTGCCGCATTGCGCGACGAACAAGTTATTCTCATTGGCAGACAGCAAGCCGGCGATCACAGGGCTTACCGCCGTTCCCTGCGCCTGCTCCCTACTGGCAAGCTTCGCATTCTGGGTTGTCGATCGAGCAGAACTTCGCTTCCTCTACCGCCGGTGCAGCGGACGCGCCACTATCGGCAACATTCGACACCGCATTCAAGGTTCCCGCACGGGATGTGGACTTCTCCGCCGACGTCGCCCCCAAAGCACGCAAGTAATATGTCGTCTTCAAACCGCGCACCCATGCCAGCTTATATGTCTCATCGAGCTTGCGCCCAGACACGCCGGACATATAGATGTTGAGCGATTGCGCCTGGTCTATCCATTTCTGGCGACGCGAAGCCGCTTCGATCAACCATTTCGGCTCGACCTCGAATGCGGTGGCATACAACTCGCGCAACTCCGCAGGAATACGGTCGATCTTCGACAGGCTGCCATCGAAATACTTGAGATCTGCAATCATCACCTCATCCCACAAACCCAGCGCCTTCAGGTCGCTCACCAGGTGATCGTTAATGACGGTGAACTCACCGGAGAGGTTCGACTTCACGAAGATGTTCTGGTATGTCGGCTCGATACATGCCGAAACACCGATGATATTGGAGATGGTGGCGGTCGGCGCAATGGCCACGCAATTCGAATTGCGCATTCCGTACTGCCAAATACGGGAACGCAACGCATCCCAGTCCATGCTGGACGACATATCCACCTCAACGAAACCGCCGCGTTGCTCGCGCAGCAGGTTCAGGCTGTCCTGCGGCAGGATACCGCGGTCCCACAGGCTGCCACGATAGGTAGCATAACGGCCACGTTCTTCCGCCAGTTCGGTCGAAGCCCAATAGGCGTAGTAGCAGACCGCCTCCATGGAACGATCAGCGAACTCGACCGCCGCCTCGGACGAATAGGGAATGCGCAATTCATGCAGACAATCCTGAAAGCCCATGATGCCGAGGCCGACCGGACGATGCTTGAGATTGGAGTTGCGCGCCTTGGCGACTGCGTAGTAGTTGATATCAACCACGTTATCCAGCATGCGCATGGCCGTACTCACGGTACGCTTCAATTTGTCATGATCGATCTGCCCCGCCTTGGCATGCCCCTTGGGAAACAGGTGTGCGGCCAGATTGACCGATCCGAGGTTACAAACGGCGATCTCACTATCGGAAGTATTCAGCGTGATCTCGGTGCACAGGTTGGAACTATGCACTACGCCCACATGCTGTTGCGGACTGCGGATATTGCAAGGATCCTTGAAGGTGATCCAGGGGTGGCCGGTCTCGAACAGCATGGTCAACATCTTGCGCCAGAGCGATTGCGCCGGCACTTTCTTGAACAGCTTCAGTTCGCCAGTGGCGACCTTGGCCTCATAGCCAAGATAGGCCTTTTCGAATTCGGCACCGAATTTGTCATGCAGGTCGGGGCAGGTCGAGGGCGAGAACAGCGTCCATTCGCCACCTTCCATCACACGCTTCATGAACAGGTCGGGGATCCAGTTCGAGGTGTTCATGTCGTGGGTGCGGCGGCGGTCGTCGCCAGTGTTCTTGCGCAGCTCAAGGAATTCCTCGATGTCGAGGTGCCAAGTCTCCAGATAGGCGCACACCGCCCCCTTGCGCTTGCCCCCTTGGTTCACAGCCACTGCGGTGTCGTTCACCACCTTGAGGAAAGGCACCACTCCTTGCGACTTGCCATTGGTGCCCTTGATGTGGCTACCCAGCGCGCGCACATTGGTCCAGTCGTTACCCAGACCGCCCGCGAACTTGGACAGCAGCGCGTTCTCTTTCAACGCTTCGTAGATTCCATCGAGGTCATCCGCCACGGTGGTCAGGTAGCAGGAAGACAGTTGCGAACGGCGCGTACCCGAGTTGAACAAGGTTGGCGTGGAGCTCATGAAGTCGAAGCTGGACAACAGGCGGTAGAACTCAATTGCACGTTCCTCGCGGTTGATCTCGTTCAGACTCAAACCCATCGCCACGCGCATGAAGAACGCCTGCGGCAACTCAATGCGCTTGCCATCCACATGCAGGAAATAACGATCGTATAGCGTCTGCAACCCGAGATAATTGAACTGCAGGTCACGCGAGGCGTCGAGCGCCCTGCCAAGACGATCCAGATCAAAATGGGCCAACTCTTCGTTCAACAGCTCAGCTTCGATGCCCCGCTTGATGAATTTCGGGAAATATTCCACATATCGCGCAGCCATATCTGCCTGCGCGACCTCCTCCCCGAGGATTTCGCAGAAAATGTTGTCCAGCAACAAGCGCGCAGTAACGAAACTATAAGCGGGATCTTGCTCGATCAGCGTACGCGCCGAAAGGATGGCGCATTTGCGCACCTCTTCGATGGCGACGCCATCGTACAAATCCTTCAAAGTCAGCTTAAGGATCTTCTCCGCATCGACAGCAGCCCCCAGGCCGACGCAGGCGGACTGGATCTGCGCAATCAGCTGCGCCACATCCAGAGGGCGAACCACCTCACCATCTTTTACGTTCAGCACATGCGCCGTTTCAGCCTCTTTCTTGGCTTTGCCGCGCTCGCGCGTCCGCTGCTCCCGGTACAGCACATATGAGCGCGCGACGTCGTGCTCCCCGGATCGCATCAGCGACAATTCAACCTGATCCTGGATATCCTCTATATGCAGGGTTCCACCATGCGGCTGTCGACGGATCAGCGCATTCACCACATTCGCCGTCAATTGCTCAACCAGTTCGCGCACCCGCGCCGACGCCGCACCTTGCCCGCCGTTCACAGCAATGAAAGCCTTGGTCATGGCAATGGAGATTTTCGCGGGCTCGAACGCAACAACGGAACCGTTGCGACGAATCACTTTATATTGATCTAAAGGCAGACTACCGGAGGACGTGACAGATTCGGAATCTTGATGCACAAGCATGGATGTAACAGATGAAGAAACACTTTCAGAAGCAAGCAACATACAACTCCCCTTTAATTGCTTGAGCCGGACCAGCATTCAAGCCGACACGGCTAAAAAATCAAAAACCACTACATCTAGTGGTACACCCTGTGAATTGGAACTAATTCTAGTGCATCACTGGATTTATGCAAGAAAAATTTTGGCCTATATCTTTTTCACTTTTTCTTTGCAAAGACAGCTCGGGATCGCGACCTATTTCAGGCGGGAAAAATACCCGTCCCAGTCAAAAAAGGGCCCCGGATCTGTCTTGCGTCCAGGAGCAATATCGGAATGTCCGACGATATCGGCAATCGGATAGATGCGTTTAAGCCGCCTCGTCAAACGCACCAGCGCAGCGTACTGAATTTCAGCATATGGCTCGAAGTCGCTACCCTCGAGTTCGATTCCGATGGAAAAGTCATTGCAACGGGTACGACCGCGCCAGTTGGAGACACCGGCATGCCAGGCTCGCTTGCCGCATGGAACGAACTGCACCACCTGACCGTTACGTCGTATCAGGAAGTGGGATGACACCCGCAGCTCCTTGATCTGCTCGAAAAACGGATGCTCCGCATGATCCAGCGAATTGGTAAAAAACTGCTCAATCGCGCGCCCCCCGTACTCATTGGGCGGCAAGCTGATGCTATGGATGACCAGCAAATCGACGTGCACGCCAGGCGGCCGGCCATCATGATTGGGCGAAGCCACATGCCGCACCCCACTCAGCCATCCCAGAGCATCGGACTTCAATCGGCGCCGTCCTTGTCGGTAATTGACAGTCGCTCCATGCGATACCGCAAGGCACGGAACGTCACCCCCAGAATCTTGGCAGCGGCAGTGCGATTGAAGTGGGTCTGACGCAGCGCCTCCAGTATCGCCTCCCGCTCAATCCTGTCAAGATAGTCGGTGAGCGGGTACTTTCCCGCTCCGCCGCTCGCCTCTTCGGTCTGCGCCGCCGACATCGGCATCAATTGCAAATCGGCAGGCATAATCACCCCTTCCTGACACAGGGCCAATGAACGCTCGATGATATTCTCCATCTCCCGCACGTTTCCGGGGAAGTCGTAGCGCATCAGCGCTTCCAGAGCTTGCGGCGAAAAGCGGGCAGGGGAATCTCCGCGCAGACGCTCCAGAATCTGATTTGCGATTTGCGGCACATCCTCGCGCATTTCTCGCAGAGAGGGCATGTGGATAGAAATGACGTTCAGTCGATAATAAAGATCCTGCCTGAATGTACCCTGTTGCACGCACTTCCCCAGATCGCGATGGGTTGCACTCAGGATACGCACATCCACCGATTCCTCCTGGGTCGCACCTACCCGGCGCACTTTCTTTTCCTGGATGGCCCGCAACAATTTGACCTGCATCACCATCGGCAGGTCAGCTACCTCGTCCAGCAGCAAGGTTCCATGATTTGCCGTCTGGAAGAACCCCTCTTTATCCTTGTCCGCACCTGTGAATGCGCCTTTTCGATAACCGAAGAATTCGCTTTCCATCAGGTTTTCCGGGATCGCGCCACAGTTGACCGCAACGAACGCTTGCTCGTTACGCGCGCTTTTTTCCACGATCAGGCGGGCAGCCAACTCCTTCCCGCTGCCCGATTCACCACTGATGTGCACTGGGGCCTGGCTACGCGCCACCCGCCCTATCAATTCGCGCACTTGGGCCATGGCCGGTGAATTGCCCGACAAAATACGCCCGCCATCCCTCGCTCTCGCATTAGCGGCAGGCAATTTGAGCGCAGAGGCAACCAGTGTACGCAATTGATCCAGCGCCACCGGCTTGGACAGATAGTCAAATGCCCCCGCCTTGAGTGCCGCCACCGCGTTTTCCAGATTGCCATGTGCAGTGATTACCGCCACCGGGACATCCATGCCGCGCTCGTTGATATGGCGCACCACCTCAAGCCCATCACCGTCAGGAATACGCATGTCCGTCAGGCACAAGTCGAATGTTTCAGCGTCCAGAAGCTGCCTGGCCTGCTTCACATTGCTTGCCCTGGCCACATCCAGCCCCATGCGGCTTAGGGCCAGTTCCAGCAATTCCAATATATCCGCCTCATCATCCACCACAAGAACCCGGGGATTGGCCTTATTTTCATTTTTCATATCTCATTTCCGCTTCCAAAAACGATACGGAAACACGCCCCTCCGTCTGGCGCTCGCCGGTATTCAATCATCGCGCCGTTAGCTTCGCAAAGTTCGCGCGCAATATACAGCCCCAGCCCAGTTCCCTTGGTGTCGGTAGTAAAGAACGGTTCAAACAGCTTCTGTGCCGCATCGGCGCTCACCCCGGGCCCATCATCAGAAACCTCCATCACCGTCCTGCCATCTTCTGAAGTGAATGCCCGCAAACGTACGCTCCCAGACTGCCGCTGACAATAACGCAAAGCATTACGACACAGATTCCACAACACCTGCTCAAAGTGGCCGCGATCAAAGCGTGCCGAACAATCCGGCGCTACCCGCAAGTCGAACACAGGGCGCGGCACCTGTTCAACCTGGCAGATGTTCACGATGAGTTCCTCCATCAGCACCGACAGATTGAGGCGTTCCGCCTGCAACCGGTCACGCCGGTTGACCTGCATCACATCTTGCACAATGCGATTCAGGCGCGTCGTATTATCAAGAATGATCTGGAATAGCCGTGCTTGTGCAGAATCGTGTTGCTGTTCTTTCAGCAACTCGGTTGCATAACTGATCGAAGAAAGCGGATTTCGCACCTCATGCGCAATATTCGCGGTCAGCCGACCGAGCGCAGCAAGCTTCACCTGCTGGGCCTGCTCCTGAACTCGCTGCATGTCCTCCAGCACGACCACCGCCCCCCAGAAACCCTCCCGCTGCACCGGCAGGAAACGTACGCGCACCGGGTGATTGGTACCAGGCAAGCGCAATGCCTCATGCCCAAGCGCCTTGTTTTGGCGCCAAGCCGCAAACATCGCATCCAGCACCGGCGAACAATCGGCCAAATGAACCCTCCCATCGAACGAGAATGTATATCCCAGCATTCTTTCTGCGCCGGGATTCGATTGCCTTACCAAGCCGCGCTCATCCACCACCAGCACCCCATCGGGCATATCCTGAATCATCAATCGGTTGGCTTCCGCCATGTTGGACAGATCCACACCTCGCCGAAAAGCCAGCTTTTCACTGGCAACGGCATATTTGGATAAGGTATGCGCCAACCATGCCACGGCAAAATAGGAGGTATTCAGGATGCCGACCTGCAAGAACATCCCTGCCGAAGCATCTCGGGTCAATACGGAATAACCATGCTGCAACAGCATGGCAATACTTGCCAGCGCCGCAAACAACAGGGTGATCCGGCCACGCGCGATCATGCCCGCCAGCGCCAATGACACCAGCAGCAGCATACCGAGATTGCTCTGCACCCCGCCGCCGAAATATGTCAGGGACGCGATCGCGACGATATCCGTGCATACCTGAAATGCCAATTGCAGGCTGGAACGGGGTCTGCGCAATCCGACAGCCAGGACCGAAGCCATCACCAGCAAGGTATAGACTGCCGCAACCCAGAAGAACCACGCCTGGTTATGGATGTTCAGCGAGAACATATCGCCGAACAATGTCGGGACCAGCAACATCAGCCCGCCCAACACCATGCGGTATAGATTGAACAGGCTGATTGAACGCCACTGACTCTCTTGCGACAGCGGCGCCGCCACTTGCAAGGCAGGAAAGATACCGGTCAGGGACAGGCTATCCCGCATCGGAACTACTTAGAGCCATGTGCGCGGCGGTGTGCATCACTGCAATAGAAATTTCCACCCGCCAGAATACTTTCGCTCTTAGGCAGATGCACGCCGCATTGAGCGCAACGAACCATTTCCTCAGCATCGGCGGATGCGTCATTTTTTGGGGGGTGCTTGGGAGTTTGCCCGCGCAATGATTTCAACAGCAAATAGACAACGATGATGACTGCCAGCAAAAACAGTAAGCGACTCATGCGCCACGCTCCACATAACGCCGCTCAGCGGCGACAAAAACTTATGTTCATTGTAAAGGCAATATACAAAGGCAACAAACCCTTCTGGCGCCACCGGTTTCTATTGCTTGAGGAAGGCCGCCTCAATCGGGTTCTCGGCCCTTCATTTGCTTGTGGCAGGCTCAAAGGCTGGAAGCGATGCTGGCGATCGTGACCGACAAAGCAGTCAGCCAGCCCAGATCGCCCAGGAATTTTGTGTCATCCAGCGAAAGTTTTTCATTGTTCTTGATTTTTGTATTTATTCTTTCCAATTCAGCCTGAAGTTCTTTCAGCTTCGCCTGCTGCAATTGCAACTCTTTCAATTTCGCCTGCCGGTTCTCCCGTAACGCATCCGCATCATTTTTCTGATTCATGTTATGCACCTCGCAACGTATGTTATAACGACAATTGCCAACAATTAGCGATTGCTGATTTCATTTTTGATGCAGTTTCATACTATGGGCCGAGTTGTGGGTTGTCAATTGCAGCCTCGACCGTAGCCCGTGTAAAGACCGAGACTTGGTTATTGGTCAGCAATGGCTTTCTGCTATCATTTATCGTTGATGTCGCCCCTGCACTGGCGCCTCCGTATCGGCATGCATTGCCGGCCGCGCGGTCAGGATATCGCCGAGCCAAGCCATCAATGCCGCATCAGGAAATTGACGATGAAACGCCGCCCTGCCGATTTTTAGGCATTTTATTGATGGACTTGTAACAAGTTGCTGAACTACTGATTTCTTAACTTATTCCCGAAGGCTTATTCCAAAATGAACAACCTGTTATCACGAATCCCCAATCGATACTGGGCCTATTTCGCTCTTTTAATTTGGGGGGGATTAAGTTTAATGTTGATGCATAAGACCCCCTACGGAATTGATGAGGGGGCGGCCCGAGCCTTACTACTGGTATGGTCCGTATCGGATAACGTCGTCAGTCCTATCGTGACTTTAGGATTTCCGGATTTCCGTGCGTTATTTCTGGTACCTGTCGGCATCCTGTGGACCGGCAATGTGATCGCAGCCAAAGTGATGACTCTTTTGATCATGTCAATCGCAGCCTGGGCATTCCATGCCTGGCGATATCGCAGCGGAGACACCGAAGGGGCATTGCTGGCGACAGGCTTGCTATTGATCTCTCCGCTGGTATTGGAGCAAATCGATACTATTTCAGTGGGAGTGTACCTGCTGCTTGCATTCTCGCTTGGCGCCTGGTCGGACTCGATCTATCGAGAGTCAAAGCTGGCATTCGGCGGAATGTATTTTGCCCAGATCTTCTTATGCCTGGTCTCCATCACCCTCCACCCTGTCGGCCTTGCCTATCCGCTTGCCTTGCTTTGGACCTGGTATAAAAATCCGATCAATCAGAGCCATCGCAACTATTTCTTTGTCGGGATCTCATTTGCCATCTTGATGGCCTTCGCATTGGTACCGGGCTGGGGCCATATCGAATGGTTCTCCAACCCCATCAGAAGCCTGTCCAGCACCATTCTTGGGCATGCTGAAGGCGAAGAATTCGGCATCTTCCATTGGCTGGTCGGAATCACGATGCTTACCGTCCTGTTGCTGGTAATTTTGAGGCAGGCAAATCGGTTATGGGCTGATTTCTTGGGCCGGATACTCCTGCTCGCCGTCGTGATCGGCTTGCTGGTAGGCGACGAGACATTTGGCATTGCCGCCTTGACGATCCTGTTATATTGGGGCTTGCCCTTGCTGCTGCGCAGCAACGCAAATTCCAGCGGCGGGTTCTGGGGACAACGAGGAGCAGCCCTGATTCTCATCTTTGCCCTGTCCACCACTTTCATGATGGTCAATAAAGCTCGCTATGAGCTGGTGCTGACTGGGTATCTTTCCCCCAGAGACAGCTTGATCAAGACACTGGCGGAAGACAGCGGCCTGTTCTTGAACGAAGAGTCAGATCAGGACTCTCCCACCAAAAAGCCGATCCGTGTAGCTAGCCAGTGGCCAGGCCTTACCATGCTGGCCTGTCGCTGTGATGCGCTCCCATTGCCCCCTGCCGCACAGAACAGCGAGGCACTGTTTGCCATGTTGCGGGGCATAGATTATTTGATATTCGACCCGCGCAATCCGGCAAACAGCTCACTTTCCCGAAATCTTGCCACCATGGAGACCGGGAAAGTCGAAACCGTCGCGTTGCGATCCGGCGGAGTGATTCTGCAAGTTGTAAAAACTCAGACTCCCCTACCCGCCAATCCTCAGGAAAAGAAAACATAATGGTCGAAATATTAATTTTCGTTGTCGCCGCGATATCCGGCCTGTTCATAACGGGATACGCGATTCATATGCTTGTTGGCGGATTGGTCAGCACCGATACCGAGTTCCAGCTGATCGCGCTGGTCTGCTTTGTGGTCGCATGCGGCATTGCTTATATGGCATGGGATGTTATCAAGCGTCGTCGCATCCAGAGACCGTAGCAATCAAAGCAAGTGGCTGACCGCAATCGGGAAAATCCGGATTGCATATCCATCAAAAATAGTCGACCATATGCCGCAGAAAACCCGGCTTGGAAGTTGCATGAGGTAGCGGATTCCGTTAGACTTAATAATGAAAAGGAAGGGTTTTGTCGGCTTCCTTTGAATGGAGTATTTTTATAAAAGGGGAGGGTATAGCATGCCAGTTGAACTGTTAGTGCCGATCGTGATTTTTGGTTTGGGTGTTGTAGTTGCAATGTCGCTCGGCAGCATGGGTATCGAGCGCATCACTGAGAAATAAGAATCACCAGCTTGCCATTCAAATAACATCAGAAAATTCTGGGTATCCCGGACATTTTCTGATGTTTCATTTTAACCCGCGGTCAGACACCTAATCATTCAGATCTACGTCGTCAGAGGCCCGTAAATAATTTGAGCTTCCCAAGATGACCACAAATGTTCTGCATCGCCACCTTTTGAAGTTCCTGCTTCTTTCTGCTCTGTCATTCTTTATTGGAACCATCCACGGGATGTTCCAGGTCATGCCGCCTGTTCGCGCCTGGCTGGATTCGATTGGCAGCCCATATGGCGGGCCCGGGCATATGATCGACCCGCTGGCCCACGCTCATATGAATCTGGTCGGCGGCGTGGTTCTGCTGGCCATGTGCGTGACCTACTATCTGCTGCCAATTTTCACCGGTAAAGCCATTTATTCGATAAAGCTGGTCCAGCATACGTTCTGGTGGGTAAGCATAGGCGTATACAGCTTTTACATCATCCAGATGGTATTCGGCATTTGGGAAGGCATTCTGATCAGCAATCCGGCAGCGATGTCTGCCGTGCACCGGTTTTACGGCCCCGTCATGGCAATTTCAGGAACTACGATGGCAGTAGGTTTTTGCACTTATCTGGCCAACGTGATCCTGACATTCAAGTCAGATCCAAAGTAGTGCCGGAAGAGCTTCTGTGCTAGCTTCCGGCCAACTTCAGCGGGAAAAACAGCACTTGTTCATCCGTACCACGCTGTAGCCGTACCTGCAGTTCTGTCGCATCGTTATCGCCAAGATCAATTGCGCGTCGATATACCCCGATAAGCCCGTCCTGAATGGCCTGCACCCAAGGTACGTCTTTCGCTGCACGCAAAGACACCAGCAGATCCTGGACCGGCCGGCCACGCGGCCCGGTTACGATCACGACAATCTCGGACATCCCCGCTTGCGGAGGGTTAGGATGGGTTTCGATGCGCACATCGATATCATTCCAGTGCTGTGCGGCGATCGGTGCCTGCTTGGCTTCGTCGCTGCAGGCAACCAGATTTGCTGTCAGCAGTCCCAGAAAAGCCGGCAGGAGCCATCGACTGAAGCGGATGGAAATAGGACAAGTCACTCTCTATTCCTTCTTTTGCGTCTCGTCCTGTGCATCATCTTGCTTCTCTTTGTCAGAATCCAGTCTTCCGGCAGCAGATGAACCATACAGATTGACCATGTAATACACGAACACCGCAGCGACTGTGATATACACAAGAGAACCGAGAAAGCCCGGCTCCGTCACCCAATCGGTCCATTTCACAACCACTCCGGGACGCAAGCCCCAGAACGGGAAACTGAGCCCTACGCCCACCAGCAGAACGATCACTACGACCGACATGAACCAATAAGGCACTTTCTGCTGCGATTCAGGGATTTTTTCCACCAGTTCCCAGTCTTCCATCCCGCGCTTTTCCAGCCGTTCCTTATCCGATGCGTAGCCGAAATTGTCCGCGCGCGGTTCACCCCAGCGCGCCTCTTCTGTGGAAGCTGCTGTTTTCTTATCTGATTGTTCCATCACACTTACTCCTATTCGACAAAGTGCTGAAGATTAAAACGGCCAACCCAGCCGTCATTCGATCTGACCACAACTGCGAACGGGTGCAAACCATGCTTCAGGTTGGGCGACATGGTCAGGGTTACTGAAGTCCTTCCGACCGATTTCATATTTACTTTAAGGTCGCTCAAGACGTAATCGTCATGTTGCAACCCCTCGACCTCCACGCTCAACTCTGCCGGGCGGTATCGCTTGCTGGAAATCTCGATGCGGTAATCCCGCGTCGAATGATTCCTGGCTGTTTCCAGATACCCCACAGCGATATGATACGGCTCATAAGACCAGATCCCCCATGCCAGCATTATGCTGCCGAGGAGCGCGAAAGGAGCAGTCCAGCGAAATCTGGACAACAACCGCATAGTGTTATCGCGAAGACGCTGGACGTTCTTGGTCGTCGCACGCTGCCCCAACTCGAATCGCAGTAGCCCGGTTTCATTCTTCTTGGCATGAAGCCGGTTGCAGGCATCAATACAATCGCCGCAATTGATGCAGCTATCGTAAATTTCGGTCTTGCGGGGGTCCAGCTCGATGAAGCAGGTCGTCACGCAATAATTGCATTTCTCGCACTCGTCTGCCCGGCTGGCATCGTAGGCGACATGCAGGGTTTCCCGGGTCTTGAACGAATGCTGCCAGACTTTATATACGCATGCGAACCGGCACCAGAAATGCCGCAGCACCGAAATATCCAGCAGAATGATCATCACCCAAACCGAATATATCCAATATAAAGAGCCGGCCAACCTTTTGTCTTCCCTGAAGATCAGGAAGGACCAGACCACATCCGGCGGGTAGAAATACAAAAGCGGCAACAGTGCGAAGAACATCGCTGCGACCAGGAACGAAAGCCCCAGCAATGTCCAGTTCAACACCTTGTTCTTGGCGGCCGCCACTTTGGGCGCCTCTCCGGTAAGGCTCACCTCAGCCCGCTTGCCGAGCAGTTTGTGCGTCATGTGATTCGCCCATTCCGCCAGGGAGTTCTGCGGACACGCCCAGCCGCAAAAAACCGTGCCCGCAAGCGAGTACAAGCCAACCAGCGCGCTTGCCAGCACGATCCATAATCCCGATATCAGGAAGAAATCGGCAAACCAGATTTGCCAGCCCAATACGACCAGCGCCCCGTTCTCGGGATCGATGCGGAACAAACCCGTCACCGGAATAAGCACCAGCAGGATCAATATGACGATCTGGACAGTGCGCCTTTTCCAGCGGTAATTGGCCACATCTTTTTTTGCTCCCGCATCAACAACCTTGATCGGGATGCCAGAAAGCGTTTTGTTGGTTCCAGAGGACATGAGTACCTTTTCTGCTGCGCTCGTTATTGCGTCGAGGCTGTTCTTACTTCCACATCCATAGGCGTTATGGCGCGGAGACGTGAACGGTAGAGTTCAGCTGCCTGCAGGTTGCCCTCTGCCGTTTCCAGATGCCAGAGTGCGCGCAACGCAGCTACATGATTCGGGTAAACTTTCAGGATACGCAGCAATGCGTCCTTTTCGCTCAACCCCTGCCTGCCTGCCAAGGGGAGCGACTGCATCATGCTATCAGCTAGCGCATTGGCAATCCAGTGATCCTGCGGATTGGCCTGATAAGCCAGCCATATCAGATTACCCGATTTTGCCGCCTCATCCCGGATGGATGCGGCCCAAGCTCTCACCGTGAATTCGGTTGCGACATAGGCACGCCCGAATTGACTTTTGTCCCGCTCGGCCACCCCCAGAATTTTCATCGCTTCTTCCGGTGTGGAATGACGCTGCAACAACCAATATATCAACGATGACAGATTGACATCTCCATCGTAGCGCGCTCGCGGCAACTTGAATTCGATATACGGCTCCCATTCGTCCTGGACCGGACCGCTGGTTGCAGGAATGGGGCCCCAATACCGGCCCAACCATGTCCAGGCCCCCTCGCCTCCTGTCGCCTGTTGCTGTGCGTCCGGCGTCATTCGACTCAGGTTTTTTAACACGGCGGCGGCGCCTGTAAATCTATCTCTGGGGCCGACCAGCGCAAGATGCATCCCGTCCATGAATAATTGCGCGTCCGGAAATACCTGTCTGAAACTGCGGAAAACTGCATTCAACGATTGAATGTCGAATTGGTTAAGCGCCAGCCATTGTACAAATATGCCTTCCGGATTCAGGTGATCTTTGGCGCGCTGGAATTGCTGCACGGACAGCAACGCCCCCATCCCAGCCATATCCGGATGGAACAGATCTCCCACGATGACATCGTAACGACGCTCTGTCGTGCTCAGATAATGCCTCGCATCGTCACGCTGAATCTGCATCTGGTCCGTGACATTGCCATTGACGGGGGAAAACCAGTGTTTCGCAGAATAGATTGCGCCTTGCGACAATTCCACCGCGCTGCGGATCAGGCTCGGGAAAGGCATTGATCCTGCCGCCGAGATGCCTGTGCCCAGCCCAAGGAATAAAACGCTGCGGGGCTCCGGATGAAGCAGCAGTGCAAGCCGCGCCTGATCCATCTGGATTTCTGCAGCGCTTGGATCGCTGGAAGCGTCCATACGTTGCAGATCGCTCAGCAATACGCGCTGCCCATCCTGCTGCTGCACGACATGCGTCAGGGAAATTGCATCTTCGTAGAGATACAGATTTCGGCTTTCGGCTTCTATCTTAGGCAGCAATTCGTGCACTTGCGGCATGTATCTCAGTTGCCAGGCGGCCAGCAACAGCACTGCGAATATCAGCCACGGCCATGCCCGTTTCACCCACATCAGACCGAATGCCGTAATAAAAAGACCGGATAACGCCACCATGGCCGTACTGCCCACCAGCGGGATCAGCACCAGAAAAGCCACGACTGCACCAATACTGCCGCCCAGGCAGTTCGCGCCATACAGCCATACACCGCTTGTGCCGGCGCCATCAAAGCGTGCTGACAGCATCGGCAGCCACGCCCCCAGCACCAAAGTGATTGGCAAGGTGAACAGCCCCAGTATCAGCGCCTGCGAAGAAACTGCGCCAAAGAACGAGCGGAATTCGCTTTGCTCGACCCATGCCGAGGTTGCAGGCAGCAGCCACAATCCCAGCATGACCCCGGCACCCGCGATGAGCGGCATCAGCGCTGCCAGCCATTCCTGCTTCAGTCTCTGCTGGATCAGGCTGCCCAGCGCGATCCCCAGCAGGAAAATCGCCAGAATCAGGCCGAGCACGTATTCAGTCCGCAGCATTACCATGCCGTATAAACGAATCCAGCCGATTTCAAGCATGATGCTGCCGGCGCCTATGCCAGCGTAAATCAGCAAGATCGTGAGCGGCGGCTGAGCAGGTTTGCCGCTTGCTCCCATTTGTCCTGCAAACCTTGCCTTTTGCGACAGGACCAATGCCCCTCCGCCAACCAGCAATCCGATCACCGCAACAGTTTGTACCGATGCCATCCAGCCGATGATCGGCAAACTCCACAGTGGATATAGTGCGCCGGCAACGCCGCCTATCGTATTGAATCCATAGAGCTCCCCTAGCGAAATATCGCTTTGCTCGATGAATCTCAGTATCAATGCGAATCCCAGTCCCATTGCGAATGCCGGAATTACCAGCAGACCCAACGCTTCCGTGCTCTGCAGCATGTACCATTGAACAAGTGAAAGATGCGCCGATATCTGCTCTATCCAGTTCCCGGCAGCATGAATCAGCTTGGGCAGAATCAGCGCATACAGCGCAATGGCGATTTCCAGCAGCGCGAAGATCTGCAGCGGTTTATTCCATTTCCGTGCCCATCTTGCGCCAGCAAGGCTACCCAGCCCAAGGCCTATCATATAGGCTGTAACGGTCAGTACCACCCCGAATATGCTGATCCCGAACTGCATCGACAGCATGCGCGACCACAAAACTTCATAGGCCAGGCTTGTTGCGCCCGACAGCAAGTAGAGCAGCAGCAACAGCCTGTTCGCGCCGCTGGATGTTTTGGATTGGATGCCCTGCGGCCTGAGGTATGACATATTTGCGAACTGCCTGCGTCAGGCCCAGCGGCCAGAAAACGCAGGTATCAGCAAATTGCAGGGAATATGCTCGCGCCGTAAAGACTGATCTGCGATGAAAGAACCCGGCTCAGTGGCACGGAATACTAGAAGGGGTAGAACCATACGAGTCCGACAATCGCATGGACCACCGCCAGGGTCATGCTGAGTGCCGCGAATACCATGTGTGCCACAAAAACTTGTTTGCCATATACCCCCATGGCGATCCCCAACCCCCCGGTGATCATCACCAGCGTTATCAATACGACGCCCAGCAGGAACATGATGCGCTGCTTGTCGTTGTCGGTGATCGATTTGGCGTGTTCAGTTTCTCTATGTTGCTTGTTGAATGCCTGAAGGATCTGCGCGCTTTCCCCCTCGTGCGCCGCTTCTTCTGCATGTGCAGGCAAAACGAACATCATCGAGAGTGATGCCAACAGCGTTATAAACAAGGATCGAAGAACTGGATGTTTGATATTCTGCAGCATGATGTTCTACTTGATGGAAGGGTTGTGGTTTTCATCGGCCGTTTCAGCTGTATTTTTTCTCGCTGCGTTACGCCATGCCAGCACCACCATCAGCACGAACGGCGCGAATACACCCATCAGCAGGAAGATGAAGATATACCAAGGGGTTGAGATGGTAACGTGGGCGAACCGGTAACTGTCGACCGACGCTTCTGCCAATGGAATCTCGGCCATCCCGAAGGTGATCAAGGCTATTTTCGTCATTAAATGTTTCAACACTGTCTCCAGGAATCTGTCACTCATCCACGCTCGATGCGCAACGGAATCCGTAGAAATCCGAAGCGTAGTTCGGCCACGAATAGTCCCTGTGGTAAGTGGCGGTTGAAAACGGATCACCTTTCCAGGACCCGCCGCGCAATACCTTGTATTGCCTGTTTACCGGGACCAGGTCGGCCACCTTCATCGTCTTGTCTTCTTCGCTTTGCACCCGTGCCATCTTGCCCTGGAACACTTCGGCAGCGGCATCCGTTCCCTTATAAGGCTCAAAGTCGTCGGCGACCCACTCATCGACGTTCCCGGCCATGTCGTATACGCCGTAAGGGCTGACGCCATTGGAATAGGTATTTACGTTGCTGGCTGAGCCCACATTGTAATAAGTGTTCAGGCGCGCCGGATCCATTTCATTTCCCCACGGCCATCTCCGGCCGTCCGTCCCCCTGGCCGCCTTTTCCCATTCCGCCTCTGTCGGCAGACGCTTGCCTGCCCACTTGGCGTATGCTGTTGCATCGTACCAATTGACCAAGGTGACAGGATAAAGCGCAGTTCCTTGAGGAATTTTCCCATCTTTCCAGTCTGACGGCGGTCTGTGCCCTGTCGCTGCAATGAAGCGCGCATATTGCGCATTGGTCACCAGATATTTGTCGATCCGGTAAGCCTTAAGTTGTACGGTATGCTGTGGATGCGATGCCGCATCGGCATTTTTCAGGTTGGTTCCCATCAGGAATTTTCCGGCGGGAATAAGCACTGATGAGCCAAGCTCTTTCCATTGCTCTGGCGTGAGCAGTGCATCGGCTTCAGCCGGTGTATAACCTGCAGCCTGATTCTTCCGGTTCTCGTTTTCTTCGTGCAGGGCAATATCTTCGCCGGCCGCACGGATTCGGGAGGACTCTTCTTTCAGGTTGTAGGTTGCCAGTGCCCGCATTTCTCCCATGCGGATGGAACCCAGTTTTACCACGTGCAGGCTGCCCCCTATCATGACCAGCGCGATGCAGGTGATGATGGTGGCAGAGAGATATTTCTTTTTCCGCTGCAAATCCGCCGGGGTCTGAACAGTGTTCTTGTTCATGGTGGGCATCACGATTCCTTTTCCATGGCCGGCTGCGTATCCATTTGCGCAGCCTTGCTTGAACGGCCATATACATTCTTGATCACAACTTCGCCCACGATACCGCCGATGCCAGCTGCTTCCATGGCCAGGATAACGTAGAAGCCCCACCATCCCATCGGATTCAGCGTGCTGCCATGCGGGGTCCCTGTGACATACAGAATTTCTGCGTAACTGACACTGCGCACTATCAGCGGAGGAAAATAGCACAACCATTTCCCGCCCATGCCGAATATCCAGGACACCACCAAGCCGACAATGAACGGAACGATGAAAATATCCACCATCCAGGCGAAGCTAAATGTCGACAAGCCTGAAAAGAGCTCCAATCTCACCCCAAGCAGTTTGTCGCCCATATGGTTAAGGGCCACCCCTGCAAGCAGTGCAACCATACCCGTAAGAAACCTGTGCTTCATTTTTGCGGCTCCTTTCCAGTCAGTTTTTCGTATTCTGCCTTTTTGGTCTGCTCCAGATACCAGTCCTTGACCTGCAGGCTGGCAAGATATTTAGCCAGTACGCGTCGTTGCTCATCCGGCAATCCCGCATACGAGGGCATTCTGTACTCTTTTTTCAGGCGGGAGGGTAGTGTGGCTTGGGGATCAGTTGCAGATAAATATTGATACAACCAGGCTTCACTGCGGATTGCCCCGATCCCGTCCAGCATCGGAGCGGGCACCGATTGCAGCACATCTTTCAGCGTCCACAAACTATGGCAGCTCTTGCAGCCATTGTCGCGAATGACATCCATCGCCTGTTTTGCCACTTCCGGAGTAGCAGTGCTGTAGAAGGGAATATCCCGGTCATGCTTGTCCTCAACATGGAAAGCCGATTGCACCATCCCGCCCACAACCACCAGCCCAATCAGGGCCAGAACTGCTTTTTCCCCGCGCCTCATGCTCCTAACTTATGCTTTCCCGCATTTTGCTGGGCCAAAAAACGATTCCGACTTTCAATCTGTGTCTTCATTACGGAGCGACTTTTTGCATATTCGTCGGCCGCCATTTTTTCCTGGTCCTTTTCATCAAAAAGCACATATTTGATGTCCTCATCAAACTGCTCATTCTTGATACCCCAGCGTATCCAGTAGACCACCGCCATAATGATCACAGCCCCGATGATCAGCCACAGATATATGGTCCAACCATCCGGAAGGGTTTCTATGAAATTTGCCATCATGTTCTCCCGAACTACGTATTTGACTTAGAAAAGATAGCCGTTAAGCATTTGAACGGCGCCCAGAATAATCGCCACCACTATACCGATTATGATCGCTGAAAACATAAATCGTTCGCCCATCCGCATGTCAGTGGGACGATTTTTGCTGTACATGAAGGCAATTACGATCGCCGAGAAAACAGCTATGCCGACCAGCAAAAAAACAAATATCCACTCGCTGAATTGCTGACTGCGCATTCCCTCGATGCTCAGATCAAGCTTGGGGGAGATTTCAGAGCCTATTTGCGAGATGCTGGGATTTGTAAATTGAATTCCGGAAAATAAAATCTTTAACTCCTGCATCATTTGGATACTAACTGAATTATAAGGCCCCGGCTAGGCCGAGGCGCTTATTTCTCCAAACTAAGGAGTTGATGCATGTCAGCCAGCTACCATCTGCATCCAGTGCTACGCTTGAAGCAATTTTGCGCTCAAGCGTGGACGGTTTCTGGCTTGTAATTAACCCTTAATACGGTCGATGAACAAGCCGTATATGGTTGGACACACAAACACGACAACAATAATTCCGAAAAGCACGCCAGGACCGTAGTCAACTTCAATCATTTTAATTCTCCCAATTAATTACACAGGAATCGGACTGTCGAGACTAATTCTCGCCAGTCCGAATCTATTAGTGCTTATGCTTCGGCTGCCATGTAGAAGGAGGAAGCCTCTTGATAAGAATAATCACCAGCGCGAAGAAGTAAATCACGTAGAAAATGTCGATCGTATAGCCCTTGTCCCACCAGGGCTGTTTCCTCTCGCGCGTGCCGTCAGCCTTGAAGTTTCCTTCGAAGTTTGCCAGCACGATCTGATCGCCGACTACGGTGTATTCCTCAAGATCAACCCCTTTTGCCATCAGCGCCTCTACTTGAGGCTTGATGATGCGCAGGTCGTTCATGGTGACCGGATGGCGCTCCAGCAGTGCATCGTACGGACCACCCACGTTCATTTGAACGATCTTCTTCATCGCAGCGTCGTCATCCTGAATCGATGCAATCTCAGGAGAGTTCATTGCTTTTACATAGCCGGCATAAATCGCCGCTGTTGGACGCTGACCCCAGAGCGGGAAGGTGATCGCAAAGGCGGTGAATACCGTCAATACAACCAGCAATACCACCGGCATCGGCATGCGGTGATTGTCTTCCGTGATACCGCCGAGGTCTTCCCTTTCCCACAGCTGCTTGTCTGCTTCATTTGTCGCCGAGTCGACCATCGTAACTAGCGGCTTATTAAAATTCCAAGACATTATTATCTCCCCCTCGTTACTTTAGACTCAACATGAAGTCGATCAGGCTGCGGATCTCCGAATCGCTAGCGTAGCTGGGAACTTCCGGAGGCGTTACGCGTTTGCCTTCGCGGTAGTCGTTATATTCAGCACGCCACTTGTCGTAATCGATCTTTTGACCGGAAGCATCCTTCTCACCCCACAGGTAGTCGAAGCGAGGCATGATCGAGTGCGGCTGAACCAGGCGCGGATTGAAGAAGTGCATCATCATCCACTCTTTGGAAGAGTTGCGCGAACCCACATGCATCAGGTCAGGAGCCTTGCGGTCAGAACCGAACGCGGTTGGAGACTCGCCGTTGAAGTCACCCAGCATCGGAGGAGCGCCGAAGACCTGCCAGTCCTGAGTCTGTTCAGGCAGCAGGGTATGACACCACCAGCAACCCTCGCGCACGAACATTGTCTTGCCTGCGCCCGCGTGAGAAACATCCTCATCCTTGGCCACGCGCATCACATCTGCCGGAGTCCAACCCTTGGTTGCGGTCAGGTTCTCGATGTAGTTGTACTGCTTGCCCTGGTAGGAACCCTTGCTCACCGCGAAAACCGCACCAGTTGCCTTTTGCGCATCGGTAATATGCCCCTGCTCTACGCTCAACTGCTGGATTCCCTCACCCAGGATGCGCGGGTGCAGCACACCAGCCGGGAACGAAGTTCCAGACTGGTACACATACACGGAAACTGCTTCGCCCAGTGGGTTGTTCGACTTAGGATCAGTCTTCAACGCCACAACCAGCGGCTTGTTCTTGCCCTGCAGGAACGGGTCATCAAGATTGAAACCCGTTTCATGACCCACCGACAGCTGCTTGGTAAGAGCAACCTCGGTGGATGACACTGCCGCAATATTGATACTCGGCAACAGCAAGGTAATGCACATCGAGCCGCCTAGCGCCACGGCGAAAATCCTCGATCCTATCTTATACTCCCTAAATCCAGCCATGCTTAATCTCCCTAAATTTTACACAGGCTAATATTAGCGCTCGTATCCCAACTCGTGAGGCATACGGCCCTGGGGAACTTCAGTTCCTTTGCGCGCTGTCATCCACATGTTGTACAGCCACAGGACGTTGCCGATGAATACCAAGGTACCACCGATCCAGCGGGCGATCATGTATGGGTGCTCGGCAATCACGACGTCGATGTACGGAACTTCGTAAATCTTGCCCGCGCCCTGGATCAGACCAGCGATCGTCATGGAAACCCAGTATGTGGTGAATCCGATCAGCAGCAGCCAGAAGTGCATGTTAGCCAGCGTCAAGGAATACAGCTTGCGCTTCATGATTGTTTGCAGGCCGAGGTAAACGGCTGCCGACTCCAGGAAGGTAGAGAAACCAAGCAAGGCCAAGTGCGCGTGAGCAACGATCCAGCCCGTACCATGGATGTACCAGTTGATCGCGCGAGTTTGCTGGAAACCACCCTGCATGTTCAGCGGAATGGCCATCAAGCAACCAGTGATGGTAAAGCGCACTTCGACGTTCTCTACGAACATGTGCCACTTGCCCTTCATCGTCAGCATGATATTGGAAACGAATGCAATTGCCGGAACCAGAATCAGCACGCCTTCCACGGAAGCAAAGGACTTGAGCCACTCAGGCAACGGAGCCGACATCAGGTGGTGCGCAGCCGGTGTGGAGTAGAACACCACCACAGACCAGAAATGCAGGTGACCAATGCGGTGCGAGTACAGCGGATTACCGGTCACCTTCGGAATGGTGTAGTAAGCGATCGCAGCTGCAACAGGAGTGATCCACAGACCCAGCACGTTATGCGCAAACCACCAGGTCAGATACGCCTCGGTCAAACCGGTCAGATGGAAGAATTCAGGCGAGTTACCCACCAGGAAAACGATGATCACCATGAAGATGGCGGCAGCGAAGAACCAGTTGGTCGTATAGATACCCTGCGTGCGGCGATTCAGGATAGTCATCCAGACGTTGATAGCCAGCGGGATGAATACGAAGAATGCCAGGTACAAGTCGATCGGCCACGGGAAATCGGAATACTCACGGCCGGAAGTGACACCCGCCCACAGAACAGTCAAGCCCAGCAGCAGGCCAACGTTCCACAGCAGACAGTTCCACAGACCCAGCTTTTCCGACCACAGCTTTGTGTTGCCCAGCGCAGGCGTGATGTACATCATCGCCATGGCGAACGCCATCGAGATCCAGCCGAAAATCACCGCCATCACGTGCACTTGACGCATGTGACCGAAGGCGAAATAAATATTACCCGTTACAAAATCGGGGAATGCGAGCTTGGCCGCATTAAAAGACCCCAATCCGGTACCGATAACAAACCAGATAATTGAAGAAAAACCAAAGAATACTGCCGCCGAACCAGACGGTATGTCTTCGTTCTTGGCAAATAGATATTTAAACATGCATCTCCCCCTAAGCTCAAATGAACACTGAATCAGTGATTGGCACTATCTTTATCTTCGTGCGGGATAAGAATGTACCAAGAAAGCAACATACTCGAAAAAGCCAGCAGCACGCCCAGCGATCCTGCGATTAAAGTCATAGTCGTTCCCCTAAATTAAATACCGAAGAATTTATACAGCGCCAGTTAAGCAGCCCGATGTTCCAGCTTGTAGTGCCGAGACAATCCAACATACAGAATCACGCAGAACACCAAACCGAAAACGATCATCGCCCAGTCGATAAAACCGGTGAATGTCGAAGGATCATAGGCAGTACTTCCACCACCACCCCAGTTCGCAAAACCGCCACGCCCCATCAGGCACATCAAGGCAGCACCAAACACGCTGCCATTGCCCATGCCCGTCAGCATGCCGCTTACCACAATCAGCCACATGGATAGAGATTTAGTCTCTTTCTTTGTACTCATGACCCCCCCCTAAGTTATGAAAATCAATACTTCGCTCGAAACAAAAATCAACACTTCACGCCAAACAAAATCCAGAATCCGCACCCCGCGGCAGCCGCCCAGCCTCTCAGCCAGAACCCCAAAGCCCGCCCCACGGCTTTCGCCAAGCAATCCAGGACGCACGTATTTGCTTCTGCGGATGTTAAATAGCATCCCCTCGCCTTGTCAAGGGAATTATAGGCGACGGATTATATTTAGCCCCACTTATGCTGAATTGACGATAATTTAACGTTAATTTAACGTTAGTTGGGCGCAATGACACTATTGCCTCAGGGATTTCTTGGTGCTAATATCGCGCCGTCCTAAGAGGGTGTTTTAAAGTGCAATTGAATCAATAACCATAAACCGACCAAGGAGATACAGATGCTTGAACCAGATGTGACAACCGGTGAAGTTATTACCATGTATATCGGTATATTCGTATTTATATTCGGCCTGGCTTTTCTTCTGATGAAGAAACATTCCTGATCGCTTGTCGTCGGGAAAACGCAAGGTTGCAATAGTGTTGGCCCGTAATTGCTGCGGGTATTTATAAATCAAGGGGGAGGAGCACATGCGTATGTTATCGAAATTGGCAATGGCAAGTTGCGGTGCGGTTGCCATGCTGGCTGTATCCGGCGCGAGTTTTGCCGAAGCTGGCGGTGTATCGGTCAATCTGACCAACGGAAAAAACATTTATGAGAACGGCAAGCCCGACACAGGCGTGCCAGCTTGCGCCGTATGTCATGGCGACAAGGCCATGGGGAACGACGGCATGGGCTCCCCGAGACTGGCAAACATTGGCTATGTATATATTGTCAAGCAGCTGACCAATTTCGCTGAAGACAAGCGTATGGACACAGTCATGCAACAGATGAATGGCATTGCAAAAGGATTGAGCGAGCAGGATCGCCGCGACCTGGCCGCATACGAAAACAGCTTCCCAAGAGCTTCCGAGCTTTCCGACCTGAATGCGCTGAAAGCCGACGGCAAAAAGATCGGCGAGGCCTATAAAGGCGAGATCCTGGTTAAATACGGTCGCAACGGGCCTGATGTCGCTGCAAAAGACAAAGTGTCCGCCTGCGTGTCGTGCCACGGATATAATGGTCGCGGCGCAGATCCGGTCTATCCGAAGATCGGTCAGCAGAAATACGTTTACCTGGTCGGCCAGCTGACCAATTGGCGTTCGGCTTCCAGGACAAATGACCCAATGGGTCAAATGCGTGCCGTGGCACACAACCTGACCGATGACGACATCAACAACGTCGCCACCTTCCTGTCGCAAGCACCTGACAGCACCGCCGGCGATGGCATGGATGTGGACAACCAGACAGTCCTGAAGAACATCAAAGCTGTTCACTAAGCTGTTCTGTGGTATTTTGACTCCCTCCGGCACCGGCCATAAGGTGCCGGAGGTCTTACAAGTACTGATCGAGGCCTGATCAGTATTTTTGTTTTTGGGGTTTCCGATAAACGAGGAAACACCGTGCGTGGCTAGCGTTACCGCAGGATTGGAGATAGATGAAAAAGGGAGAAAAGATCCTTTTTGGGATAATTGGGTTTTTGGTGGTTGTCACCATCATCAACTTTACCGTACTGGAAGCCATTCGGCGCCACTCAGAAAAACCGTTGTTCCCGATCCTGACGCATTTCGTTTTTACGGATGAGGGCATGCATGGTTACCAGATATACCAGCAAAGAGATTGCTATACCTGTCATCGCGCGGTCGGCAGCGGCACCAGCATGGGCGTCAGCCTAGATGGCCTGGGTTCGAAACATGATGTCGATTACTTCTACAATTTCCTGAAAAAGCCGGAATCGGTCTATGGTGCCAAAACCATGGATCATGGCGCACCACCCAAAGACGCATCGTATGTTTCCGATCTGCCGGATGCGGATCTGCGGGCCATGGCGGTTTTCCTGTCCGAACTGAAGGCCGATCAAGGCTCGTCTTCTTCGTTCGAACCTCCGCAAGGCGACTCGAGCTTTATTAACGCGATGCTGGACATGTGGGCACCAGACGGCTGGAGAGCCCAGTACAAAGACATTCGCGAATGGATGAAATCAAAACCACAAGAGGAACAACATGACAGCAAGCATTGAGCACGATGCCACGCAACGCGCAGACTTTACCAGATACACATTGTGGTTCGTCTATGCCTGCATCATCTACAGCATCATCGGCTTCTCCTGGGGCGCGGTAATGGGCGGCGTCCCCGCCTTCCGTTACTTCGTCGACTACAGTGCACATGGTCGTTTGATTACCCTCGCCCATGGCCACATCAATCTGCTGGGCTGGGTCGAGATGGCGATCTTCGCCGCCTTGTACTACGTCGTTCCCAACTTGTCGCGCCGCCAGATCTACAGCGTGCGCCTGGTTAAAATCCATTTCTGGATGCATAACTTCGGCCTGATCGGCATGGTGGTCTTTTTCCTTGCTGCCGGCCTGATCGGCGGCCTCAGCACGGGCGACAATACGGAAAGCGTGGTCAAGCATTTGATGGCTTTTGTCGGCATTTTCGGAATGCTGGTACTCACCGCCAATATCATCTGGGGCTACAATCTTTACAAGACAACCACGTCGGGATGGCAAAAACCAGCATGAAAAAGTTCGGGGTTCTGTCGGCATTTTCCGGGATGTTGCTCGCAAGCCTGTTGGTGGGCTGCGAGCAGCAGCTTTCTGCAGGCTTCTCTGTAGGAATGCATGCCCCGAGCCTGCCCACCAAAACCTTGGCCGACGTGGACGGCAACCTGAGCAAGATCACGACTTACCGGCAACCGGATGCCCGCATGTACCAGTATTCGGTGGACAAGGCACTGCTGGCCGGCAAGCCTATCCTGCTTGAATTCGCCACCCCCGGACATTGCACCAATTGCGATCAGCAGCTGCAAATGCTGAAAGGCGTGATGGACGAGTACCAGGATCGGATGATCGTCATCCACATCGATCAGTATGCCAATCCGCAGGCGTACAACGCTTACAGGGTGATGGGCGATCCCTGGACATTCCTCATCGACAAGAATGGCGTCGTGCAATTCGAGCGCGCCGGCCGCATGCTGATCGGCGAGATGGACAGCGCAGTAAAACAGGTCTTGTAGAACAACAAGACGACCTTGTTAATACAACGATTTCTAGTGAGTTAGCGGTAATGGCAGAAACGACGCAATTCGATCTGGTTCCCGATCACAAAGGCATGGTCTGGGATTTGTTGCTTTACATCCCAACCGTCGTGGCGCTCGCCTCGCTGGCAGCCAGCTTCTGGTACGGTGACGACCACAATATGGGTTATCTGTTCTTTTTTCTGACCTGCTTCTTTTTCATCGCCGGTTTCAATCGCGTATTCAAGACGCGCTTGATGCTGTTACCTTCCGCCCCTGTTTCGATCAAGGTTGGCGATGGCACCCTGGGCCTGGTCCAGCGCAACGGGATACAGGTGAACCTGGTGAAGAACCTTCGTTACTATGCCGACTATGCGGGAAAGTCTTTTGGGATCACCGGCCTGGACGGTGCCGGAAAGCAGCTGCAATTCGTATTCCATAAAGGGCAGTTCCCGACCGCCGAGAAATTCGACTCGCTGCAGACCATCTTCAAGAACAAGTTCAATAAATAGGCATCCCGATCATCCGTTCTTGCGCACCGCATGCGCAGGACGGAAAACCTTGCATTGCTCGGGATCCGATTCCAGGTACGCCCCCTCGATCAGGTCGATGCAATAAGGGATCGCCGGAAACACCGCATTCAGGCAGTCATCTATCGCAGAGGGCTTGCCGGGGAGATTCACGATCAGACTCCTGCCGCGTATCCCTGCGGTTTGCCGCGACAGGATGGCGGTCGGCACAAACTTGAGAGATGCGGTCCGCATCAACTCGCCGAATCCAGGCATCATCTTCTCGCATACAGCTTCGGTCGCCTCCGGCGTGACGTCGCGCAGTGCCGGACCGGTACCGCCGGTGGTAACGATCAAGCTGCACCCTTCCCGGTCAGCCAGCTCGATCAGCGTCCGCTCGATCAGCGCCTGCTCATCCGGAATCACCCGCGCTACCGGCTGCCATGGACTGATCAGTACGCGCGACAACCATGCCTGGATCGCCGGGCCGCCCTTGTCTTCGTATTCGCCGCGGCTGGCGCGGTCAGAAACCGTCACAATACCGATGCGCGCCGTCATCACCATTCTCCGCCCGCCTCTTCCTGATACGCTGTTCCGTCAAGCAGCTGTACTGTTACCTTGCTGTTCGCCGCCACACCGTCGCTGCCGGACGGCACCACCAGCAAACCATCGGCGCTGGCCATCGAAGACGGCATGCCACTGCCCTGGGCGCCAGTCGAAACGGCCACATAGCCGCACTCCTGCCGGTCCAATGTCACCCGGATGAATTCGGTACGTCCCGGGCGGTGCCCCACCTCCCGCCCCAGGGTCGCCTCGATGGTGCGACGATATGGGCGCGGATTTCCCATCATGCCGCGCAGCGCAGGCAGCACGAACTGTTCAAAGCAAACCATGCTGGAGACCGGATTGCCCGGCAACCCGAAGACACAGGCATCGGCGGCGATGCCGAAAGCGACCGGATGACCGGGTTTCATCGCCACCCGCCAGAACATCATCTGCACGCCAAGCGCTTCCAGCGTCGGCCGCACATAGTCATGCACCCCGACCGAGGTACCGCCGGAGACCAGCAGCACATCGAACTGCAGGCCCTGCTGCAGATAGCGACGCAACTCGTCCGGATCGTCGCGCGCGATCCCCAGTAACACAGGCTCGATCCCCAAGGCCTGCACTTGCGCCATCAGGGCATGGCTATTGGAGTCGGGGATCTTGCCCGCATCGAACGGTTCGTTCAGCCCCTCCAGTTCGTCGCCGGTGGAAAGGATGGCCACTCGCGGCTGGCGATAAACCAGCACGTTGGCACGCTTCACCATCGCCAGCATGCCGATCACGCCCGGCGTGATCTCGGTTCCACGCCTTAACACCACCTCGCCATCGCGCATGCTCTCGCCGCGCGGGCGAATATCGTTGCCGGCCTTTACGCTGCAATCGATCCGTACCCGCAGATCCGATACGGCATGCGTGTCTTCGACGCGAATCACCGCATCCGCACCCTGCGGCACCGGCGCCCCGGTCATGATGCGCGCGCACTGCCCGGCTTGCACTGTCCAGCTCGGCATGCCGCCCGCCTTGATATCCTCAACGACTTCGAGCACTGCCGGTACCTTCGCCACATCCGCGCTGCGAATAGCAAAGCCATCCATTGCCGAAACATCATATGGCGGCTGGTCGCGGTTGGAATGTATATCCTCGGCAAGTACGCGCCCAAGCGAGCGATCCAGCCGGACAGTCTCGCTGCCGAGCAATTTCACCGATTCCATAACGCATCGCTGCGCTGCCGTCACTGTCAGGTGTTCCACTGCCTATCTCTCCCGCGCCGCCTGCAGATCCTGCGGCGTATCCAGGTCAAAAAAACTGCGCAGTTGCGGATCCGCATCGCGCAACTCCGCTTCGTCCACATACCGCACATCCAGCTTTTCCAGTGCACCGCGCAGGCTCCTGTCGCCCGCCGCCAGGCTTGCACGCATCGCGTCCCGCGCGCCTGCCGCATAAAAGGCAGCCAGCGGCTGCAAGTGGCCCCCGACCACCGGCACCACAGCCTGGTAGCCGCCACGCAACGCAGCGAGATGGAGGACGATCTCCCGGGTCACGAAGGGCATGTCGCATGCAACTGCAAACACCCATGAAGTATCGGCCTCGGCCAAACCGGCGATCAAGCCGGCCAACGGCCCGCTCGCAGCCTGCGCGTCGCAAACCTGCGGCACCCCCACATCACTGCGCAGCTGGCGCACGCTGACGATAACCTTGGGGAAGACCTGCTGCATGACGGCGGTAACGCGCTCCAGCAAGGTCTTCCCGTCCAGGATCAGCGCTGCTTTGTCCTGCCCCATGCGGCGAGAATCTCCGCCCGCCAGCACGAGCGCGGTGCAATCATCGATCATCGCACAGCCCGCTGCAAAATGAAGTCGGCGATGCCAGGCACATCCTCGAGCGCGAAATGCGGCAACTGCGGATGCGCCTCATCCATGTCGGTGACCATCGCCACCAGCCCGTCTGCGATGGCGCAGCGCGGCGGCTGGCCGCAGGCACGGCGCAATACTTCGATCTTCGCACCCGGCGCATGCGAGAAGCCTTCCGCCAGCACCAGGTCGGCTTCACCCAGGAAGCGCTGCGCCAGCTGCTCCGGCTCGCGTTGCACCTTTGCATCGGCCACCAGCTGCAGTGCATCGCGGGTGAGCAGCATGCTCATCACCGCGCCCGCCTCCTTGTAACGGTAGCTGTCCTTGCCCGGGGTATCCAGCTCCACCTTGTGGTGGGCATGCTTGATCGTGGCCACCCGCAAGCCGCGTGCACTTAGCTCGCGTATGAGTTTTTCCACCAGCGTGGTCTTGCCGGCACCGGAATGGCCAACGATGCTGAATACCGGGACCGCTGATCGCAAAGCTTCGCTCATGGATGCGGTGTCACCCAGGATTCACCCTGCGGCGTGATCTCTTTCTTCCAGATTGGCACGCGCTGTTTCAGTTCGTCGATCATCCAGCGGCAACCGTCGAACGCGGCGGCGCGGTGTTCGGCGGCGGCGGCGATGAACACGATGTTGTCGCCGGGGCCGACGGTGGTGACGCGATGCACGATGCGCGCGTCGATGAGGCTGAAGCGGGCGATGGCTGCTGCGCGCAGCTTGTTCATCTCGGCCAGCGCCATGCTGCCGTAGGCCTCGAAGCTGATCTCATGCACGTCGCGTCCTTCGGAAAAATCGCGGGCGCAGCCGAGGAAGGTGGCGATGCCGCCGATGCGTTGCGAGGTGGCTTTGAGGGCGGCGATTTCCTCGTCTTGCGAGAAGTCTGCTTCCTGGATGCGGACGGGTTCGTTCATTTAAACCTCCACCGTCATTCCGGCGGTGTCAACTTTGCACTCGACTTGCCGAGTAGCAAATTGCCTACTTTTAGTGCAGGCCGGAATCCAGATAATCAAGGAAGTTCCTGCGTAGCAGGACATCATGCGGGTTTGTCCGCTGCGCGGACTTGTTGTCTTCGCTGAATTCCGGCCTGCGCCGGAATGACGGGTTTGCTGGGAATTTGGATGCATCTCACCCTCCCGAGAACTTCGCCATCAAGGCGATCTCGTCATTGTCATGCAGCGCCATTTGCTTGTCGTGTACCTGATTCTGATTCACCGCAATGAAACTGACGATACTGAGCGCGCCGGGATGCTGCATGCCGATCTTGGCGGTGATGTCGTGCAGGGTAATCCCTGGCGTGTATTCGAATTGCATCTCGCGTGTTTCTACGCGGTCGGCGACGGGGCCGAAGAACAATACCTTGATCATTTACTGTCTCCGCGCTTCCACACGCCGCTCTTGCCGCCGCGTTTCTCTTCCAGCTGCACGCACTCGATGCGCATGCCACGGTCGATGGCCTTGCACATATCATAGATGGTGAGCAGCGCGACGTTGGCTGCACATAGCGCCTCCATCTCGACACCGGTCTGGCCGACGCAACTGGCGGTGGCGACGACCTTGATACCCACGCAACCCTGCGCATCCGGCTCGACGATCTCGCTGAACTCGATTTCCACTCCCGACAGCGCGATGGAATGACACATCGGGATGATGTCCGGGGTGCGCTTGGCGGCCATCACCGCACCGACATCGGCCACGGTCAGCACGTCACCCTTGGCGACCTGCCCGGTACGGATGCGCTCCAGGGTGGCGATCTGCATGCGCAGCACACCGCTGGCGACGGCAACGCGCTGGGTGCTGGCTTTTTCCGAGACATCGACCATGCGGGCGCGGCCAGCTTCGGAGAAATGGGTGAGCTTGTCCATTAGCTGTTTTCCTGTTTTACCGCGATTGCGCGGACTGAGTTTCCGCTGCAGGTGCGGCAGGCCGGATCCTTGCTCAGATTGCTGCGCAGGATGTTCATGTCCAGCGCGTTGACGGACAGCAGCTTGCCGCTCAATCCGCGCTCTATGCCGATCAGCAGCTTGAGCGCTTCTGCAGCCTGCAGTGTGCCGATGATGCCGACCAGGGGGGAGAAAACACCGGTTGTCGCACAACGCAATTCCTCCGCCTCGCTGTCCTCGGGGAACAGGCAGTTGTAACAGGGCGCATCGTCACGGCGGTAATCGAACACGGCGACCTGGCCGTGGAACTGGATGGCCGCCCCCGATACCAGCGGTTTGCGCCGGGCCAGACAGGCTCGGTTGACGGCATAACGGGTAACGAAATTATCGCTGCAATCCAGCACGACGTCGGCCTGCGCGGCAAGTTCGCGCAAAAGCGCTTCGTCGGCACGGATCGGCACAGCGACGCATTCCACCTCGGGATTGATCTCGCGCAGCGCAGCCTGTGCCGAAACGACCTTGGACTGGCCAGCCATGCCGGTGCGGTGGATGATCTGGCGTTGCAGATTGCTGAAATCCACCGTGTCGTGATCGCACAAAGTGAGCTGGCCGACGCCGCTCGCAGCCAGGTAGAGCGCCGCGGGCGAGCCCAACCCTCCCAGGCCGATGATCAGCACGCGGCTGTCCAGCAGGCGTTGCTGTCCCTCGATGCCGATCTCCTGCAGCAGGATGTGGCGGCTATAACGCAGGAGTTGCTGGTCGTTCATTTGATTTCCCATGCGTATCCTCAGCCACCGATATAGGACATCTCGACCTTCTTGACCGGATGTTCCGGTTGTCCAGCCGCGGCATGGCGCAATTGCGAATAACGGTCGGTGCGCCGCTCCCAGCGATCGGCGATCAGGTTGGTCAGCACCCGGTCACTTTCTCCCTGGCGCAGGGGCGCACGCAGATCCAGCCCTTCGCCCGCAAACAGACAGGTATAGAGCTTGCCGTCCGTGGCAAGCCGCAGCCGGGTACATTCATGGCAGAACGTCTGCGAGACCGAGGCGATCACGCCGACCTCGCCGGCGCCATCCGCATAGCGCCAGCGTGCCGCCACTTCCCCGCTGTAATTGGGATCGATAGGCTCCAGCGGAAAGTGTTCGGCAATTTGGTGCAGGATCTCGCTTGCCGTGACGACATCGTCCATGCGCCAGCCATTGGTGCTGCCGACATCCATGAATTCGATGTAGCGCAGCACGATGCCGGAATGGCGGAAGCGTTCCGCCATGGGCACGATCTCGTGTTCGTTCACGCCGCGCCTGACCACCATGTTGACCTTGATCGGCCCCAGCCCCACCGCCTGCGCAGCATCTATCCCTGCCAGTACGGTAGCCACGTCGACCTCCGAATCGCTCATGCGGCGGAAAGCGGCATCGCTCAGGCCATCCAGACTGACAGTCACGCGGCTCAATCCGGCATCCTTCAATCCCTGCGCCTTGCGTGCCAGCAATACGGCATTGGTGGTCAGGGCGATCTCGAGCGGTTCGCCGGTCGCGGTCTGCAGGCGGGCGAGTCGTTCGATGAGCTGCTCGATACCCCGCCGCAGCAGCGGCTCGCCGCCGGTCAGGCGGATCTTCCTCACTCCCAGGCGAATGAACAGCCGTGCCAGCCGTTCGATCTCCTCGAAGGTCAGCAATTCGGTGCGCGGCAGGAAGCTGTGGCTTTGGTCGAATACCTCGCGCGGCATGCAGTAGGTGCAGCGCAGGTTGCAGCGGTCCGTCACCGAGATGCGCAGGTCGCGCAGCGGGCGCTGCAGGCTGTCCAGCAGCGTGTCCGAAAGATCGCGCCCCTTGTCCAGGGCACGGTAATCCGCCGGGGCAGGCTGCTGCCCCATGGATGCGATGCGAAAGATGCGATGACTCATAGCGATATCCAAGAAGGCGATCCGGCACAACCACCAGGCGACGCCGGGACGCTCCGCCCCTTACTTTACCGTCGGCCTTCGGATTCCGGCCGACCGGGCGCATTGCTTGCCGCTTGCATCCCGTCCTTGAACCCCTTGACCGCACCGCCCAGATCGCTGCCCACGCTGCGCAGTTTTCTGGTGCCGAAAATCAGCACCACGGCCAGCAATACGATCAACCAGTGCCAAATGCTGAACGAACCCATATCCCTCTCCCGTCAAACCAAGCCTGAATGGCACAGGCCATTCGCTCCCAAGCGTCAGGTATTCTGCACCACGATCTTGGGGAAGGCCGCGCTGTGGTCCTGCGCCATCTCTGCCACCTTGACCGCGACACGCCTTGCGATCTGCTTGTAGGCCCTGGCCAGGTTGCCGTCAGGATCGGCCACTACCGTCGGCTTGCCGGAATCCGCCTGCTCGCGGATACGGATGTCGAGCGGCAACCCGCCGAGGAATTCCGCGTTGTAATCGGCGCACATCTTCTCCCCGCCGCCCGCACCGAAGATATGTTCTTCATGCCCGCACTTGGAACAGATATGGGTACTCATGTTCTCCACAATGCCGATGATCTTCACATCCACCTTCTCGAACATCTTCAGCCCCTTCTTCGCATCCAGCAATGCGATGTCCTGGGGCGTGGTCACGATCACCGCACCGGTCACCGGCACTTTTTGCGCCAGTGTGAGCTGGATGTCGCCCGTGCCGGGCGGCAGGTCGATCACCAGATAATCCAGGTTGTCCCAACGGGTCTGGCGCAACAGCTGCTCCAGTGCCTGCGTCGCCATCGGCCCGCGCCAGACCATGGGTGCGTCGTCGCCCTCGATCATGAACCCGATGGACATCGCCTGCAAACCGTGGCCTTCCATCGGCTCCATGGATTTGCCATCCTTGGAGATCGGCCGCCCGCTGATCCCCAGCATGGTCGGCTGCGAAGGCCCGTAGATATCGGCGTCCAGCATGCCGACGCGGGCGCCTTCGGCGGCCAGTGCCAGAGCCAGGTTCACGGCTGTGGTGCTCTTTCCGACGCCGCCCTTGCCGCTCGCCACGGCGATGATGTTTTTCACGCCATCGACCAGCTTGACGCCGCGCTGTACCGCGTGCGGCACCACCTTGCTGTTCACGCTGGCGGTGACCTTGCCGGCACCCGGCAGGGCCGATTTCAGATGCGTCTCGACCAGTTGCCTGATTTCGTCCAGCACGCTTTTGGCCGGATAACCGAGCAGGATGTCGAGCGACACGTCGGCGCCGCTGACCTTGATGTTCTTCACGGATTTGCCGCTGACGAAATCCTTCTTCGTGTTGGGGTCGGTCAGATTCTTCAACGCATTCTGTACGTCGGCTTCAGTAAAGCTCATTGTCTGCTCCTGCTGATTTTGAAAGCATCCATTTTATACCAGAGTGGGGGGCCATAGCCCCGACTCCGGATACGGTCAATTTCGGCGTCAAGCCAGTCCGGCTTTACAGCATGCGCAGCGCAAGCTTAAATTGCGCCCATGAAAAAACTGCTGCTGGTTTCCCTTTCCCTGCTGCTGGCTGCCTGCAGTACGGCGCCAACGCGGCAATTCGCCGCCTCCGACGACCAGGTAAACGACCTTGTGATGTATGCGATAAGCTTGGCGGACACCCCCTATCGCTATGGCGGCAACTCTGCCGCCGGCTTCGATTGCAGCGGCTTCGTCGATCATGTCTATCGTCATGCGCTGGGCATCTCGCTGCCGCGTACCAGCCGCGAGATCAGCCAGGTCGGCACACCGATCGAGCGGGACGAGCTCAACCCTGGCGATCTGGTGTTTTATAACACCCAGCATGCGTCTTTCTCGCATGTCGGGATATATGTGGGCGACGGGAAATTCGTGCACGCGCCGAGAAGCGGCGAGCGCGTGCGCACCGAAGAAATGCAGCTGCGCTACTGGCAAACGCGGTACGACGGGGCGCGGCGCATCCTCAATTAGCGCCCCGCGCCTGGCGGATGGCATCGGCCAGCTGGTAGACCGACATCGCGTAGAAATTGCTGTTGTTGTAGCGCATGATGACGTTGAAGTTGCTGAATACCAGCCAGTACTCCTTGCCGGATTCCGCGGTGAAATCGAGCAGCCAGGCGGGCGGCAGGAATCCGTCCTGTTTCTTCACCGGTACCACTCCGGCGTCGCGCCAGACCATATACGGGCGGGCCTCTCCGATGACGCCGAGGCGCTTCTCGTCGTCGACCTTGCACAGTAGCGCCACCGGTTCGCTGATGCGCCAGCCGTACTGCCGCAGATAGTTGGCCACGCTGCCGATGGCATCTTCGGGTTCGTTCATGATGTCGATCTTGCCGTCGCCGTTGAAGTCCACGGCAAAGCGCCGATAGCTGCTGGGCATGAATTGCGGTATGCCCAGGGCGCCAGCGTAGGAAGACTGGATGGACAGCAGGTCGAATCCCTGCTCCCGGGCCAACAACAGGTATTGCTCCAATTCGTCGCGGAAGAAATCGCTGCGGCGCGGATAGTCGAAGGCCAGGGTGGTCAATGCATCCAGCGCACGGAACCGTCCCGGGTTACGCCCATACGCGGTTTCCACCCCCAGGATACCGAGGATGATCTCCTGCGGTACGCCGTATTGCAGTTCGGCACGCTTCAACGCCGCCGCATACTGCTGCCAATACTGCACCCCGCCATCGATGCGTTGCGGGTTAATGAAACTCGGACGGTATTCGATCCAGGGCTTGAGGATCGCAGGTTTGGTGATGGAATCGATCACTTCCGGCTTATATTCGGCGCGGCTGAAAGCCTGCTGCAGCTCTTCGCGCTTGAAATGATGTTTTGCCACCATCTCGTCGATGAAGGCCGGGATGCCCGGAAGATCGGCTGCATGTGCAACGCACTGGATGAACAGGAGAACAAGAAATAGTGTTTTTTTCATGGCACATCAGGCTTCGTGGTTGTCGCATTCTACTCGACAGCACCACCGGTCACTGTTAAATTTCAATCCATTCTCACCCTAGGAAAAGCATTTTATCGCCATGGAAAAAACCGCACAGCACCACCGCCTCATCATCCTCGGCTCCGGCCCGGCCGGATACACCGCCGCGGTCTACGCCGCCCGCGCCAACCTCAAGCCGGTGCTCATCACCGGCATGGCGCAAGGCGGTCAACTGATGACCACGACCGAAGTCGACAACTGGCCTGCCGACGTGAACGGCGTGCAGGGGCCGGAATTGATGCAGCGTTTCCAGCAACATGCGGAACGCTTCAACACCGAGATCATCTTCGACCATATCCATACCGCCCGGCTGCAACAAAAGCCGTTCCTGCTGGTCGGCGATGCGGGCAGCTACACCTGCGATGCGCTCATCATCTGCACCGGCGCATCGGCGCAGTACCTGGGCCTGCCGTCCGAAGAGGCGTTCATGGGCAAAGGTGTTTCCGGCTGCGCTACCTGCGACGGTTTCTTCTACCGCAACCAGGATGTGGCCGTCATCGGCGGCGGCAACACCGCTGTGGAAGAAGCGCTTTACCTGGCCAATATTGCAAGGCATGTCACGCTGGTGCACAGGCGCGACACCTTCCGCGCCGAGCGCATCATGGTCGACCATCTGATGGAGAAGGTGAAGGAAGGCAAGATCACCCTGCAGTTGCATCAAACCCTGGATGAGGTGCTCGGCGACGACAGCGGCGTCACCGGCATGCGCATCAAAAACGTGCAAAGCGGCGCGACCCAGGAGATCAAGCTCGCCGGGGTGTTCATCGCCATCGGCCACAAACCCAACACCGACATCTTCGCCGGACAGCTGGAGATGGAAAACGGCTACATCGTCACGCGCGGCGGCCGCAACGGCAATGCCACGGCAACCAGCATCGATGGTGTTTTCGCTGCCGGCGATGTCCAGGATTACATCTACCGCCAGGCGTGTACCAGTGCCGCCACCGGCTGCATGGCAGCACTGGACGCGGACAAATACCTCGCTTCATAGGTGTAGCGGATGAAAGAAAAGCCGGAGCAGGATGCAGCCTTGTTCCGGCAAGCGCTGGAAGGCGTAACGCCGCTCGCTCCTGCCAGCCGCATCGAACCGGTGCGCAAACCGCGCCGGATCACCATTCCGACGCACTCCCCAGCCCCGATCGCCGATGACCTGTCAGACCATGGTGCCGGCGACATCGCGCTCAACGAGTTCCTGCGCCCCGGCCTCAATCGCATGACGCTGCGCAAGCTGCGCCGAGGCGCATGGCCGCCGCAAGACGCGCTCGACCTGCACGGCCTCGACAGCGATGGCGCAAGAAGGTTGCTCATGGAATTTCTGCATGACGCGACGCAACGAGGGCTGCGCTGCATCAACGTGATCCATGGCAAAGGCTGGCGCAGCGAGGGGCGCGACGGGATATTGAAGACCCGCACCCGCCATTGGCTGACGCAACATCCGCAAGTACTGGCCTTTTGCGAGGCGCCTCAATATGCGGGAGGCGGTGGCGCGGTATGGGTACTGCTGAAAAGCAGTTAATTCATCGATCTCTTTTCGACCGCTTCGATTTCAGTTTTCACAGGGCAACAAAAAGGCTCCCGCAGGAGCCTTTTTGTTGCATCGAACCGGATCGGCTTACAGTTCTTTGGCGTGCGAAGCCAGATACTTGGCCACACCATCCGGCGAGGCGTTCATGCCGGCCTTGCCCTTGCTCCATCCGGCAGGGCAGACCTCGCCGTGCTCTTCGGTGAATTGCAATGCATCCACCATGCGCAGCATTTCGTCGATATTGCGCCCCAGCGGCAGATTGTTCACCACCTGGTGCTGCACCACACCGGCGCGGTCGATCAGGAAAGAGCCGCGATAAGCCACACCGCCCTCGGCTTCCACGTCGTATGCCTTGCAGATCTCATGCTTGATGTCGGCAACCAGTGTGTAGCGCACTTGGCCGATACCGCCTTTTTCCACCGGGGTGTTCTTCCAGGCGAGGTGGGTGAAATGGGAGTCGATAGAGACACCAATCACTTCCACATTGCGCTTCTTGAATTCTTCCAGGCGGTGATCGAACGCGATGATTTCGGACGGGCACACAAAGGTGAAATCCAGCGGGTAAAAATAGACCACGGCATATTTGCCGGCAATCTGCTTCTTCAAATTGAAGGTTTCGTTTATTTCATTGTTGCCCATGACGGCAACGGCGTTGAAATCGGGAGCTTGCTTGCCTACGAGTACTGCCATGATGATCTCCTAATAGATGGTTGGGGAAGTGGCGGGCTTTTCTTGACTGAATCGCTAGGGTATGAAATTTACCAGATATGCCAGCAGTGTCAACTGAACTGCCCGAGATTAACACGACTTTATTCGAATTTCAGGGATGGGGGTATTCCAATCCGAAGATTTGCCGCAAGAAGATGCACAGATAGACGCTCGCCATGCGCATCCATCGATCGAACCGTTCGTCCCCGTCTTGGCAGCAGATTAACGGCCTGTTGCAAATCACCCTTGGCATTGTAAGCTTGTATAGCCATTTTCATGACACGCCTATTTACCGGGGCAGCAAGAAAATGATTGGCGATACCAAGCTGCAAGTTCAATGGATGTTTTTATAACTGCGAAGTGATTTCTGGAGGTAGCTAATGTCAGCTGATGAAGTCTTTTTCAAATGGTCTTCCGACTACAGCGTCAATATCAAAACCATCGACGATCAGCATCTGGAGTTGGTCAACATCCTCAACCGCCTGTTCGTCGCCGTATCCAGGCGCGAAGGCGATAAAGTCATAGCAGGAATACTGGATGCGCTTTTGAGTTATACGCAAACGCATTTCACGCTGGAAGAAAGGCTGATGCGTGACGCAAAATACAAAGACTTCGAGGCGCACAAGCTGGAACACAAGAAACTGCTGGAACAGCTCGATCAGCTCTGCAAGAAACATCTGCTTGAGGAAAAACCGATCTATTTCGAAATGCTGAGTTTCCTGAAAACCTGGCTCAAAGAACATATCCAGGGCGTGGACACGAAATACAGCCAGGCGCTGCAGCAGGCCGGTTTCTCCGTTGCAGCGTGGGAACGCGAAGCCAGCGCAGAATTTGCCTTGATGTCGAACTCGAAAAAATGGTGGGAGGTGTGGAAAGCCGCCTGATTCAGGCATTCTCCAGCATTGCCGCCGTCGCGAACTGAATGCGATGCAGCTGCGCATACGCGCCACCTTTTGCCAGCAGCTCGGCATGCGTTCCGGTTTCGACGACGCGGCCTTTTTGCAGCACAACGATCCGGTCCGCCTTCTCGATGGTGGAAAGGCGGTGCGCGATGACCAGCGTGGTGCGTCCTTGCATCAGGGTTTCCAGCGCGGCCTGTACATGCCGCTCGGATTCGCTATCCAGTGCCGATGTCGCTTCGTCGAGAATGAGAATGGGTGCATTCTTGAGGATGGCACGGGCAATGGCGATGCGCTGGCGCTGCCCGCCCGACAGACGCACTCCCTTCTCTCCCACCAGTGTTTCCAGCCCCTGCGGCATCTCGCGAATGAATTCCATGGCATGCGCCGCCGTGGCCGCGGCAACGATCTCGGATTCCGGCACTTCGCGCATCTGTCCATAGCCGATGTTGGCGGCAACGGTATCGTTGAACAGCACCACTTCCTGGCTGACCAGCGCGATATTCGCCCGCAGGCTGGCCAGCGACAGATCGTGGATATCATGTCCGTCCAGGGTGATGCGCCCGCCGGTCGGGGTGTAGAAACGCGGCACCAGGTTGGCGAGCGTACTCTTGCCGCTGCCCGATGCCCCGACCAGGGCCACCGACTGGCCGGCGGGAATATCCAGGCAGATGTCATCCAGCGCCAGGCGTCCGTCATCATGGTAAGAAAAATCCAGGTGCTCGAAAACGAGATGGCCGGTGGCACGTCCGATCTCTGTCTTGCCGGCATCCACCTCGCTCGGGCTGTCGAGCAATTCGAATATGCTTTCGGCTGCCGCCAGGCCCCGCTGCGTGAATTCGCTCACGCTGGTGAGCCGCTTCAATGGTGCCGTCAACATCAGCATGGCCGTGACAAACGAAAGGAAGCCGCCTACCGTGGTGGCATCGCTCCTGGCCTGCATGGTTGCAAGATAGACGATGACCGCCAGCGCGATCGCCGCGACCATCTGTACGATGGGCACGTTGGCCAGCGCAGCGGCGGCTTGCCGCATCATATGCCGGCGAACCCCGTTGATCTCGACCGCAAAGCGCGCCGACTCGTAGCTTTGCCCGCCGAAGAGCTTGACCACCTTGTGCGCCGTGACGCTCTCCTCGATTACCTGGGTGATGCTGCCCATCGCCCGTTGCGAGTCACGGCTGGATGAACGCAGACGGCGATTGATGGTACTGATGACCCAGGCTACGACGGGAGCAACCAGCAAGGACAGCAGCGTCAACTTCCAATCCAAGTAGAAAAGCCATGCAAGCAAGCCAACGATGATGATGGAGTCGCGTACCGTGATCGTGACTACGCTGGTCGCTGCGGCAGTCACCTGGGTCACGTCGTAGGTAAGCTTGGAGATGAGGGAACCGGTGGCGTGGTCGTCATAAAAACGCGTAGGCAGCGCAAGCAGCTTGCCGAACATCTCGGCGCGCAGATCCATCACCAGCTTGTTGCCCACCCAGTGGATCGCATACGAGCCGAAGAAACCGGCAACGCCGCGCACAAAGAAGATCAGCAGGATCAGCCCCGGCGCCCAGCGCATCACCAAGTCGTCTTTCTGCACAAACGTACCATCCAGGAAAGGCTTGAGTAATGCCGGCAGCAGGGGCTCGGTGGCCGCAGCCACCGCCATACCGAGTATCGAGACCGCGAACGCCCGCCAATAAGGGCGTACATAGCCCATCAGGCGCAGATAGAGTTGGAGGCTGGTCATCAAATAGCGACTACGCCCGAGCGGCACTCAAACTGCATTTGCATCGTGCCGCTTGCCGGTCACCAAGGTATATATCATTTGGGCAATGACGCCGCACCCGATGTAAAGCAACGCCACTCCGAGGTAGGAGCCGTAGTATTGCGCGACACGCGTGGCATATTCGGAAGCACTCATATTGCCGAAATATCCTGCCAGCATATAGAAGCTGACATTGGCAACGACGAAAGCCAGGCTGCTTGCCGCGATTGCAGCGGCAAACAAACCGAGCAGGCCCTGAGCGGACAAATCATGGCGCGGTGCATACCAGCGCGCCACATACCACAAGCTGGCATAACTGAAAGCCAGGAAACCATATGCCGGCGTCACGCACCATGCGCTGACGCCGAGGAAAGTGGTCGCGAAATAATCCACCATGGCCGCCTCGACCAGCAACAGCGTCAGTATCGCAAAACCGTTGCGCAGACGCCCGAGGAACAATCCCCCCAGGAAAAACACGGCATAAGACGCGTCGGGCAACATCGCGGAAGAGCCGAAGTGGTTGAAGCGCGTCAACGCCATGAGCGACATCAGCGCTGCGACGATCCATACCGCTCGATTCTGCAATTTTTTCATATTGCCCTCCCCATATAACACCAATCCAGAACTGGCTCGAACTTTAACAGAAAAGGCGGGGGCAAGCGACTGCGCCCTACCGTTGCAGGCCTGCAACTACCCGCCAGACCGCATCCAGAAATGTTGCGCCCTGCATGTCACCACAATCCCCACCTTCGAATGGCCGCACACCGACCGGCGGTTTGGCTTACTCGTGCAAATTGCGGCAAGACCCGTTTTACCGGCACTTGCGCCCAGGAATTCCAAAACACTTGCAAAATACCTTGTTACCAATTGACTTAACAGGCTTTTTAATTTTATAGTTCGTTCATGGATAGCGAACTCGACGCCCTCGACCAGAAATTGGCCCAATTGGTACAACTCACTCAACGCCTGCGCGCGGAGAACATGCAGCTGCGCCAGGAAATTGCCTCGGCATTGAGCCAGCAGCGCAAAAGCCAGGACAAGGTCAGCGAAGCGGCACAGCGCCTGGAAAAACTCCTGGCCCAACTTCCCGAGGATATACAATGAGCACTGCCAAGGTCAGTTCGCTGGATGTCACCATCCTTGATCGCGAACTCCGCGTCGCCTGCCCCGAAGACGAACGCGCCGAATTGCTCGACGCCGTTGCCTATCTGGATAAAAAGATGCGCGAAATACGCGATGCGGGCAAGATCGCCTCGATCGAGCGCATCGCCATCATGGCTGCCCTCAACATCACCCACGAACTGCTTACCACGCGCATCGGCGGCGGGTTTGACCTTGCCGAATTCAAGCGTAGAATGCAATCCATGCAGGCAACCATCGATGCCGCGTTGGCGGAACAGGATGAGTTGTTCTAGGTTTGTCCCCTGCGGTGTTCGTCAGATTCATAATTCTTTGAACCAATGAGCTAATGCTTAGGTTGCGCCCCATTAAAGTTACTGTTGTGAGCGTCCCCAGCGGACGCACCTGATGTGACCGGGAACCGACCCTCTTGAACCCCGGTTCAAGATATTGAGTCAACGGCACAGGCGGGGGACTCCATTCAAATGCGGCGCAAGCCGCATTTTCTTTGCAGCGAGTTCGACATGAGATACTGGTTGATGAAATCCGAACCCGGCGATTGCAGCATAGACGACCTTGCCGCATTGCCGGACCAAACTGTGGCCTGGTACGGCGTACGCAACTACCAGGCGCGCAACTTCATGCGCGACCAGATGCAAGTCGGCGATGGCGTGCTGTTCTATCACTCCAACTGCAAGGAACCTGGCATCGCCGGCATCGCCAAGGTCAGCAGCACCGCCTATCCCGATGCCACACAATTCGACAGGAAAAATAAATACTTCGACCCCAAGGCAACGCAGGAGACGCCGCGCTGGTTCAATGTGGACGTGAAGCTGGTGAAGAAGATCGCACTGATTTCCATCGAGGAACTGCGCAGCCACCCAGAACTGGAGAACATGCGCACCTTGCAGCGCGGCAATCGACTGTCCATCACGCCGCTCGATCCTGCGGAATGGAAATTCATCACCACTAAACTGGTACAGGACTGAACCAGCACAGCAGGACGACGAGCGATGCCGGACCGGCTCGCCAGAAAGCGGGGAATCGGAACAGGGCCCCGTAACACAACCAGGCTACGCCACAGCGACCCTCATTACCCCCAGCTTACGCCCCAAGATAAGCCTGTTGCACCGCATCGCTGCCGAGCAGCTCTTCCGCCTTGCCCGACATGGTGATCGCACCGCTCTCCAATACATACCCGCGTTGTGCAGACTCAAGTGCCAGCCTGGCATTCTGCTCCACCAGCAGGATAGTGACGCCCTGCGCCGAGATGGTACGGATAGTCTCAAAGATCCGCTCCACCATCAGCGGAGCAAGCCCCATGCTGGGTTCGTCCAGCATGAGCAGGGCCGGATTGCCCATCAGCGCGCGCGCCATGGCAACCATCTGCTGTTCGCCGCCAGAGAGTGTGCCGGCAAGTTGCGCGCGACGTTCCGCCAGGCGCGGGAACAAGACATACTGGCGTTCCAGGTCGACGGCGATCCCGGCCTTGTCGTTGCGTATATAAGCACCCATCAACAGGTTCTCTTCCACGCTGAGTCGGGCAAAGATGCCGCGCCCTTCCGGCACCAGCGCGATGCCTGCAGCGATTCTCCGGTGTGCCGGGACAGGCAGCAACGACCTGTCGCGATAGTGCAGCTTGCCGGATGCCGGGTGCAGCAGTCCGGCCAGCGCTTTGAGTGTGGTGGTTTTGCCGGCACCATTGCTGCCGATGAGCGTGACCAATTCCCCTGCGGCGATATTCAGGCTGATCCCTTTCAGCGCCTGGATGCCACCGTAGGAGACTTTGAGGTTCTCCACTTCCAGCAATGGCTTCATCACGCCCCCCCTCCGGTGCCGCCGCCCAGGTAAGCCGCGATCACTGCCGGATCGCGACGCACCTCTTCGGGCACGCCTTCGGCGATCTTCTTGCCGTAATCCAGCACGGCCACCCGGTCGCATAAGCCCATGATGAGTTTGACATCATGCTCTATCAACAGAACAGTGGTACCGCTGGCGCGAATCTTCTGCAACAACGCTTTCAGCGCGGCCGTCTCGGTCGCGTTCATGCCGGCTGCGGGTTCGTCCAGTGCGAGCAGCTTGGGATCGGTTGCCAGGGCACGCGCGATCTCCAGCCGCCGCTGCTCGCCGTAGGATAGATGCTTGGCAAGGGTCTGGTGTGCGCAATCGATGCCTACGTAGTCCAGCAGTTCACGGGCACGTTGCACGATGTCACGCTCTTCGGCCCGGGCTGCAGCATGCCGCGTCAGCGCACCCCAGATACCGGTGCGCGTGCGCACATGGCGGCCAACCATGATGTTCTCCAGCGCACTCATGTTGGCGAACAGGCGGATGTTCTGGAAGGTGCGCGCGATGCCGGCTTGCGCCAGCAAGTGCGGCTTGCAGCGCGTATAGCGTTGGCCGGCGAAATCGAATGAACCGCTGTCCAGCTGATACAGCCCGGTGACGACGTTGAACAGCGTGGTCTTGCCGGCGCCGTTGGGGCCGATCAGGCCGTATATTTCGCCGCGCCGGATGTGTAGCGACACGCCAGCCAGTGCGGTCACGCCGCCGAAGTGCTTGCCCACATCGGCGAGTTCGAGCAGGCGCTCACTTGCTGGCGTCATACACCGTCTCCTGCTCTTGTTGCAACACGCTGTTCTCGGCAGCGAATTCGCGGCGGCGCTGCGTGGAAGGCCACAATCCTGCGGGTCGCCACAGCATCACCAGAATCAGCGCCATGCCGAACATCAGCATGCGCAGACTTTCCGGATCAACCACCACTTTTCCCAGCAGCGCCTGCTGCACCGGTCCCGCCGCATTGCGGAACAGTTCCGGCAATATCACCAGCAGCACGCCGCCCAGTACCACGCCGCCGACGTTGCCCATGCCACCCAGCACCACCATGCACAGCACCATGACGGATTCCATCAGGCTGAAACTCTCGGGGCTGACGAAACCCTGGAAGCCGGCAAACAGGCCGCCGGAAATACCGCCGAAGGTGGCACCCATGGCGAAGGCAAGCAATTTGATATTGCGCGTGTTGATCCCCATCGCCGAGGCGGCGACCTCGTCTTCGCGTATCGCCACCCAGGCACGGCCGATACGCGAATCTTCGAGGCGGCGCGAGATGAAGATCACCAGCAGGGTGAAGGCGAGGAACAGGTAGTAATGCAGGTGCACGTCGTCTGCACGCATGCCCAGCCACTGGTATGAGTTACCGAATGAAAAGCCGCCGATCTGCAACGGATCGATGGCACTGATGCCCTGCGGTCCGTTGGTGATGTTGACCGGTGCATTCAGGTTGTTGAGGAAGATACGGATAATCTCGCCGAAACCGAGGGTGACGATGGCGAGGTAGTCGCCACGCAACTTGAGCGTGGGCGCGCCAAGCAACACGCCGAACCCGCAGGCGATCAGCGCACCCAGCGGCAGCACCACCCACATCGGCCAGTGCAGCCCGAACTGCGGTGAACCGAGCAGGGCGTAGGTATACGCACCCACCGCGAAGAACGCGATGTAGCCAAGGTCGAGCAGGCCTGCGTAACCGACCACGATGTTCAGCCCCAGTGCCAACATGATATAGAGCAGGGCAAAGTCGGCGATGCGCACCCAGCCATGACCTAGCAGCGCATCGATGACGAAGGGCAGCGCCAGCAATATGGCGGCGAACACAAAACGGCCCGGCGATGAACGATGCAGTCTCATGCGCGCTCCGCCAGTTTCTCGCCGAGCAGGCCGGACGGACGCAGGATCAACACCGCGATCAGGACGAGGAAGGCGAACACGTCCTGATAATTGCTGCCGAGGAAGCCGCCGGTGAGATCGCCGATGTAACCCGCCCCCAGACTCTCGATCAGCCCCAGCAGCACCCCCCCCAGCATCGCGCCGCGCAGGTTGCCGATGCCGCCGAGCACTGCGGCGGTAAAGGCTTTCAGGCCGAGCATGAAGCCCATGTAGTAATGCACGATGCCGTAGTTGGCGCTGACCATGAAGCCGGCGATGGCAGCAAGTGCCGAGCCGAGCATGAAGGTGGCGGAAATGACACGATTGATGTCCACACCCATCAGCGCTGCCGCCGCCGGATTTTCAGCCACGGCACGCATCGCCCGGCCCATACGGGTACGCTGCACCAGCCACATCAAGGCTGACATGATGAGCAATGCAACCGCGACGATGGCGATCTGCACATCGTTCACGATGGCGCCGCCAAGCTGGTGCGAAGTGCTGTTGAAAGGCAGCGGGAAGGAATGGTATTCGCGCCCCCAGATCATCATCGCCAGATTCTGCAGCACGATGGAGACGCCGATGGCGGTGATCAGCGGTGCCAGGCGCGGCGCATTGCGCAACGGACGATAGGCGATGCGTTCGATGCTGTAGCCCAGTGCCATGCATACCGCCATCGCTGCCAGCAAGCTCAGCACTACCGCCAGTACAGGCGCAACGGCGGCTGCCAGCAAGGTTTGCAACACGGTCAGAGCGATCATCGCGCCTATCATCACCACTTCGCCGTGGGCAAAATTGATCAGGCCGAGGATGCCGTACACCATGGTGTAGCCCAACGCCACCAAGGCATAGACACTGCCCTGCACCAGGCCATTGACGATCTGCTGAAGAAGGATTTCCACAGTTACTTTGTTGGCGCCCTATACAAAGAAAAAGCGACACGCCCGGTGTCGCTTTCCATGACTGCAAACCGGCTCACGGCTTGACTGCGGGCGTGCCGCCCATCGTCTGCACGGCATGCCATTTGCCTTGGTGAACCTGGTACACGGTGACCGCCCCTCCCTTGATGTCGCCTTTCTCGTCGAATGCGATCTTCGCCGTTACGCCTTCGATCTCGGTCTTGCCGATCTCCGGCAGATACTTCTCGGGCTCGGCGGAACCGGCCTTCTGCATCGCAGCGATCATCACGTTGACGGCGTCGTAGCAATACGGCGCATAGAGCTGAATCGGCTGGTGGAAACGCTCTTCATAACGTTTGGCAAAATCGCGCCCGCTCGGCATGTTGTCCAGCGGCACCCCCGGCAGCGAAGCATATGCACCTTCCGCCGCATCGCCCGCCAATTCGATCAGCTTCGGCGTATATCCCCCGTCGCCCATCATGAATTGCGTCTTGATGCCCAAAGCGCGCAGCTGCTTGATCATGGGTACGCCCTGCGGGTCCATGCCGCCGAAGAACAGCAGGTCGGGCTGCTTGCCCTTGATCGAGGTCAGTACCGCAGTGAAATCCACCGCCTTGTCGGTGGTGTACTCGCGCACGATGATCTTCGCACCATTGGCTTCGGCAGATTTGACGAACTCATCCGCCAGCCCTTGTCCATAGGCCGTGCGATCGTCGATCACTGCAATCTGCTTCGCCCCCAGAACCTTGGCGGCAAACTCGCCCAGCGCCTTACCTTGCTGGGCATCGTTGGTCATCACGCGGAAGGCGGTCTTGTAGCCCTGGGCGGTATATCTGACTGCGGTAGCGGAAGGCGAGATTTGCGGAATGCCGTTCTTGAAATAGATAGCGGAAGCGGGGATGGTCGTACCGGAGTTGAGGTGCCCGATCACGCCATTCACCTTTGCATCCACCAGTTTCTGCGCCACGATGGTCGCCGTTTTCGGATCGGTCTGATCGTCCTCGCTCAGCAGTTCGAAGCGCGCTTTCTTGCCACCGATGGTCACGCCCCTGGCATTCGCATCGTCGATCGCCATGCGCGTGCCGTTCTCGTTGTCCTTGCCGATATGCGCCTGCGGACCGGTGAGCGGCGCGGCGGCGCCGATCTTGATCACAAGTTCGTCCGGGGATGCTGCGGCGGGATTCGATGCCGTCTCGCTTTTGCCGCATCCGGCGAGTGCGATACCGAGCGCGACGAGTAGGGCAGATTTATTGATGAACATGTTGGAATCCGGCGAATTGGCAAAGTTGCCGGATTATGCGTAGCCCCTCAACCCTTGTCAATTTGGCGTTTCAAGGCGGTAAGGAGCCGACGCGGGCCGGCTCTTTCACCGGCATCGCCGTATTGTTACTTCGACAGGCTGAGGATGAATTTGACCAAGGTCTTGATGTCGGCATCCGAAACCCGGGGGGAGTTTGGCGGCATGGGCATGGCACCCCAGGCTCCACTGCCACCCTTGGCAACCTTGGCAATCAGCCTGGCCTCCGCCCCTGCATCACCCTTGTATTTCCTGGCGATATCCATCCAGGCTGGTCCCACCAGTTTTTTGTCGATTGCGTGGCAGGACGTACAACTGCTTTTCTGCGCCAGTTCGGGCATCCCGGTTGCCATAGCCGAACCAGCGACCAGCAGCATGCTTGCGGCGGCAAGGACATTCACGGCGACGGACTTCATGATTCCTCCAAATTGAATGGCCGATCGATCATCCCGGACGGACCGGAAGCAACTGCCCGCCCCCTTCCGACGACTCGCCCGGCAGATGCAAAAGGCATGGCCTTTCAGGGGCGCGGGCAAGTTTACTTTGCCAGACTCAATTCAAACTTCACCAGTTCCCTGATGTCCGCATCCTTCACCGCCGGGGAATTGGCGGGCATGGGAACGGAACCCCAGTTGCCGGAGCCGCCATGGGAAACCTTCATGATCAACCCTTCGAGCAGGGGATATTCCTTACCCTTGTAGGTATAGGTAGTCGCATTCTTGTATTTCTTGGAAACATCCATCCATGCAGGGCCGACCACTTTATGGTCGATCGCATGACATGCGACACAGTTGTTCTTTTTGGCCAGCGGCGGCATGTCGGTTGCCAAAGCGGAAGCAGCCGCCATCAGGCCTGCCGCGGTGATCATGCTTACGACGATAGATTTCATGTTCTCTCCATTTTCAGATTGGACTGCCCAGTGATTCGTCTTTGATTCCGGCAGCTTCAGGTACTCCGCCAGCCAGCCTTCCCGCGATGGTGTGCCAGTAACGCCAATACGACTGGCGACGTTGACACTTTCCGGTTGTGGTTAATCCGCCGCCTGCTCCAGCCAATTCAGCAGATAGGCCCACTGCTCCAGTTCGCGCTGCGCCAGCGAAGGCGGCAGATCGAACAGCGTCTTGCCTTCGAAGGCGGCATTCACGTACACCTGCGCCTCGCGAAGATACGCGAGAACCGGCATATCCAGGCCTTTCAGGAACTGTTCCAGCGTAAGCGCCGCCCGGGTGCGCGGATCCATGCGCATGCCGACCACCCCGACAAATATCCTTCCTTTACGCACGGTCTTTTCCTGATGCAGCACTTCCAAGAAATCCCGGCTGGCCTGGATATCGAATGCGGAGGGTGCGATGGGCACGATCACCTTGTGCACCAGCCTCAATGCATGTTCCAGATTTTTGCCGTGCAATCCGGCAGGAGAATCGATCACCAGACTATCGATGGGCGCGTCCCTCTCTGCCTCGGCCTGCATCAATTCGATACCCGGGAGATACCTCGGCCGGCTGGACAGCCATTGCGTGGCGGACTTCTGCCTGTCCAGGTCGAGCATCGCCACGCGTTGCCCGCGCGAGGCGAGGTAGCCGGCAATATTGGTGGATAACGTGGTCTTGCCACTGCCACCTTTGGGATTCGCAATCAGTATGGCTTTCACGTTACCGCCTCTCCCCGCTGAGAACTGCTATTCGCCCCGCCCGTACCGCTGCATTATCTCTCCACCTGCGACACGTCGCGCACAGCACCTTTATCGGCACTGGTCACCATCGCCGCATAGGCCCTGAGTGCCGCCGATATCTTGCGCGGACGCTCGGCCGCCGGCTTCCAGGCCTTGCTGCCCTTCGCTTCCATCGCCGCGCGCCGCTGCGCCAGTTCGGCATCGGAGATCGCCAGATTGATCGTGCGGTTGGGAATGTCGATCTCGATGCGGTCGCCTTCCTGCACCAGCCCGATCGCGCCACCGCTCGCCGCTTCCGGCGAGACGTGGCCGATCGAAAGGCCGGAGGTGCCGCCGGAGAAACGCCCGTCGGTCAACAAGGCGCAGGCCTTGCCCAGGCCTTTCGACTTCAGGTACGAAGTCGGGTACAGCATCTCCTGCATGCCGGGGCCGCCCTTGGGACCTTCGTAGCGGATCACCACCACGTCGCCGGCAACGATCTGGTCGGCAAGGATGCCGGCAGTCGCCGCATCCTGGCTCTCGAACACGCGCGCGCGCCCGCTGAACTTGAGAATGCTTTCATCCACACCCGCCGTCTTGACGATGCAACCGTCCAGCGCGATATTGCCGTGCAATACCGCCAGGCCGCCGTCCCTGGAGTAGGCATGCGCCTTGTCGCGGATGCAGCCCTTGGCGCGATCCACGTCCAGCTCCGGATAGAGCATGGATTGGGAAAAGGCGATGGTCGTCGGAATGCCGCCCGGTGCGGCGCGATAGAATTTCTTCACTTCTTCGCTTACTGTCTGCGCGACATCCCACTGCCTGAGTCCGTCACGCAGGGTCTTGCTGTGCACCGAGCCGACCTCGCCATGCAGCAACCCGGCCCGATCCAGTTCGCCCAGGATGGCGACGATGCCGCCGGCACGATGCACGTCTTCCATGTGGTATTCGCTGGAGGGTGCCACCTTGCACAAGGTCGGCACATGGCGCGACAGCCGGTCCATATCTTTCATGGTGAAATCCACGCCCGCCTCGCGCGCGACGGCCAACAGGTGCAGCACGGTGTTGGTCGAACCACCCATGGCGATGTCCAGCGTCATTGCGTTCTCGAACGCATCGAACGTGGCGATGCTGCGCGGCAGGATCGAAGCATCGTCCTGTTCGTAATAACGCTTGGCGAGTTCGACGACCAGGCGTCCGGCGCGCAGGAACAATTGTTTGCGCTCGGCGTGTGTCGCCACCAGCGAACCGTTGCCGGGCAGACTCAAGCCCAAAGCCTCTGTCAGGCAGTTCATCGAGTTGGCGGTAAACATGCCGGAACAGGAGCCGCAGGTCGGGCAGGCGGAGCGCTCGATGGCATCCACCTCTTCATCGCTTACGCGACTGTCGGCCGCAGCGACCATCGCATCGACCAGGTCGAGACCTTTGACCTTGCCCTGCCAGTTGACCTTGCCCGCCTCCATCGGACCACCGGAAACGAACACCACCGGGATGTTCAGGCGCATCGCGGCCATCAGCATGCCGGGCGTGATCTTGTCGCAGTTGGAGATGCACACCAGCGCATCGGCGCAATGCGCATTGACCATGTATTCCACGCTGTCGGCGATCAGGTCGCGCGAAGGCAGCGAATACAGCATGCCGTCGTGTCCCATGGCGATGCCGTCGTCAACCGCGATGGTGTTGAACTCCTTGGCGATGCCGCCCGCCTTTTCGATCTCGCGTGCCACCAGTTGCCCCATATCTTTCAGGTGCACGTGTCCGGGCACGAACTGGGTAAAGGAATTGGCGATCGCGATGATGGGTTTGCCAAAATCGCCGTCAACCATGCCGGTTGCTCGCCACAATGAGCGTGCACCGGCCATGTTGCGGCCATGGGTGGAGGTACGGGAACGGTAGGCGGGCATGTTGTCTCTCTAAGGTAAAGATGAAGCACGTATAATCCGACGACCGATTTTACTCTATTCGCCCCATGCTCGTTCATCCACAATTCGACCCCGTTGCCATCCATCTCGGATCATTCGGCATCCACTGGTATGGGCTGATGTACCTGCTCGGCTTCGTCTGCTTCATCTGGCTGGGAAGAAAACGGCTGCGCAGCCTGGGCCGGCCCGGCTGGGATGAGAGATTCCTCGACGACCTGCTGTTCCATGGCGTGCTCGGCGTGGTACTGGGCGGACGCATGGGCGAGGTACTGTTCTACAACCCCGGCTATTACTTTTCCCATCCGCTGAAGATCATCGCGGTGTGGGAAGGCGGCATGTCGTTCCATGGCGGCTTTCTCGGTGTGCTGGTGGCGATGGCGCTGTTCGCCCGCAGCCGCAACATCCGCTGGCTGGCGCTGATGGACTTCATCGCACCGCTGGTGCCGCCGGGCCTGGCTTTCGGGCGACTCGGCAATTTTATCAACGGCGAACTGTGGGGGCGCCCAGCCGATGTGCCCTGGGCCATGGTGTTCCCGCAAGTGGACAGCATCCCGCGCCATCCTTCGCAGCTGTATGAATTCGCGCTCGAAGGTGTCGCACTATTCATATTGCTCTGGTTGTATTCAGGCAGGTCTCGCCCGGTCGGCGCCGTATCGGGCCTGTTCCTGATCGGCTATGGAAGCTTCCGCTTCATCGGCGAGTTCACGCGCAATCCGGATGACGGCATCTTCGGCCTGATGACGTTCGGCATCAGCATGGGCCAATGGCTGAGCCTGCCGATGGTGTTGGCCGGTGCAGGCTTGATGGCATGGTCCTATCGACGGGCACAGGAAGCGGATCGCAAGACTTAGGCCCATCCGCGACTTATTGCATCAGCAACGGCCGCTTCCTTGACACCCACCCCCCCCTCCCAGATACTCCGAGCATCGCGTTAGTTAAGGCTGTCTGTTTTGGACGATTTCACTTTGGGCACGCTGTTCGTAGCCCTGCTCATTATCCTGCTGTGTTCCGGATTCTTTTCAGCTTCCGAGACCAGCATGATGGCGATCAACCGTTACCGCCTGAACCATCTGGTCAGGAAAGGCAACAAAAGCGCCAAGCTCACCGCCAGACTGCTGGCACAGACAGACAAGCTGCTCGGATCCATCCTGCTCGGCAACACCCTGCTCAATGTGGCGGCGGCAACGCTGGCCGAGATCATCGTGCTGCGCCTGTTCGGCCACGACAACAGCACGGCGCTGCTGGTCGGCTCGCTGACCGTCACCTTCGCGATCCTGGTGTTCAGCGAGATCATGCCCAAGGTCATTGCAGCCAGTCATGCGGAACGCGTGGCGCTGCCTTCCAGTTATGCATTGGCCGCCATCATCAAGCTGTTCTACCCCGTCGTCTCCATCGCCACCGCACTGGTGCGCGGCATGTTGTGGCTATTGCGCATCAAGGTGCAGACCGATCACAGCCATCACAAGCTGAGCCTGGAAGAGTTGCGTTCGCTGGTGCTGGAGGCCGAGCATTTCCTTCCGCGCAAACACCAGAAGATGCTGCTGAACCTGGTCGACCTGGAGCGCGTCACCGTCAACGACGTGATGATTCCGCGCAACCAGATCGAAGCCCTGGATGCCGGCGCCGACCCGGCCGAGCTGCGCCAGCAGATCATCACCTGCCATCACACGCTGTTGCCCGTGTATGCGCAGACGCCGGGCAACGTCATCGGCATCCTGCATATCAAGCGTGTACTGCCGCTGCTTGAGGATACGCTGGACACCGGGCAATTCCGCGAGATCCTGCACGATCCCTATTTCATTCCTTCGGATACCCCCTTGCTCAAGCAACTGCAGCAATTCCAGGAACGGCAGACGCGCATGGGGCTGGTGGTGGACGAATACGGCGAACTGCTCGGCCTGGTCACGCTGGAAAACATCCTGGAAGAGATCGTCGGCGAGTTCACCACGCAATCCCCCGCCCAGACCGGCAAGTTCCTGCGCCAGGACGATGGCAGCCTGCTGCTCGACGGCAGCAGCAGCCTGCGCGAACTGAACCGCAAACTGGGCCTGCAGCTCCCGCTGGGGGAGGCCAAGACCCTCAACGGCCTGATCCTGGAACATTTGCAGGACATCCCGGAAGCCGGGACCAGCCTCAAGATCGGCAACTATCCGATTGAAATCATCCAGACCCAAGATCGTGCGGTCAAGGTCGCAAGACTGTTCCCTGCACAAAAAAGCCAGCCTTTACAAAGAGGGTAAAGCCATGCATCATGCAAAAGTCCTTTATAATCTGGCGCATCGCGCATGAATAATATCAACAGTTGGCAGACGGGCCGCCATGACGGCATTTGAATCGAGGTCACAGGATGGCTACAGCAAGATCTGACAAACCGAAAGAGCAGCAATACGCCTGGGAAGGCAAGGACAAGGCCGGCAAGATCGTCAAGGGCGAGATGCGCGGCGCCGGCGAAGCCAGCGTTTCGGCGCATTTGCGCCGCCAGGGCATCACCGTCACCAAGATCAAGAAGAGCTCAAAGGGCGGCGGCAAGGTTACCGAAAAGGACATCACGCTGTTCACGCGCCAGCTCGCCACCATGCTGAAGTCTGGCGTACCGCTGCTGCAAGCTTTCGACATCGTCGGCAAGGGTCACGACAATCCTGCCGTCGCACGCTTGCTGTTCGACATCAAGACCGATGTCGAGACCGGCAGCAGCCTGGAACAGTCATTCCGCAAGTTCCCGCTGTATTTCGACGACCTGTACTGCAACCTGCTCGGTGCGGGCGAAGCGGCGGGTATCCTGGACAGTCTGCTGGATCGTCTGGCGACCTACAAGGAAAAGATCCTGGCCATCAAGAGCAAGATCAAATCCGCCTTGTTCTACCCTGTTTCCATCATCGTGGTCGCATTCGTCATCACCGCAGTGATCATGATCTTCGTGATCCCCGCCTTCAAGACGCTGTTTTCCAACTTCGGCGCCGATTTGCCCGGCCCGACCCTGGTCGTCATGTCCATCTCCGACTTTTTCGTGGCATGGTGGTGGGCGATTTTCGGTATCGTCGGCGGCAGCGTATACGGGTTCTTCTATGCCTGGAAGCGCAACAAGACCATGCAGCGCCGCATGGACCAGCTGATGCTGAAGATCCCGGTGTTCGGGCCGCTGGTGCGCAAGGCTTCCATCGCGCGCTGGGCGCGCACCCTCTCCACCATGTTTGCAGCCGGCGTGCCGCTGGTCGAGGCTTTCGACTCCGTCGCGGGCGCTGCCGGCAATGCAGTCTATTCCGATGCCACCAAGGCCATCCAGCGCGAAGTGACGTCGGGCACCAGCCTGACCGTGGCCATGCAAAATACCGATGTGTTCCCCAGCATGGTGCTGCAGATGGTCGCCATCGGCGAAGAGTCCGGCGCCCTGGACGCCATGCTGAGCAAGGTCGCAGACTTCTTCGAGGCCGAGGTCGACGACGCTGTGGAAGCGTTGTCGAGCCTGATGGAACCCATCATCATGGTGGTCCTGGGTACGCTGATCGGCGGCATGGTGGTGGCAATGTACCTGCCGATCTTCAAAATGGGCCAGGCCGTCAGCGGTTAGGCAACCAGACGACAACGGGCGCGGCGATGGCCGCGCCTTTTTTGTATATGCAAGGTGATCGATGCCACTTCCGGTGCAATCCAGCGCGCTGATTTTTCCGTGCTCGCCGGGATCCCAGAACTGCTTGTCGGTAGTTTTAGCTCCGATATAACCCACCGTTAGGCTTCACCGAAACTATCGCCATGACCGAACTATTCCAGCTATTCAAATCCGAACCCCTCGTATTCGCCATTGCCTGCGGCCTGCTGGGCCTGGTGGTCGGCAGCTTTCTCAACGTCGTCATCCACCGCCTGCCCAGGATGATGGAACGCGATTGGCACGCACAATGCGCCGAGCTGAACGGGCAATCGCCTGAGCCAGCCCCGCGCTACAACCTGCTCGTACCCCGCTCCGCCTGTCCGCATTGCGGGCACGCCATCAGCGCGGCAGAGAACATCCCGGTTCTGAGCTACCTGTTGCTGCGCGGCAAATGCAAAGGCTGCGGAGCCGCCATCTCGCCGCGCTACCCCACCGTCGAAGCCGTCAGCGGCATCCTCAGCGCCTATGCCGCCTGGCATTTCGGTTTTGGCATTGCCGCAGTTGCGGCCCTCGTATTCATATGGGCACTGCTCGCACTCACCTTCATCGATTTCGATACCCAGCTGCTGCCGGATGACATCACCCTGCCGCTGCTCTGGCTCGGTCTGCTGCTCAACCTCAATGGCGTCTATACTTCATTACCCAATGCCGTCATCGGTGCGGCTGCAGGCTATCTCTGCCTGTGGAGCGTGTACTGGGCATTCAAGCTCACTACCGGCAAGGAAGGCATGGGTTACGGCGATTTCAAGCTGCTGGCCGTCATCGGGGCATGGCTGGGCTGGCAGCTGTTGCCGCTGGTCATCCTGCTCTCTTCCCTGGTCGGTGCCGTGGTCGGCATCGCGCTCATCCTGTTCGCCAAACATGGCCGCAATATCCCCATCCCATTCGGGCCTTACCTCGCAGGGGGCGGATTGATCGCGCTGTTCTGGGGGCTGGCACTGACGCAAAGTTACCTGCAGTTGCTGGCCCTGTGAGCTATCTGGTAGGCCTGACAGGCGGCATTGGCAGCGGCAAAAGCACCGTTGCCCACCTGTTCGCCGCCCTCGGCGTGCGTATCGTCGACACCGACCTGATCTCGCACCAGCTGACCCAGTCCAGCGGAATGGCCATTCCAGCGATCCGGGCCGCATTCGGGGAGCAAGCCCTCAATCACGAAGGAGCACTCGATCGCAGCCGGATGCGTGCGCTTGTTTTTGGCGACGCGGCGGCAAGAGAGCGCCTGGAAGCGATCCTGCATCCGCTCATCTTCGCTCAAGCCAGGCAACAGGCCAGTGCGCCCACCGATGCACCTTACACGCTGGTCGTGGTGCCCCTGCTGTTCGAAAGCGGGTGCTATGCCGGCTGGCTGCAACGCGTCATCACCGTGGACTGTTCGGAAGACACCCAGATCGCCCGTACCGTCCAGCGCAACAATCTGGATGAAGCCGCCGTACGGGCCATCATGGCGCGCCAGCTCGGCCGGACCGAGCGGTTGCGCCTGGCAGACGAGGTCATTGACAACAACGGCAACCTGGAGCGCCTGAAAGAACAGGTCGTCAGGATGCACCGCCGTTTATCGGTTTTGGCCGCCGAAAGCAATTGACGCGATGCGGCACTGCCTATATCTTTCGCAACCACCAAAACCCCGTCCCGGCTAGACGAATGTGATCAGTTACGAGTTTCCTCTCAACGAACGAGTACGCACGATGCTGCGCCTGGAAGATCTCTTCTTCCGCATCAGCAGGTTCATCGAGAGCGACGAAAGCCCGGACCACCATGCCGCACTCGGTGTGCTGTTCGAGATACTCGAAGTAGCCTGCCGCGCCGACCTCAAATCCGACCTGCTGCAAGAACTGGAACGCCAGAAGAAGGCGCTGAGCGCGCTGCACAACAACCCCGAGATACTGGAAGATGCGCTGGATGCCGTGCTCGGCGAGATCGAAAACGCCAGCGCCAGACTGCTCGGCATGAGCGGCAAGATCGGCCAGCACCTGCGTGACGACGAATGGCTGATGGCGATCAAGCAGCGCGCCTGCATCCCCGGCGGCGTGTGCGAGTTCGACCTGCCTTCCTATCACTATTGGCAGCACCAGAGCGCCGAGCTCCGCCGCAAGAACCTGGATGCCTGGCTCGCCCCCATGCTGCCGTTGCGCGACGGCATCACCATCCTGCTCAAGCTGTTGCGCGAGAACGGCAAGGTCCACCACTTCACCGCCTTCCATGGCAGCTTCCAGCAAATGCAGGGGGGCCGCGTGGCACAGATGTTGCGCATATCGCTTGATGTCGGACTGCCCTGCATTCCCGAGGTCAGCGCCAACAAGTACGCGCTCAATATCCGCTTCGTTGCAGCCAGCTTCGCAGCCAAGACTGCGCTGTACGACCAGGATGTGGCCTTCGATCTGACCTTCTGCTCGCTGCAATGAACAAGCCACCTGTCGTCGCCTGCCCGAACTGCGGCAAGGAACTGGTATGGGATACCGGCAACCGCTTCCGCCCGTTCTGCAGCGAACGCTGCAAACTCATTGATCTGGGCAAATGGGCAAACGAAGAATACCGCGTCGAACAACGCGAACGGGATGCCGGCAATCAGGAAACCCAGGCCTGACGCAGCAAGGCAATGCCGTGCGCACCATGCTGCCACGCGACCCGCATATCGTCCTCGACCAGCCCGCCCAGGGCGTACACCGGGATGGACGTTCCCGCCACGATCACCGCAAAGCCCGCCCACCCCAGGTGCTGCGCGCCGGGATGGGATCTTGTCGGCAGCACCGGACTCAACAGTGCGAAATCGCAGCCCAGTGATTCGGCTCGACGCAACTCCTCGGCATTGTGGCAGGAAGCTGCACACCAATCGATGGCCGGCCGCTCCTTCAGTTCCGCCAGCTGCGTCGATGTCAACTGCACACCCGCCGCCCCCACTTCCTGGGCCAGCGCCACATCGCCATTGAGCAGCAGCTTCGCGCCGCATGCGTGGGTCAGCGTCGCCACGCGTAGCGCCAGTTCCCGCAATTCGTTACGCGACAGGTCTTTCTCGCGCAACTGGACCAGCCGCAGGCCGGCATCCAACCTGGTTTTCAACCTGGCCAGAAACGGTTCTACCCCCAGTTCGGCGGCATTGCTGATGGCATACAGATCCGGCAATTCCAGGGCTCGCAGGATGGGGGCATTGGCAGGAAGAACCGGCTCGACCGAAGCCCTGCCCGGGTATTGCCAGGCAAACTGCTGGCCTTCGTGCGGGTGCGGCTCGCCGCCCCATGCCGTCACGCGAAAGAAATTCAGGCGTACCGTCGCATGCGGGTACGTGAACACATGGGTAAGCCACGGATAAGCGGTTTGCACGGTGATTCCCAGCTCTTCGCGCAGTTCGCGCAACAACGCGTCGCGAGGCGTTTCGCCCGGCTCCACCTTGCCCCCCGGGAATTCCCAGTAGCCGGCCCATATCTTGTCGACAGGGCGCTGGGCCAGCAGGAAAGAACCGTCTGGGCGTTGCAATACTGCAGCGGCGACTTCGACGATCTTACTTTGCGACATGCCGTCCGCACCAATCCTTCGCAAACTGCCCCGCCACCCTGCCGCTCCTCGATCCGCGCAGCAACGACCACTGCAATGCCGCCGTGCGCACTTCGTCAGTCAGCCCCTGCTTCCATCCATGATGCACCAGCCAATGTGCTGCCACCGCCAGATATTCGTCCTGCGCAAACGGATAGAACGATATCCACAGGCCGAAGCGTTCGGACAGGGACACTTTCTCCTCCACGCTTTCTGCCGGGTGCACCTCGTCGCCGACGTGTTTTGTGGCAAGGTTATCCTGCATATAGTCCGGCATCAGGTGGCGGCGGTTGGACGTCGCGTAGATCAGCAGATTGTCGGAGAATGCGACCAGATCGCCGTCGAGCGCGGCCTTGAGCGACTGGTAGCCGGGTTCGGCATCATTGAAGGACAGATCGTCGCAATACAGGATGAAGCGCTCTGCGCGCCCCTGCACCAGACCGACGATGTACGACAGGTCGATCAGGCCCTGCTTGTCGATCTGGATCACGCGCAGGCCTTGCCCGGCATATTCGTTCAGCAGGGCCTTGACCAGCGACGACTTGCCCGTGCCGCGCGCACCGGAGAGCAGCACGTTGTTCGCCGTGCCGCCGCGCACGAATTGCTGCGTGTTCTGGCGGATGCGCTGTTTCTGGTCGTCGATGCCGAGCAGATCGGCGAGCGCGATACGCTGGAAATTCGGCACGGGATGAAGTGAGCGCTGCTGGTGATCCCAGCGGAAGGCGGCAGCGGATTGCCAGTCGGGAATTTGCGGTTGTGCGCCGGGCAACACGTTTTCCAAGCGGGCAAGTAAGCCTTCAGCACGACTTAGGAATCTTTCCAATTTATCCATAACGAACCTCTTTGCTTAGCCGCCCATTCCCCTGTGCGCCGCCGAGTAGCGCAGGCTGGTCAGGGGTAATCCGACGAATATGTTTGAGCACGTGACCGCGCAGCGGGTCGTGCGAGCTTATGAGGAGGCCTGACCAGTCGAGCAACGCAGGGAACCCCGAAGGGGCGGCGCACCGGGGTCGCCTTCTTTTTGGTTACTTTTTCCTTGGCGAAGCAAGAAAAAGTGACTTGCTGCCGGGCACCCCCGACAATCTGTGTACCCAGCCGTCATGCTTCGACAAGCACAGCACGAACGGCAAGAAAATTAACTGCGATAACTCGCGTTAATCTTCACATAATCGTACGAAAAATCGCACGTCCATAACGTGGCATTCACCTTGCCGCGGTTCAGCACCACACGGATGGCAATGTCGCTCTGCTTCATCACGCGCTGGCCGTCTTCTTCCTGGTAACTCGGTGCGCGTCCGCCATTCTCGGCCACCAGCACATCATCCAGATACAGCTTCAATTTCCCCACATCGAGATCGCCCACTCCTGCATATCCGATCGCAGCGAGAATGCGCCCGAGGTTGGGATCGGACGCAAAGAACGCGGTCTTCACCAGAGGCGAATGGGCGATGGCGTAGCCGATATTCTTGCACTCGGCCTCGTCCTTGCCGCCTTCCACCTTGATGGTGATGAACTTGGTCGCTCCCTCGCCGTCGCGCACGATGGCCTGCGCCAGCACCGTGGCAACTTCGCTGACTGCAGTCTGCATCGCGGCACGTTCCGATTCTGCGATCTGCACGCCGCTCCTGCCGGTGGCGATCAGCATCAATGCGTCGTTGGTCGAGGTATCGCCGTCGACAGTGATGCAATTGAACGAACGGTTGGCAGCCTCGCTCACCATCTGTTGCAGCAACGGCTGTGCGATGGCCGCATCGGTGGCGATATAGCCCAGCATGGTGGCCATGTTGGGATGGATCATGCCGGAGCCTTTGGAGATGCCGGTGACGGTGACGGTCTTGCCGCCGATCTGCACCTGCTTCGACACCGCCTTGGCGACGATGTCGGTGGTCATGATGGCATGAGCCGCATCGAACCAGTTGTCGGCCTTCAGGTTGGCGATGGCTTGCGGCATGCCGGCGACGATCTTGCCGACCGGCAGCGGCTCCATGATGACGCCGGTGGAATAGGGCAGCACCTGTTCTGACGCACAGCCCAGCAGTTTTGCCAGTTCGGCGCAGGTCGTGCGGGCAGCCGCCATGCCCTGCTCGCCGGTGCCGGCGTTGGCATTGCCGGTGTTGACCAGCAGCGCGCGGATGCCCTTGCCCGCAGCAAGATGCGCTTTTGCCACCGTAACCGGAGCAGCGCAGAAACGGTTGGTGGTGAACACGCCGGCGACGGTCGCACCCTCGTCCAGCTTGATGACCAGCAGGTCTTTGCGGTCGGCACGTTTGATGTTCGCTTCGGCGACACCCAAAGAAACGCCCGCAACGGGCAACAGTCGTGCCGCGACGGGCGCAGAGAGATTCACCGGCATTGCAGGCTTCCTTTAGTAACGGCCGTGGGTTTGATGGATGTAGTTGCTCATCTCGACGGATTGCATGTTCATGCGGCGCACGATGCCATGCGTATGGCGCACGATGCCGCGCATCACGTAATACACGATGGCCGGCTGCGTGTTCAGCAACGACTCGAACTTGGAGCGCTCCAGCAACAACACCTTGCAATCGGTCTTGGCAACCACAATCGCACTGATCTGCGCAACGTTGCCGCCGACAAAAGTGATGATGCCTGCCAGGTCGCCCGGTTGGAGCAGGTGCAACGTGGCCTGCTCGCCGCCTACGTTGGCATTCGCCTCGACCTCACCGTTGGCGAGAATGATCAGGGCATTCTTCAGCCTGTCATCGCCGGGCTGCACCAGAACGTCGCCTGCCTTGTATTCCTTGATCTCGATGATGCGCGCCAGTGATTCGATCTCGGCGTCGCGCAGCTCCTCAGTGAGCGTGGAGTTATGCAAGGTTTGTATGATCAGGTCTTCTTTTGTCATTCTCAATCCCCCAGAAGTTGTTGCATCAATTCAATCTGCCATGGCACTGCTTGTATTTTTTGCCTGAGCCGCAAGGACAGGGATCGTTACGGCCGACCTTTTCGGCTCCACGCACGAACGGCTTGTGCTCCGCCTCCTGCCCGTCGGTCGATGCCAGCGCCTCTTCATAATCGGCGTGATGATACTGTACATTTTCGGGCGCGTGGGGCACTTCCGCCGCCGCCACATCCGCCTCGCTGCGGATCTGCACATTCATCAATGTCTGCGTCACATCGCGCTTGATCGCTTCCAGCATGGTGGCGAACAGCTCGAACGCTTCGCGCTTGTATTCCTGTTTGGGGTTCTTCTGTGCATAGCCGCGCAGATGGATGCCCTGGCGCAAGTGGTCGAGTGCCGCCAGGTGTTCGCGCCAATGCTGATCCAGGCTCTGCAGCATGACGATGCGCTCGTAACCGTGCATCACCTCCGCACCGACCTGGTCGACCTTGGCCTGGTATTGCTGCCGCCCGGCTGCCGCCACGCGCTGTTGCAGCCCGTTCTCGTCGAGGGTCTTGTCTTCCTCCAGCCATTGCACCACGGGCAGGTGCAACTGGAATTCGGCGGCCAGCGCCTTCTCCAGGCCGGGCGCATCCCATTGCTCTTCCATGCTGCCGTGCGGAATATATTCCGCAATGGTGTCGGACAGCACGCCTTCGCGCATTGCATCGATGGTTTCCGAGATATCCGTGCTCTCAAGCAATTCGGTGCGCTGCTGGTAGATCACCTTGCGCTGATCGTTGGCGACATCGTCGTATTCCAGGATCTGCTTGCGCATGTCGAAGTTGCGCGCTTCAACCTTGCGCTGCGCGTTCTCGATCGCGCGCGTCACCCAGGTGTGTTCGATCGCTTCGCCTTCAGGCAGCTTGAACCTGTTCATGATCGCCGCAACCCGGTCGGAAGCGAAGATGCGCAGCAGCGGATCTTCCAGCGACAGGTAGAAACGGCTGGAACCGGGATCGCCCTGGCGGCCGGAACGTCCGCGCAGCTGGTTGTCCACGCGCCTCGATTCGTGGCGTTCAGTGCCGATGATATGCAGGCCGCCGCTGGCGATGACCTGCTCATGGACGGGCTGCCACTCGGCGCGCAGCTGGGCGATGCGTTGCTCTTTGGTGGCCCCATCCAGGCTCTCGTCCATGCGCACCAACTCGATGGGTTTCTCCACATTGCCGCCCAGCACGATGTCGGTACCGCGGCCGGCCATGTTGGTGGCGATGGTGATCATCTTCGGCCGCCCGGCTTGCGCCACGATTTCGGCTTCGCGCGCATGCTGCTTGGCATTCAGCACCTGGTGCGGCAACCTGGCCTTGTCCAGCAGGCCGGACAACAGCTCCGAGGTCTCGATCGAGGTGGTGCCCACCAACACGGGCTGGCCGCGTTCGTAGCAGTCGCGCACATCGGCGATCACCGCCGCATATTTCTCCTTGGCGCTGAGATAGACCTTGTCCATCATGTCCTTGCGCACCGTCGGACGATGCGGCGGGACGATGACGGTTTCCAGGTTGTAGATGGACTGGAACTCGAATGCCTCCGTGTCTGCCGTGCCGGTCATGCCGGACAGCTTGTTGTACATGCGGAAATAGTTCTGGAAGGTGATCGAGGCCAGCGTCTGATTCTCCTTCTGGATCGCCACACCCTCCTTGGCCTCTACCGCCTGATGCAACCCGTCCGACCAGCGCCGCCCGGACATCAGTCGGCCGGTGAATTCGTCCACGATCACCACTTCGCCATTTTGCACCACATAGTGCTGGTCGCGCAGGAACAGGTTATGTGCGCGCAATGCGGCGTACAGGTGGTGGATCAGCGTGATGTTGGCCGGGTCGTACAGGCTGCCGCCGATCGGCAACATGCCGGCTTGCGCCAGCAGGCGCTCGGCGTTCTCGTGCCCCGATTCGCTCAGCAGGATCTGGTGGTTCTTCTCATCGACATAATAATCGCCCGGCGCATTCTCATCCGCCTGCCGCGTCAGCTTGGGCGCCAGCTTGTCCATCGCCAGATAGACATCGAGGTTGTCTTCCGCCTGCCCGGAGATGATCAGCGGTGTACGCGCTTCGTCGATCAGGATGGAGTCCACTTCGTCGACGATGGCGAAGTTCAGGCCGCGCTGGAAGCGCTCTTCGGCGCTCGCCGCCATGTTGTCGCGCAGGTAGTCGAAACCGAATTCATTGTTGGTTCCGTAGGTGATGTCCGCGCCGTAGGCAGCCTGCTTGTCCGCATGCTCCATGCTGGTGAGGATGACGCCGACGGAAAGACCGAGGAATCGGTATAGCTTGCCCATCCATTCGGCATCGCGGGCAGCCAGGTAATCGTTCACCGTCACCACGTGCACCCCCTTGCCGGAGAGGGCATTCAGGTAGGCAGGCAGGGTCGCCATCAGGGTTTTGCCTTCGCCGGTGCGCATCTCCGCGATCTTGCCGTAATGCAGCACCATGCCCCCGATCAGCTGCACATCGAAGTGGCGCATCTGCAGGGCACGCTTGCCGCCTTCGCGCACGACGGCGAACGCCTCCGGCAGGATCGCGTCCAGCGACTCTCCCTGTTGCACCCGTTGCTGGAACTCTGCCGTCTTGCCGCGCAGATCGTCATCCGAAAGCGCGGCTATGCCCGCTTCCAATGCATTGATGCGCGCGACGGTCTGGCGGTACTGTTTGAGCAGGCGGTCGTTACGGCTGCCGAATACGGACTTCAATAATTTTGAGATCATGCTGTATTTTCTTCTGTGCTGCCATCAACAAATAAAAAAGGGTGAGGCACACACCTCACCCTTCTGCAAAATCTGTAAGGTCAGCTTCTGGCTTTTTCCAGAAAGCGAACCGGATTCTGGGCGATGCCTTTGTATCTCACTTCAAAATGCAGATGCGGCCCTGTGGATCTGCCCGTACTGCCAGACAGGGCGATCTCTTGCCCGCGCCGCACCATCTGCCCGACCTTGACCAGCAGCCTTGATGCATGCGCATAACGCGTCACGACATCGTTGCCATGGTCGATCTCGACCATATTACCATACTGCGGGTGCGTATCCGCATACACCACCACCCCGCCAGCCGAGGCATGGATCACCGTGCCTTCCGGAACCATGTAGTCCACACCTTCGTGCATGGCATTCTTGCCGGTGAACGGATCGATGCGCCAGCCGAAGTTGGAGGAATACCAGGCCTCGTTGATCGGTGCGACGGAAGGCAGCAGCTTCTTGCTCAGCTTGTCCTGCATCAACAGGGTCTCCAGCGCCACCAGCTTGTCGCTGCGGTCGCTCAGCAAGGCGTTCAATTCAACCAGTTGCTGATCCATGCTGGACAGGGAAACCTGCTGCTGCAGGGCGGCCGGCAGGTACGGTCCACCTTGCGCAGGCGATTTGTCGAACGAGAACTCTTCCGGCTTCATGCCCGTCAGCTTGGCCAGGCGCGCGCCCAGTCCGTTCAGCCGCATCACCTGTGCCTGCATCTGCCCAAGGCGCATGGCCAGGGTATCCAGGCTCTTGTGCATGAAAGCTTCCTGTTTTTGCAGCTCGTCTTCTTGCGCACTGGCCAGCCAGTTGCGCAATTCGTTCCCCATCAGGTTCGGCTGGAACCGCACAATGGCATATTGTGCTGCCAGCACTGCCGCAACGAACAGGGCCGCAGCCAGCACGGTCAGCACGGCCAGATGCGTCCCGGTCAGCGTAATGCTGCGGGCTTTTGCAAACCGATTGGAAACTAGAATAATATTCACGTATTCCCCTTTATGATCCGTGTCCAGTGGAGCCTACCGTGCCGCACCGTTTGAACGCCTTCCTCGGCTCCAGCCCGGAATTGCGGCAACTTTCGAGCACAGCCAGACAGCTCATGGCGCTGCAGCGAATGTATGCATCGATTGCACCGCCCTCCCTGCAGCATAACAGCCGCATATTACAGCTCCGCCATCAGCTCCTGTCGATCAGCGCCGACAACGGCGCGGTGGCAGCGAAGTTGCGGCAAATGGCGCCGGAACTTATTTCCCTTTTTCAAGCAAGGGGATGCGAGGTTACTGGAATTCAAATTCGGGTGCAAGTCACGGCCGCGCCGCGCGCCGCGCCGCCGAAAGCGCGCAAACTGGGCAGAACGGCGCAGGAAGCGCTGGACAGGCTGAATGCAACCCTCGCCGACTCCCCTCTGAAGACCGCCTTGAAACGCCTTTCAAAACGGACGTGATTTGTCAATAAACAACAAGTTACATAAAAATCGCCGCCTCAGACCAGCACCCGCCAGGCAACCAGCCCATATCGCTCCAGCAGGTAAAGTGCACCGAATACCAACAGCACATAAACCATAAAACGCACCACTTGCCAGACGAGGCGCGGGTAGCGCCGATCACCGGTAACCAGGTACAGGGCCGCAGACGAAACGATCAGCAATATGGACAGCAGCAATGCGAGGCGGATCAGCATCGCTGGCGAAGGTTCAAGCCGGTTGTAGTTGCAACCGCAGGAAATCCGGGGCCTCTTCCGGCTTTTCAAACGTGGTGAACTCCCACGCCGTCTCGTCGGCGAGCAATGCCCGGCATAACGCATTGTTCAAGGCATGGCCGGATTTATAGCCAGAAAATGCGCCTATCAACGGGTGGCCCAGCAGGTACAGGTCGCCGATGGCATCCAGCACCTTGTGTTTGACGAATTCGTCCTCGAAACGCAGCCCGTCCGGATTAATGACGCGATATTCGTCCATCACGATGGCGTTATCCAGGCTGCCGCCCAGCGCCAACCCCTGCGAACGCATGTACTCCACTTCCTGCATGAAACCGAAAGTGCGGGCACGGCTCACTTCCTTTATATAGGAATGTTCGCCCAGATCGACCGTCACGTTCTGTTTGGTGTTGGCAAACACAGGATGGGCAAAATTGATGGTGAAATTCAGCTTATAACCGTTGAATGGCTCAAAACGCACCCATTTGTCGCCATCTTTCACCTCTATGACCTTCTTGATGCGGATGAATTTCTTGGCTGCCGCCTGTTCGGCGATGCCCGCCGATTGCAACAGAAAGATGAAGGTTCCGGCACTGCCGTCCATAATGGGCAGTTCCGAACTGGTCAGCTCGACGATGGCATTGTCGATGCCCAAGCCGGCAAACGCCGACATCAGATGTTCGACCGTCGCCACGCGTGCGCCATGCGCCTCAAGGCAAGTGGAGAGGCGCGTGTCATGCACCGCATGCGCTTCGGCGCGGATATCCCCAGAGCCAGGCAGGTCGACGCGACGGAACACGATGCCGCTATCGATGGCGGCCGGGCGCAAGGTCAGATAGACCTTTTCGCCGGTGTGCAGACCGACACCCGTCGCCTGCACCGTCGTTTTCAGTGTGCGTTGCTTGACCATTTGACCTGACCTGACAAAACAGGAGCGAAGTTTAACACAGACGGGAGACCCGTCCGCCGCCGCTTCGCCCCGGTTCAGTCGGCCTGCTTGCGCAGGAACGAAGGGATATCCAGCGGATCGACGCCCGACTGCTTCATCGCTTCCACCGCTTCGCGATGACGCCCGGTACGGATCACTGCCGGCATGTCCAGTTCGTTGTAGTTCACCATCGGTACATCGTGCGTCCCGGTGCGCTGTTGCTTCTCGTAGGCCAGTACCGGCTTCGGCTGCTTGCGCGCCAGCGGTGCGCCCAGTCCGGTAGCCACAATGGTCACGCGCATCTCGTCGCCCATCGACTCGTCGAACACCGAACCGACGATCACGGTGGCTTCCTGTGCCGCAAACTGGAAGCAGTTCATCACCTCATGCAGCTCCTCCAGGGTCAGGCTGCTGCTGGAAGTGATGTTGACCAGCACGCCACGCGCACCGGACAGGTCGACATCCTCCAGCAGCGGGCTGGCGATAGCCTGTTCGGCGGCACGCTGTGCACGGCCCTCGCCGGATGCGGAAGCGGCGCCCATCATCGCCATGCCGTTCTCCGACATCAGCGTGCACACATCGGCGAAGTCCACGTTCACCATGCCAGGCACATTGATCACTTCGGCAATCCCTGCCACCGCCCCTTGCAGTACGCCATTGGCCGCCTTGAAAGCTTCCGGCAATGTGGTTTTGCCGCCCAGCACTTCCATCAGCTTGGCATTCGGCACGATGATCAGCGAATCGACATAGGAAGCCAGTTCCTCGATGCCGCTTTGCGCCAGCGTCATGCGCTTGCCTTCGAACACGAATGGCTTGGTCACCACGGCCACGGTGAGGATGCCCATCTCCTTGGCCACTTGCGCCACGATCGGAGCTGCACCGGTGCCGGTGCCGCCGCCCATGCCGGCCGTGATGAACACCATGTTTGCACCGTTGATGATCTCGGAGATGCGCTCGCGGTCCTCGATCGCCGCAGCCTGCCCGATCTCCGGCTTGGCGCCTGCGCCCAGCCCCTTGGTCAGGTTCGCGCCGATCTGCAGTTGCACGCGCGCCTTGCTGCGGCGCAATGCCTGGGCATCGGTATTGATGGCGATGAATTCGACGCCCTGGACTCCCTGATCGATCATGTGATCGACGGCGTTACCGCCGCAACCACCCACTCCCACCACCTTGATCACTGCGCCTTGCGGCTGAGCATCCATTAGTTCAAACATGTTTGTTCTCCTTTTCTAAATTGCAAAACCGACCCTGAAACGACATCACTAAAAATTACGCTGGAACCACGTCTTCATGCTGGCCAACACATCCCCGAAAGAACCCGAATTCACACGCGCCACCTCATCACGCTTGTGCTGCTCCAGGCCGTACAACAGCAAACCGACGCCTGTCGCATAGCGCGGCGTCTTCACCACATCCGACAATCCCCCGATGCTGCGCGGCACGCCCATGCGCACCGGCATATGGAATATCTCCTCGCCCAGCTCGACCATGCCCTGCATGGCGCTGCTGCCGCCGGTAATCACCACCCCGGATGAGAGCAGATCCTCGAAACCGCTGCGGCGCAGCTCCTGCTGTACCAGCGAATACAACTCCTCCACGCGCGGCTCGATCACTTCCGCCAGCGTTTGGCGCGACAACATGCGTGCGCCGCGCTCGCCCACACCGGGCACTTCGATCGGCGCATCGTTGGCCAGCTGGCGCAAGGCGCAGCCGTATTTGATCTTGATATCCTCGGCATCCTTGGTCGGCGTACGCAAGGCCATCGCGATATCGTTGGTGATCTGGTCGCCGGCAATGGGAATCACCGCCGTGTGGCGGATCGCCCCGTTTGTGAAGATCGCCACATCGGTGGTGCCGCCCCCGATGTCCACCAGGCACACCCCCAGCTCCCTTTCGTCGTCCGCCAGCACCGCCTTGCTCGACGCCAGCGGCTGCAGGATCATCTCGTTCACCTCCAGCCCGCAACGGTGGATGCACTTCAGGATGTTCTGCACCGCCGCCACCGCCCCCGTGACGATGTGCACCTCGACTTCGAGCCGCATGCCGCTCATGCCCAGCGGTTTCTTGATGCCTTCCTGACCATCGATACTGAACTCCTGCTCCAGGATGTGCAGGATCTGCTGGTCGCCCGGCAGGCTGATCGAGCTCGCCGTCTCCACCGCGCGCACGATGTCGGTGTGCGCCACTTCCTTGTCCTTGATCTTGATCATGCCGTTGGCGTTGGAGCTGCGGATGTGGCTGCCCGCGATGCCGGTGTAGACCTCGCGTATCTTGCAGTCGGCCATCAGCTCAGCCTCCTCCAGCGCGCGCTGGATGGCGCCCACGGTGGCGTCGATGTTCACCACCATGCCCTTCTTCATGCCGGAGGATTCGTGCATGCCCGCACCGATCACCTCCAGCGTGCCCTCCGGCCTGATCTCGGCGACGATGCACGCAATCTTCGACGTACCGATGTCCAGCGCCACGACCAGATTCTTGTTTTCCCTGTTCTTGCTCATCGTTATCCCCTTGCTACACCCTCAAACAATCCCACCCGGCAGGTAAGCCGCAAACCCGTTGCGGTAACGCAGATCCACATGCTTCACCGGCCGCGCCAGCGTGGTAAGGCTGTATGGATAGACCTTCACGAAACGCGCCAGCCGCTGCTGCATCTCTTCCCGCCCCAGTTCCAGCACCAGACCGCTGTCCAGCCTGACCTGCCAAGCGAACCGCGGTGACAGGCTGATCTGCACGATCTGCTGCTTCATCGGCTGCAGCGTCGCGCTCAGCTCGCCGTACATTTGCGTCACCTGCGCCGAGGTATCGGGCTGTCCGATGAAATCGGGCAACGCCTGCTCCGACACCCCGGCGAACACCTCGCCATGAGTATTCACCAGCTCCTTGCCGTTCCAGTGCGCCAGCGCGACCTGCTCTTCCACCTCCACTTGCAGGCTCCACGGGAATTTGCGCCGCACGCTCACCTTGCGCACCCAGGGCAGCTTCTCGAAATCCTGCCGCGTCTGCTCCAGGTCGACAGTGAAAAAATTCCCGCTCACCTGCTCGTGCACCACTTTCTCCAGCAGCTCGACCGGGACGCGCTGCGGCGCCTGTGCCAGTTCCACCGTGCGCAGCGGAAACACCGGCAGGCGCAACACATAGCGCGCTGTCCCATACAGCACCAGCAGCAGGCTGAGGCCGAACAAGGCGTTGGCGATGTTGCGCAGCAGGGGTACGTTATCCCACATAGCCCACACCACAATCCTCTCCCCGAGGGAGAGGAAGCAATCGTGAAAAACTATTTTCCAATTCCAGCCCCCTCCAGCACCTGCAATACCAGTTGCTCGAAACTGATGCCAGCTTGCCGCGCCGCCATCGGCACCAGGCTGTGATCGGTCATGCCGGGCGAGGTATTCACCTCCAGCAGATACGGCTTGCCATCTTCGCTGCGCAGGAAATCCACGCGCCCCCAGCCCTGCCCGCCGATCAGCGCAAAACCCAGTTGCGCCAGATGCTGCATTTCACCCTCCTGCTCCGCGCTCAAACCGCACGGACACAGATAGCGCGTATCGTCCCGCAGGTATTTCGCTTCGTAATCGTAGAACTCGTTCGCCGGCTCGATCTTGATCACCGGCAGCGCCCGCCCGTTGAGGATCGCAGCGGTGTATTCGCCGCCGCCGATAAAGCGCTCGGCAAGCACCAACTTGTCGTGCTTCGCCGCCTCCGCATATGCAGCCGGCAAGTCTTCCACACGCTTCACCTTGCTGATGCCGACGCTCGATCCTTCGTTCGCCGGCTTGACGAACAACGGCAGCCCCAAACGCTGTACCACGCCCACCCAGTCGCTGCGCTCGGTGAGCATCTCGTAATCCGGGATGGGCATGCCCGCGGCCTGCCATACCAGCTTGGTGCGCCATTTATCCATCCCCAATGCCGAGGCCATCACACCGCTTCCGGTATAAGGAATGCCCATCAGCTCCAGTGCGCCCTGCACCGTGCCGTCTTCGCCGAAACGCCCGTGCAGCGCGATGAACACGCGATCGAACCGCTCCTGTTTCAGCTCGGCCAATTCGCGCTGCGCCGGATCGAAGGCATGCGCGTCGACACCGCTGCGCTGCAGTGCAGCCAGCACTGCGCTGCCGCTCTTCAGCGACACATCGCGCTCGGCAGAACGCCCACCGAACAGCACCGCCACTTTTCCAAACTTGCTCAAATTCGCTCTCCCACTATCTTTACTTCCGGATGCAGCTCGATTCCCGTTCGCCGCAGCACCGTCTCCCGCACCTCTTCGATCAGGTTCTCGATATCCGCCGCCGTCGCCCCGCCCACATTCACGATGAAATTGGCATGTTTCTCCGACACCTGCGCGCCGCCGATCCTGCGTCCCTTCAATCCGCAACCTTCAATCAACTTTGCCGCATGCCCGCCCGGTGGATTGCGGAACACCGAGCCTGCATTCGGCAATTGCAATGGCTGGCTGGCGCTGCGTTTTTCCATCAAGGCCTTGATCTCCTGGCGCGCCGCTTCGACATCGCCGCTCTCCAGCTGCAGCCAGGCACCGACGAAGAACTCTTTGCCCGCATTGCGCAGCGCCACATGGCGGTAGCCGATCTCATATTGCTTCGGTGTGCGCTCCAGCAATTCGCCGCTGCGCATCAGCACCTGCACGCGCTGCACTTTCTGCCAGGTCTCGCCGCCATAGCACCCGGCGTTCATCGCCAGCATGCCGCCCAGAGTGCCCGGGATGCCGACGAAGAACTCCGCGCCGCACAGGTGGTTCGAGGCGGCGAAGCGTGCCAGCTTGGCCCCCGCCACGCCGGCCTGTGCATAGATGGTGTGCTCGCCATCCATGCGCAGCTCGGTCAGCGCGCCCACCATCAACAGCACCGTACCGTTCAGCCCGCCATCCCGCACCAGCAAGTTGCTGCCGAGACCGACTGCGATCAACGGTTCGTCCGCCGGCGTCAGCTGCAGGAAGCGTTGCAGATCAGCCAGGTCGGCCGGCCGGTACATGCGCTTCGCCCTGCCGCCCGCGCGCCAGCTGGTATGCCGCGACATGGGCTCGTTGTGGAACATCTCCCCGCGCAACCCCTCCGTGCTGAACTGTGTCGGTTCGCTCATGTTCATCGTTGCGCCATCTGTCTGATCTGGTTCGGCACGCCGCCGATGGAACCTGCCCCCATGGTCAACACCACATCGCCGTCCTGCGCCATCTGCATGATGGTCTGCGGCATGTCGGCGATGTTCTCGACGAACACCGCCTCGTTCTGGCCAGCCACGCGCAAGGCATGCATCAGGGCGCGCCCATCGGCAGCGACGATAGGCGGCTCTCCCGCCGCATACACTTCCGCCAGCGCCAGTACATCCACGCCGCTCAGCACTTTCACGAAATCCTCGAACAGATCGCGCGTACGCGTGTAGCGATGCGGCTGGAAGGCCAGCAGCAGGCGCTTGCCGGGGAAAGCTCCGCGCACGGCAGCCAGCGTCGCCTTCATCTCCACCGGGTGATGGCCATAGTCGTCTATCAACGTGAACGATCCGCCGCCGGCCAGCGAAACCTCGCCATAGCGCTGCATGCGCCGCCCCACCCCCTCGAACTCGGCCAATGCCGCGACGATTGCAGGCGGCGCCACACCGACCTCCAGGCCGACGGCAATGGCAGCCAGCGCATTCAGCACATTGTGCTCACCGGCCAGATTGAGCGTCACATCCAGATCGAGCGGCTTGCCTTCGAACAGGCATTTTTCGTCATGCCGGCACTGTGCGGTGAAATGCATCCGACCGCCCTCATGCCGCACGTTCACGGCGCGTATCTGCGCATCCGCGTTCATGCCGTAGGTAGTGACCGGCTTGCTGATGCGCGGCAGGATGTCGCGCACGTTCTCGTCGTCCACACACAACATGGCGCGGCCATAGAACGGCAGTCGCTCGATGAAATCGATGAAGGCCTGTTTCAGCCTGCCGAAATCGTGGCCGTAGGTCTCCATATGATCGGCATCGATATTGGTGACCACCGCAAGTATCGGCGTGAGATACAGGAATGAGGCATCGGACTCGTCCGCCTCGGCCACGATGAACTCGCCCGTGCCCAGGCGTGCGTTCGCACCGCTGCTGTTCAGTCGGCCGCCGATGACGAAGGTCGGGTCGTAGCCCCCCTTGGCCAATACGCTGGTCACCAGGGATGTAGTGGTGGTCTTGCCGTGCGTGCCCGCCACGGCGATGCCCTGGCGCAGGCGCATCAGCTCTGCCAGCATCACCGCTCGCGGCACGATGGGGATGCGCTGTTCGCGCGCCGCCACCACTTCCGGGTTGTCAGCCTTCACGGCAGTGGACACCACCACGGCATCGGCATCGTGCAGGTTCTTTGCATCATGGCCCAGATGCACGTTTGCACCCAGCGCCTGCAGGCGCTGGGTGACCGCGCTGTCGGCCAGGTCGGAACCGCTCACCCTGAACCCCAGGTTGAGCAGCACTTCGGCGATACCGTTCATGCCGGAACCGCCGATGCCCACAAAATGGATATGCTTGATCTTGTGTTTCATGATGCTTCCGCCATCTCCGTGCACACCGCCGCAACCGCCGCCGTCGCTTCCGGTTTCGCCAGGCTGCGCGCGGCCTGCGCCATCGCCAGCAATTTTTCGCGGGTCATCTCGCGCAGCAGTTGCGCCAGCTTTTCCGCGCTGAGTTCTTTCTGCGGCAGCAGCAGCGCCGCATTCTTTTCGCTCAGGAAGCGCGCGTTGTGTGTCTGGTGGTCGTCCACCGCGAACGGGAACGGTACCAGCACGCTCGCCACGCCTGCCGCCGCCAGCTCGGCAATGGTCAGTGCACCGGCGCGGCAGATCACCACATCGGCCCGGCCATACTGGCTGGCCATGTCGTCTAGGAAGGGGCGGATGTCGGCGTTGACGCCCGCCTGCCTGTAGAGCTGCTGCACATTCTCGAAATGCTTCTTGCCGGTCTGGTGCAATACATTCGGACGTTCCTGTTCATCCAGCATGGCAAGCGCTTTCGGCAGTGCCTCGTTGAGCGCCTGCGCCCCCAGGCTGCCGCCCACCACCAGCATGTTCAATTTGCCGCTGCGGCCGGCATAGCGCGTCTCCGGTTCCGGCAAGGAGGCGATGTCGGCGCGTACCGGATTACCGCACCACTGCGTACCCTTCAGCACGTCCGGGAAGCCGCTCAATACCCGCGTGGCGATCTTTACCAGCAGCTTGTTGCTCATGCCGGCGATGGAATTCTGCTCATGGATCACCAGTGGCCGGCGCAACATCGCCGCCATCAGGCCGCCCGGCATGGTGATGTAGCCACCCATACCCAGCACCACATCGGGGCGATGCGTGAATATCGCGGCTGCGCTCTGCCCCAGCGCGCGCAGCAAGGTGAACGGCAGCGTCAGCAAACGCATCACACCCTTGCCACGCACACCGGTGAAGTTCACCCAGGCCACCGGATAGCCATGTCTGGGCACCAGTTCCGCCTCCATGCTGTTCGGCGCCCCCAGCCACACCACCTGCCAGCCCTGCACGCGCAATGCGTCGGCGACCGCCAGGCCCGGGTAGATATGCCCGCCGGTGCCGCCAGCCATGATGAGTATGGTGCGACTCATACCGGCAACCCCCTTGCTGCTCTTCGATTTTGGCTACGGCCGCCCCGCTTGGGCTTAACTTGCTGGCGCAAGTTAGCCTTCTCCGAAACTGCCGGACAGCATGGATTTGCTCTTTGCTCAACGAGTATGTGTTGCCCAATATTCATATTGGTAAACCTCGTGCGACCCGGCGGTTTTCATAATCGATCCGCAACAACACTGCGACCGCTACGCAGTTCACCACCACGCCGCTGCCGCCGAAGCTCAGGAACGGCAGTGTCAATCCCTTGGTCGGCAGCACTCCCATGTTCACGCCGATGTTGATCATCGCCTGCACGCCCAGCCAGACCGCAATGCCCTGAGCCACCAGCGCGGCAAACAGGCGCTCCGACATGGCCGCCTGGCGACCGATGGAAAAGGCACGCACGATGAGCCAGCCGAACAGCAGGATCACCGCACACACCCCGAACAGACCCAATTCCTCGGCGATCACCGCCAGCAGGAAGTCGGTGTGCGCCTCCGGCAGGTAGAACAGTTTTTCCACACTGCCGCCCAGACCGACACCCAGCCATTCGCCGCGCCCGAATGCGATCAAGGCATGACTGAGCTGATAGCCCTTGCCATACGGATCCGACCACGGATCCATGAAACCGATGACGCGCTGCATGCGATAGGGAGACGAGAGGATCAGCGCCGCAAAGGCAACCGGCAGCAGCAGCAGCAGCCCGCCGAATATCTTGAGGTTGAAACCGCCCAGCCACAGCGTGCCCATGGCAATCGCGCAGATCACCACGAACGCGCCCATGTCCGGCTCCAGCAGCAATAGCGCACCGACCAGCGCCATCACGCCGAACATCGGCAGGAACGGCTGCAGCAGATGATCCTTCACCGCACCCTTGCGCACGGCGTAATCGGCGGCATACAGCACGGCGAACAATTTCATCAGTTCGGACGGCTGCAGATTGACGACGAACAACGGCAACCAGCGGCGGCTGCCGTTGACCGCCTTGCCCACGCCGGGAATCAGCACCAGCAGCAGCAAGACCACGCCGATCAGGAACAGGTACGGCGCATATTTCTGCCACATCTGCGTCGGGATCTGGAATGCGAACACGCCGGCCACCAGGCCCGTCAGGATGAAGATTCCATGGCGCACCAGGTAATAGGTCGGCTGGAAATTGGTGTACTTGCCGGCTTCGGCCGTGGCGATCGAGGCGGAATAGACCATCACCAGGCCGATGGCGAGCAGCGCCGTGACGATCCATGCCAGCACGTCGTCGTATTCCGCCACGCTTCGGCGCGGCGCATTCAATGCCGTGCTGAACATGCCGCCTCCGTTTCGAGTTTCTTCACTGCCGCGATGAATGCTTCCGCGCGATGCAGATAGTTCTTGTACATATCGAAGCTGGCGCAGGCAGGCGACATCAGCACTGCGTCGCCAGGTTGCGCATGGGCGGCTGATATCCCTACCGCTTCATCCATGTCGCGCGCCTTCAATACCGGCTTGCCGCATCCGGCGATGGCCTGTTCGATCAGCGGCGCATCTCGGCCGATCAGCACTGCGGCACGCGCATGCCGCGCCACCGCTTCGCGCAACGGCGAGAAATTCTGCCCTTTGCCGTCACCGCCCAGGATCACCACTGCAGGCTTGCCCAGGCCCCTCAGCGCCGCCTCGGTTGCGCCGACGTTGGTGCCTTTGGAATCGTCGTAATAGGTGATGCCTTGTATCTCGGCAACCTTTTCCACGCGATGCGGCAAGCCCCTGAAGGCGCGCAATGCATCGACCAGCGGCGCCAGCGGAATGCCGAGTGCGCGGCACAGCGCCAATGCCGCCAGCGCGTTCGCCACATTATGGAGGCCGCTCACCTGCAATTCGTCGGCGCGCACGATCTTCTGCCTGCCCTGCACCAGCCAGGTGATCGCGCCTTCGCGGGAAATCCCCCAGTCCTGCTCGCCCGGCGGCGGATTCAAGCCAAAGCTCGCCTGCCTGCGCCCGGCGATGCGCATCGCATTGCTGCGCGCATCGTCGCGATTCAGCACCTGCATGCCGCGACCGTGGAAGATCCGCGCCTTGGCTGCGGCATAGGCATCCATGCCGTCGTATCGGTCGAGGTGGTCTTCGGTCACGTTGAGCACTGCCGCCGCATCGGCATCCAGCGTATAAGTGGTCTCCAGCTGGAAGCTGGAAAGTTCCAGCACCCATACCTGCGGCTGTCGGTCCCGGCCGCGCAAGGCGTCCAGCACGGCAGGCGAAATGTTGCCCGCCACTTGCGCATCCAGCCCGGCTGCCGCGCACATCGCGCCGACCATGCTGGTCACCGTCGTCTTGCCGTTGGCACCGGTGATGGCAATGATCTTGGTGTTGCGCCGGTAATCGTTGGTGGCGAGTTGCTGCGCCAACAATTCGATGTCGCCTTCGACCGGAATGCCGCGTGCGATGGCGCGTTGCACGAACGGACCGGCCAGCGGCACGCCGGGGCTGATGGCGATCCGGTCCACGCCCTGCAGCAGTTCGTCGCCGAACGGGCCGCAATGCACTTCGGCCTGCGGCAGCTCGCCGCGCAGGATCGCGATACCCGGCGGTTCCATGCGGCTGTCGGCCACGCGCAAGCGCGCCCCCTGCCCGCTGAGGTAGCGCGCAAGCGACAGCCCGGTCTCACCAAGACCGAGTATCAAAACCGATTGTCCGCGCAGTTCGTTCATTCTTTATCTGAGTTTCAATGTCGCCAATCCGATGAGCACCAACAGCATTGTGATAATCCAGAACCGGACAACGACCTGTGTCTCTTTCCAGCCCTTTTGCTCGAAATGGTGGTGCAACGGCGCCATCAGCAGGATGCGCTTGCCGGTGCCGTATTTCTTCTTCGTGTATTTGAAATAGGATACCTGCAGCATCACCGACACCGCTTCCACCACGAACACGCCTCCCATGATGAACAGCACCAGTTCCTGGCGAATGATCACCGCCACCGCGCCCAGTGCCGCGCCCAGCGCCAGCGCGCCGACATCGCCCATGAACACTTCCGCCGGATAGGCGTTGAACCAGAGGAAGGCCAATCCGGCCCCCGAGATGGCGGCACAGAACACCGCCAGTTCGCCCGCGCCTGGAATGGAGGGTTCACCCAGATACTTCGAGAATTCGGCATGGCCGGCGACATAGGCGAAAATGGCCAGGGCCGCCGATACCATCACCGTCGGCATGATGGCCAGGCCGTCCAGGCCGTCGGTCAGGTTCACCGCATTGCTGCTGCCGACGATCACCAGATAGACCAGCACGATGAAGCCGATCATGCCGAGAGGGAACGCCACGTTCTTGAAGAATGGCACGATGAGTTCGGTATGCGCGGGCAGCGTGGCGTGTGTCCACAGAAATATGCCGACCGCCAGCGCGATCAGCGATTGCCAGAACATCTTCGCGCGCGCCGACAGGCCGTCCGGATTGCGGTGTACCACCTTGCGGTAGTCGTCGACCCAGCCAATGGCACCGACACCCAGCGTGGTGAACAGCACCACCCAGATATATGAATTGTGCAGATCGCCCCACAGCAATGTAGTGATGGCGACCGACATCAGGATCAGCGCGCCGCCCATGGTCGGTGTGCCGGCTTTCACCAGGTGCGTCTGCGGCCCGTCGGTACGCACCGCCTGGCCGATCTTCATTGCGGTCAGCTTGCGTATCATCCATGGACCGAGCAGGAAGGAGATGAACAGCGCCGTCATCGCCGACATCACCGCACGCAGCGTGATGTAGTTGAATACGCTGAATGTCCTGATGTCCTGCGCCAACCATTGTGCTAATGCGAGCAGCATGCTTCCTCCTTGTTGAGCGCGCTGAATTGCACGACCCGTTCCATCTTCATGAAGCGCGACCCCTTCACCAGCACCGTCGTCTGCGCATCCAGCTCCCCATCCAATACCTTCTGCAGCGTTTCGATGTCCGCAAAATGCTGCGCGCCCGTACCGAACTCGCGCACCGCTTCGGCGCTCAGGGTACCCAGCGCCAGCAGTCTCTCTATGCCCAGCTCGCGCGCCGCAATGCCGATCTCGCGATGGAACTGGGCCGCGTCGGCACCCAGTTCGCCCATGTCGCCGAGTACGAAGATGCGCTTGCCCCCGGTATGCGCCAGCACTTCCAGTGCGGCATGCATGGATGCGGGATTGGCGTTGTAGGTATCGTCGATCAGGGTCGCTCCATGCCGTGCCGGCTTGCGCTGCAGACGACCCGCCACTCCGCCAAATTCCTGCAGCGCCCTGGCGATGGTGTCCAGCGGAACGCCCAGCGCGAGCGCCGCAGCCGTTGCCGCCAACGCATTGCGCGCGTTGTGCTCACCCGGCACCTGCAGTGCGACGGACAACTCGCCTGCCGGCGTCCGTGCCCGCAGCGCGCCACCGTACCCCTGGGGGGTCCATTTCCCCTGGATCGCGGCCGGATGCGCCATGGCGAAATCGAGCACGCGATGCTGGCCCGCCAGGTTGCGCCATAACCCCGCATGCGCATCGTCTGCATTGATGACCGCCGTGCCGCCACTCGCGAGACCGGCGAATATCTCGCCTTTGGCGCGGGCCACGCCTTCCACCGAGCCCAGCCCCTGCAGGTGCGCCCCCGATGCGTTGTTGACGAGCGCCACATCCGGACGTGCGATGCGCGTCAGATAGTCGATTTCGTTCGGATGGTTCATGCCCATTTCGATCACGGCATAGCGATGCGCCGCGCGCAGCTTCAGCAAGGTGAGCGGCATGCCGATGTCATTGTTGAGATTGCCCTGGGTGGCCAGCACGCTTCCGGCATCGCCTCCCGTGGCGCGCAGAATCGATGCCAGCATTTCCTTTACCGTGGTCTTGCCGTTGCTGCCGGTGATCGCAACCAGGGGTATGTCGAACTGCGAGCGCCAATATGCGGCCAGCGCCCCCAAGGCCAGGCGCGTGTCAGGCACGCGCAGCAGCGGGCATGACACACCGCCGATGTCGCTGCCGGCATTCACGATTGCAGCAACGGCCCCCGCCTGAAGCGCCTGCCCGACAAAGCCTGCGCCGTCGAAATGTTCGCCCTTGAGGGCAATGAACAGGTCGCCCGGCTGGATGGTGCGCGTATCCGTGGAGACGCCTGCCAGGTTTACATCGGCACCGCCCATCTCTGCATGCAGCGCGCGTGCGGCTTGTGACAGCATCATCATAGCCAGCGCTCCTCGGGCTTCCACATGCTCAGCGCACGATGGGCGATCTCGCTGTCCGAGAAGGGATAGCGCACCCCCTTGATCTCCTGGTAATCCTCGTGCCCCTTGCCGGCCAGCAGCACCGTATCGTGCGGGCGCGCCATGGCGATGGCATGGTTGATGGCCTTCGCGCGATCCTCGATCACCTGGTACTCGCCCTGCATCCCGGTGCAGATTGCTTCGATGATCGAAGCCGGCTCTTCGCTGCGCGGGTTGTCGCTCGTGACGATGCAGATATCGGCGAACTTCGAGGCTACGGTTCCCATCATTGGCCGCTTGCCGCGGTCGCGATCCCCTCCGCAGCCGAATACGCAAAGGATTTTCCCGCCGAACGGTTCCGTCACTTCGCGCAGCGTGACCAGCACTTTTTCCAGCGCATCCGGCGTATGGGCGTAATCCACCACGACGGCCGGCACATTCTTGCCCCCCAGTGTCTGCATGCGCCCGGCTACCGCCTTCTGCAAACCGAGTTCGTGTACCGCGTCGTCCAGCCGGACTTCGCTGGCCAGCAACACCGCCAGCGCACCCAGCAGATTGGACGCATTGAAACGCCCGATCAGCTTGCTGCACAGCGCAGCCGCTCCCCAGCTGGTGTGCAGCTGCAGCGTCAGTCCCTGCGCATTCACCTGCGCAAGATTGCCGTACACCATGCGGATGCCCAGGCGCTCCGCCAGGCGCAACGCGTCGTCGCCAAGACCGTAGCCGATCACCTCGACGCTGGCATCCTGCAGTTGTTCGGCCAGCTCGGCACCGAAGGCATCGTCGAGGTTCAGTACCGCATGCTTGAGCTGCGACCAGTCGAACAGCCGCCGTTTTGCTGCCGCATAGCTTTGCATGTCGCCGTGGTAATCGAGGTGGTCGCGCGTGAGGTTGGTCAGCATCGCCACGTCGTAATGCACGCCGTTGACCCGCCCCTGCGTCAATGCATGCGAGGACACCTCCATCACCGCCACTTGCGCCCCCTGGCTCTGGTACTGCGCCAGCAAGCCATGCACGAGCAGCGCGTCCGGCGTGGTATTGGCTGTCGCCTGCAGCGTGCCGGGGAAGCCGTTCCCCAGCGTGCCCAGTACGGCACTCTTGCGCCCAAGCGCGCCGAATGTCCTGGCCAACCAGTGACTGATCGAGGTCTTGCCATTGGTACCGGTGATGCCCACCATCCAGAGCTTGTGCGACGGCCTGTCATAAACCTGGTCTGCGATCAGTCCGGCCTGGTGGCGCAGATCTTTCACCGCAAGATTGGGTACCTGCCACGCCGGATTCCATTCGAAATCGTGCGCCTCCCAGATCACGGCGTTCGCGCCGCGTTCGATCGCCTGCGCGATATAGCCGCGGCCGTCGGCCTGTCCTCCCGGATAGGCGACAAAGGTGTCGCCAGGCTGTACGGCGCGACTGTCGGACACCAGTCGCGCGATTCCCACACCCAGGCTATTCAATTGGTCCGGATGGAAGGCGGTCATACTTCCTCCCCCACTACCTCGCCCGGCGCCTGCAGCACATTATCCAGCGGCGCGTCATTGGGTATGCTGAGCATGCGCAGCGCAGCACCCATCACGTTGCTGAACACCGGGGCCGCAACCAGTCCGCCGTAATAGTCGCGGCCGCCCGGCTCGTTGACCATCACGGCGACAATCAGGCGCGGATTGGATGCGGGTGCCAGTCCGACGAACGATGCGACATAGCGATTCACATATTTCCCGTTCTCCAGCTTGTGCGCTGTGCCGGTCTTGCCGGCCACGCGGTAGCCGGTGATCTGTGCCAGCGGCGCGGTACCCCCCGGTTTCACCACCATTTCCATCATGTCGCGCACCGCTTGTGCGGTCGCATCGGAATAGACTTTGACGCCCAGCGCCGGGGTTTCCTGCTTGAGCAGGGTGATCGGCTTCAGTTCGCCGTTGTTGGCGAACACCGTATAGGCGCGTGCCAGTTGCAGCAGGTTCACCGAGATACCGTTGCCATAGGACATCGTCGCCTGTTCGATGGGACGCCATTTTCTGTAGTCGCGCAGTTTGCCCTCCGCTTCGCCGGGGAACTCGCTTCCCGTCAGGGAGCCGAATCCGTCCTCGCTCAGGCCATGCCATAGCGTTTCCGGCGGCAGGCTGAGCGCGATCTTGGCCGTGCCGACGTTGCTGGATTTCTGGATGATCTGGGCGACCGTGAGGAACCTCTCGGGATGGGTATCGTGTATCGTGCGGCCGTTCACGGTGAACACACCGCCCGACGTGTCGATGACCGAGTTGGGTTTGATCTTGCCCGCTTCCAGCGCCGTAGCAATGGTGAAAGGCTTCATGGTGGAACCGGGTTCGAACTGATCGGTGACCGCATGATTGCGTAGCACCGCCATGCCCGGCTTGTCGCGGTTGTTGGAATTGTAGGAAGGCCAGTTCGCCAGCGCCAGCACTTCGCCGGTCCTGGCGTCCAGCACGACGATGGAGCCGCCCTTCGCCTTGTTCCGCTCGACCGCCTGCTTGATCTCGCGGAAGGCGAGGGATTGTATTTTGCTGTCGATGCTCAAGGCGACATCGACTCCCGCCTTGGGCGCGCGCAGGCTGGCCACGTCCTCCACGATGAATCCGCGCCTGTCCTTGATCACCTGCTGGCTGCCGGCTTTGCCGCCAAGTTGCCCCTGCAGTGCCAGCTCGATGCCCTCCTGCCCGTTGTCATCGACATCGGTGAAACCGATCAGGTGCGCAGTGACTTCGCCACCCGGGTAGTAACGGCGATATTCGCGCTGCAGCGAAATGCCGGGAATGCCGAGTTTGACGACCTTCGCCGCCTGCTCCGGCGGCAACTGGCGTTTGAGATAGACGAACTCGCGCGAGGTAGCCAGTTTGCTCTTCACTTCTGCGGAACTCAGCCCGATGATCTGCGCCAGCTGGGATATCTGCGTCGGGGAAATCTCGACATCGCCCGGGCTCGCCCATACCGACTCGACCGGCGTGCTCACCGCCAGCGGCTCGCCGTGCCGGTCCGTGATCATGCCGCGGTGCGCGTGGATCTCGACGACGCGCCCGTAGCGTGCATCCCCTTCCTGTTGCAGGAATCCATTATGGATGCCCTGCAGGTATACCGCACGACCGAGCAAGACAACCAGCCCCGTCAGCAGCAGCACGAACAGCACGCGGGAACGCCATGCCGGCAATGCGATCTGCCCCGAGGTTTGTATGGCCGCAGTGGCGTAGTTCATGGTTGTACCGCCGCTCCACTACCGATGCGGATATAGCGAATCTGCCCCGCCTGCGGCATCTGCATCTGCAATTGGCGACTGGCAAGGTTTTCCACTCGCGCCGGCATGGCCAGCGTACCCTGCTCAAGCTGCAATTGGCCCCACTCCACATCCATCTGCTGCGCCCTGTCCTTTTCCTTCTGCAATTCCACGAACAGCTTGCGCGCCTTGTGCTGGGAGGTGACGACACCCAACGCACATGCGATGACTATGGCAAGCAAGAGGACATTCAGCCTAGCCACCTAAACGCTCCGCCACTCGCAACACCGCGCTGCGCGCGCGCGGGTTCGCTGCCACTTCTTCCGGCGATGCCTGGATCGCCTTGCCGACCAGGCGCAACTTCCCTTGCGGCACATCGGCTGCGCGGATCGGCACATGCTTCGGCAATTTGTCGCCCTGTGCCATGTCACGCATGAAATGCTTGACCATGCGATCTTCCAGCGAATGAAAGCTGATCACTGCCATGCGCCCGCCCTCTTTCAGATGACCCACGCATTGCGGCAGCACGCTCTCGAGTTCCTCGAGCTCGCGGTTGATATAAATCCGTATAGCCTGAAAGGTACGGGTCGCCGGATTCTTGCCGGGTTCGCGCGTGCGTACACTCTGGGCGACGATGTCGCCGAGCTGTTTCGTGGTGAGGATTTCTCGTTCCTGGCGCGCAGCAACAATCGCCCTTGCAATCTGCCTAGCAAACCGTTCTTCGCCGTAATCACGTATCACCTCCGCGAGTTCGCCCTCGTCCACCGTAGCCAGCCATTCTGCCGCTGTCTCCCCCCTGCTCGTATCCATGCGCATATCGAGCGGCGCATCGAACCTGAAACTGAATCCGCGTTGCTCGTCGTCCAGTTGCGGCGACGACACCCCCAGGTCCAGCAACACTCCATCCACCTTGTCGATCCCCAGTTCCTGCAGCACTTCTCCGAGATGCTCGAAACCGCTATGCACCATGCGGAAGCGCGCATCGTCGACCGCCCTTCCCGCCTCCACCGCTGCCGGATCCTTGTCCAGCGCGATCAGGCTTCCCCGCTCCCCCAGCCGGCGCAGGATCAGGCGGCTGTGTCCGCCGCGCCCGAACGTGCCATCCACGTAGATGCCATCCGGCTTCACCTGCAATGCTTCGACTGCTTCGTTCAACAGGACTGTCGCGTGAACCAGCCCCTCGCTCACAAAGTGAATCCTTCGAGTTCTGGCGGCAGGTTGTCTGCCGTGAACCCGGTCATCTTCTCGTTCTGCGCCTGCCACCGCGCCTCGTCCCACAACTCGAACTTGTTACCCTGCCCCACCAGCATCGCGCGCTTGTCCAGCACCGCGAAAGTCCGCAATGTCGGCGAAACCAGCACGCGACCCGCAGCATCCATCACCGCATCTTCGGCATGCCCCACAAGGAAGCGTTGCAAAGCGCGGATGCGCGGATCAAAGGCGGAGAGTTTCATCAATTTATCGCGAATGGGCTGCCACTCGGGTTGCGGATAGACCAGCAGGCAACCGTCGGCATCGGCAGTCAGCACCAGCTGACCCGCGCAATGCGCAAGCAGCATGTCGCGATACCGCGCCGGTATCGCGAGCCTGCCCTTGCTATCCAGATTGAGTTGTGTCGCCCCTTGGAACATCCCGTTTCCCCACTATTACCCACTTTTTACCACTTACAGCCACTATATTGAAAATCGACGGGGTGGTCAAGCAAGAAAACAGGATTTTTCTTTACGGGACAATGAGTTAGCGCACTTAGTTAATGCAAAACAAATATGCTTAAAAAGCAATGGATTGCGCGGAAAAGCTAAAGTCGTTTGTGATGCAACAGCAAGGCTGCGCACAAATCGCGAGCAGCATCGACTCGTCGCAAGGGGACCTGCCGGGAAAAATGGTCGCGAAAATCTCGACCAACAAAAGAGGTGAAGCTGGCCGGTAAGCCGGGTTCTGTCGTGGACAGTCATTCCTCTAGGCGTTTCGTTACCTGACGCTCAAGCAACCTACCCGCAAGCGACGCGAGCCACGTCATAGCTTGCCTATTTGGTCTTGCTCCGGATGGGGTTTACCCTGCCGCTGATGTTGCCACCAGCGCGGTGAGCTCTTACCTCGCCATTTCAACCTTGCCGTTTCCCGAAGGAACTTGGGCGGTATATTTTCTGTGGCACTTTCCATCGCCTCACGGCGTCCGGCCGTTAACCGGCATCCTGCTCTGCGGAGCCCGGACTTTCCTCTACGCAGCACGAGGTGCGCAGCGACTGTCTGGCCAGCTTCGGCACGGAGTTTACCACGCGAGGTGGCGGCATCCGACCATCGCGATGGTCCATCACTTGCCCTGCAGGGCCTGCCCCGTTTTTTCCAGAGCCTTGCCGCCCTTTTCCAGCGTTTCGTTGCCCAGCTGCTTGGCGCGGTCTACCAATGATTCTTTTGCAAACGGATTGGACAGCAGCGGCTTCTCCCGCCCGATATTGACACCAAGTGCCATGCCGATGAGCAGGCCGACCAGCAGGCTGACAAGAATGGTTTTGAGTTGCTTCATCGAAGTATGCCTCCAGTTAGTTGCAACGAGTGTGCCGCCTTACCCTTCTACCACTTGCATGCTGATACCCAATCCCTTCCATTGCTTCATTTCTTCCAGCAACGCAGCTTCGGTGAGCGGGTTCTGCACCAGCCAGCCCGGGGCAAGGACCAGATGGAACTTGGTACCGCTGAAGCGCCCTTGCATGGCCGGCAGCGCGACATCACCACGATTGCGGTAGATGAGCGCCGCAAGACGCAAGGCCATCACTTGGGCCAGCTGCGACGGCGCATTGAGCATGCCGCGCACCTTTTCCAGCCCCCCGCGATGCGCCAGCGCCAGCACGCTCAGGTGACCTTGTTCGGTTTTGGAGAATCCGGGCATGTCGGCGTTGGCCAGGATGTAGGAAGTGTGCTTGTGGTAGCCGCTATGCGCGACACTGATGCCGATCTCATGCAGGTTCGCCGCCCAGTTGAGCAGGTGCGACTCTTCGTCGCCGAGCTGGCCATCCAGGAATTGCCTCGCCAGGAAATCCGCCAGACGGGCGACCCGCGCTGCCTGGCGCACGTCCACGTGATAGCGGCGCATGAACTGCTGCACGGTGACTTCGCGCATGTCATTGTGATGGAAACGGCCGAGCAGGTCGTACAGCAACCCCTCGCGCAATGCACCGAGGGCCGGCTGCATGCGTTCGATACCGAGTTCACAAAAGGCCGCATACATGATGGCGAAGCCGCCCGGCAGCACCGGGATCCGGTCGGGTTTGAGGCCCAGCACGTCCAGTCTGTTGACGTCGCCAGCCTTGAGCATCTGGACACGCAATTGTTCCAACCCCTCGCGGGTGATGCCCCCCTCGCTGTAGCCATTCTGCTCGAGTATGTCGCACAGCACGCGGGCGCTGCCCGAGGAGCCGAATGCGACGTTCCAGTGCCCTTGGGAATACTCCGAAGCGATGGCCTGCACTTCGCTGCGCGCAGCCAACTCGGCCTGCTTGAGGTTGGCCTTGTTGATCTTGCCATCGGGAAAGTAACGCACGCTGTAGCTGACGCAACCCATGTACAGGCTTTCCAGCTTGAGCGGCTGCAGGCCGTTACCGATGATGAACTCGGTAGAGCCGCCGCCGATATCCATCACCAGCCGCCTGCCTTCCGTGTGCGGCAGCGCCCGGGCGACACCAAGATAGATAAGGCGCGCTTCCTCGCGCCCCGCAATGACGTCGATGGGAAAACCGAGAGCTGCCTCTGCCAGTTGCAGGAATTCCGGGGCATTCTTGGCGACACGCAGTGAATTGGTGCCTACCGCACGCACTGCTTCACGCGGCAGCCCGCGCAAGCGCTCGCCGAACCGCTGCAAACAGGAAAGTGCGCGCTGTTGTGCCGGCTTGTCGAGCCGCTTGTCTTCGGTGATGCCGGCAGCCAGGCGCACCGCTTCGCGCAATCCGTCCAGCATGTACAGCTGGTCATTCTCCACACGGGCGATTTGCAGCCGAAAACTGTTGGAGCCGAGATCGACTGCGGCAAGGATGGGTTGTTGCACAGGCGTTATTCGAGGACTTCGCGCTCGATCTCTTCCACGGTGACGTGGCGCACATCGCGGCCCTTGACCATGTACACCACATATTCGGACATGTTCTTGGCATGGTCCCCGATACGCTCGATCGCCTTGGCCACGAACAGGATCTCCAGCGAAGTGGAGATCGTGCGCGGATCTTCCATCATGAAGGTGATCAGATAGCGCATGATGGAACGGAATTCTTCGTCGACCTGTTCGTCCTGGCGCACCACTTGCGCGGCAGTGGAAAGATCGAGACGCGCGAAGGCATCCAGCGACTTGCGCAACATGTCCAACGCGATATCGGAAGCGTGCTTGATCTCGTTGTAGCGCGGCAGATACAGGCGCTCCTTCTGCGACAGCAGCTTGGCCATGCGGGCGATCTTTTCGGCCTCGTCGCCAATGCGCTCCAGGTCGGTGATGGTCTTGATGACCGTCGTGATCATGCGCAGGTCGCCTGCCGCCGGCTGACGGCGCACCAGGATGCGATTACAGCTCTCATCGATCTCCACTTCCAGCGAGTTCACGCGATGATCGTCGTCGATCACCCGGTTCATCAGCGCCACGTCGCCGGTAATCAGGGACTCGACCGCCAAGCGTATCTGGCTCTCCACCAGCCCCCCCATCTGCAGGACGCGGGCGCGTACCGCTTCGAGTTCTGCATCGAACTGTTTCGAGGTGTGTTCGCTACTGGCCATGTCTGTTCCTTAAAAAGGATTATTGCAAATGACGGATGCTACCGATGCGCCGTTACGATTTTGTTACTCCGGCTCAGGCGGTGAGCGTCTTTACGCCCTCCGGCGTGCCCAGCAACAGCACGTCTGCGCCACGGCGGGCGAACAGGCCATTGGTCACCACACCGGCCAATTGGTTCAATGTGGTCTCCAGTTCCACCGGATTCATGATCTGCAGGTTATGCACATCAAGGATCACGTTACCGTTGTCGGTGGTGAAACCTTCGCGCAATTTCGGCTGGCCGCCCAGTTTCACCAGTTCGCGCGCGATATAGCTGCGCGCCATCGGGATCACCTCGATCGGCAAAGGAAACTTGCCCAGCACGTCCACCAGCTTGCTGGCATCGCACACGCAGATGAATTTCTTGCTGGCCGCCGCCACGATCTTTTCGCGCGTCAGGGCGCCACCACCACCCTTGACCATGTGCATGTGACGCGTGATTTCATCCGCGCCGTCCACGTATACCGGCAGATCGCCCGCATCGTTCAGCGACAGCACTTCGATACCGTGCCCCTGCAGACGTTTGGCCGATGCTTCCGAACTGGCAACTGCGCCGCGTATCTTATGCTTGATCTTGGCAAGTTCATCGATGAAGAAATTGGCGGTGGAACCTGTGCCCACGCCGACAATGCAATCGGCCGGTACATAAGCGATCGCGGCCTGAGCGACCGCGCGTTTCAGATCATCCTGTGTCAAAGCCATGCTGTGTCTCAATCCCGGGAATAAATATTGTTTCGTGACGGGATTATTGCAGGAATTCGTTAAATTAGGAACCTCGCACGCCAGATCCGGCGCGCCCTTTCCAAATCGGCGTTTTGCCTTTAGGATTAGGTTGACGTGGGGGTGTAGCTCAGTTGGGAGAGCGTCTGGTTCGCAATCAGAAGGTCGTCAGTTCGATCCTGATCACCTCCACCACTAGAAACAACGCCTTATCGCGGCTTGGCGGCCGCTTCCACCCGCAATGGTCCCACAGCGATCCTGAATCGACAGCGCAAAAAAAATGCACTTCGTTGCCGAAGTGCAAATGTTCTCTTGAGGGAGGAGAAAACAGTGCGAATATTACCGATGCTGGATTACAAAATTATTAAACCCCAACCAGGCATGCAACCTTAATCATCCTGCAACACCTGAACCGGATAATGCCTCTCATCCTGTACTGATGGAGATGAAAATGAAGGTTACTTATCCGATTATCGACATTCTGCGTTCTTTCACGGAAGCGTTATCGAACTGCGTGAATGTGATCTTTCCAATAGCCATCTTGACCCTGATCTGCACCGCCTGATTGTGGCCTGCAGGCCATAGCGATTCTCATGGGCTGAAGCCAGGCGCTTGCTGGGCATTGATGATGCGGATATCACGTTGCGGATAGGGGATTTCGATATTCGCTTCCTGGAACTTGCGCCAGATCTCCATATTGATGTCGGAGCACAGATTGAGCTGCCCCTGCTCCGGGTCATTGATCCAGATGCCCAGTTCCAGGTCGATCCCGTTGTCGCCAAACGACTTGAGATAGACCTTCGCTTCCGGATCGGCGAGCACCCTCGGCTGATTGCTCGCCGCCTGCTTCATGATCTCCATGGCGCGCTGCAGATCGCTCTGGTAACTGACCTGCACAGGGATGCCGATGCGTATCTGCCGATTGGTATAGGTATGGTTGACGACCGTTGAGCTGACCAGCGTTTCATTCGGGATGATCGATTCGGTGCCGTCCGTGCTCTGCAACACCAGGTAGCGCGCGGTCAGTTGCGAGACTTTGCCGAAGCGCCCGTCCACCGTCAGCACATCGCCAGGATGGATGGAACGATCGAGCAGGATGATGAAGCCGCTCACGTAATTGCTGGCGATCTTCTGCAAACCGAAACCGATACCGACACCCAGCGCGCCGCCGAACACCGACAGCACAGTGATGTCGATCCCCACCAAGGGCAATGCGACAAGGATGCCCAGCACGACCAGCACAGCGCGGGTCAGCTTGGAGAGCACGACGCGCAGATTCAACTCCAGGTTTGCGGCGGACATGATCTTGCTCTCCAGCACACGCCCGAGCCACATCGCCCCCAGCATGGTGACCAGGATGGAGAACACGCCGCTCAGGATCATGAGCAGCGATATCTGCTGCTTGCCGACGCGGAAGCCGAGGTGATCCATGGCTTCCAATATCTCCGGCAGCAACCCGGTCAAGTGCAAGGCAAACCCGGCCCAGACCGCCATGGCGATGAATCTTTCCGATCCATGCAACCAACTGCTCGGGCTAAACACCTGGCGCAATGCATAGACCACCAGACTGATCAACATCCAGGCGAACAACAGGGGGACGACGATATTCAGGAGATTGACGGAATGCCAGTTCCGGAGCAGCGACCTTCCCAGCAACACCAGCAATAACGCGAATAAAGGGAGAGCCACCCGGTGCACGCCACCCAATCCAACTCTCGATGCTCCCTCGGGCCCGAGGTAACGACGCTTCAGCAAGCCGTTCATTCCCCAGGCAACAGCCATGCACACCGCCAGCAACGCCAACTGCCAGAGAATGGCGGTCTGTTCCAGGTCGGAAAGGAATTCGATGAGCAGATTGCGGGGTGTGTCAGGCATGGGCCGGAATCCGGATCAGATGAACAATATGAATCTTAGCATGTCCGGTGCAGCGCGATTCCGCAGCACGGTCACCCTCTCGGATGATGCTGGGCATGCAACCGCTTCAGGCGTTCTCGCGCCACATGGGTGTAGATTTGCGTAGTCGAAATATCCGAATGTCCAAGCAACATCTGCACCACGCGCAGGTCGGCACCATGGTTGAGCAGGTGTGTGGCAAAGGCGTGGCGCAGGGTATGCGGCGACAATGGCTTGTGCAAGCCGCCCTGTTTGGCGTGTTTCTTGATCAGGTACCAGAACATCTGCCGCGTCATCGCCTCGCCGCGCTGGGTAACGAACAGGGCGTCTGTCACCTTGCCCAAAAGCAAGGCAGGACGGGCTTCGGCGAGGTATTTCCTGACCCAGTCCAGCGCCTCTTCGCCCAGCGGCACAAGGCGCTCCTTGCTGCCTTTGCCCATCACCCGCGTCACCCCCATGTCCAAGCTCACCTGCGCCACGCTCAGGCCGACCAGTTCCGACACCCTCAATCCGCTGGCATACAGCACTTCCAGCATGGTGCGGTCGCGCATGCCGAGCGGCGTATCCACATCGGGCGCACTCAACAGCAGTTCGACATCCTCTTCGGTCAAGCTTTTGGGCAGGCTGCGCGGCAGCTTCGGCGTGGCGATCTGCAGGGTCGGGTCGATGGTAATTTTGTTCTGCCGCAGCAGGTAGCGGAACAATCGCTTGAGGCTGGAAATGGCGCGCGAGGTGGAAGTGGATTTGGCTTTTTGGCCGCTTACCAGGTACGCCAGAAAACCCTGGATATCGGCATGGGTGGTAGCCTGTAAACCGCATCCACGCTGCTTCTCCAGCCACTCGGTGAATTTGTTCAGGTCGCGCCGGTAGCTTTCCAGCGTATTGCGCGACAGGCCATCTTCCAGCCAGAGGGCATCGCTGAATTCATCCAGCAGGTCAACGTCGCTCATGTGCCAGCAACCAACGCTTGATATCCAGTGCGCCCGCATCTGCCCGATGCATGAATCCGCCCAGCCCGGCCTTGCTCACCACGCGATGGCAGGGAATGATGACTGGGATGGGATTGTTGCCGCAGGCCTGCCCGACGGCTCGCGCGCTTGAACCGATCTGCGCCGCCAGCTCACCATAGCTCAGTACCTGTCCACGCGGAATGCCACACATCGCCTGCCACACTTTGCGCTGGTGTTCTGTACCGTCCAGCCTGAGCGGCAGATCGAAATGGAAGCCAGCATTGTCCAGATAAGCCTGCAGTTGCCTGCACACCTCCCGGGCCAATACGCCGCGCGGCGACGTTGCCCGCGTATTCGCCGGCAGGAACTCGATGCCCAGCAGCGCATCCTCCGTACAGAGGATGCCCAGCTTTCCGAACGGTGCGGCGATAACGGCTTGGCGGGTCATATGCGCATGATAGCGGAAATGCAAAACGGGAGCCGTTGGGCTCCCGTTCAGGTACTGCAGGTATTGCTTGGTTACGCCGCAGTCGTGGTGCGCGCAGCCAGCTTTTCCTTGATACGCGCCGACTTGCCGGAACGATCACGCAGGTAGTACAGCTTGGCACGGCGGACGTCGCCCTTGCGCTTCACTTCGATGCTGGCGATGCTCGGGGAGTAGGTCTGGAAGGTACGCTCGACGCCTTCGCCGGAAGATACCTTGCGCACGATGAAGCTGGAGTTCAGCCCCTTGTTGCGCTTGGCGATCACCACGCCTTCGTAGGCCTGTACGCGCTTCTTGTCGCCTTCCACCACGTTCACGTTGACGATCACGGTGTCGCCGGGTGCGAAGTTGGGGATGGTCTTGCCCAGACGGGCGATTTCTTCTTTTTCGAGAATTCCGATCAGATTCATTTTGTTTCCTTTTCTTGTGCGGAGGCTTGTTCCTGCTGGTACTCTGCCAGTAGCCGAGCTTCCTGTTTAGTCAACTGGCGTGATGCCAGCAAATCCGGGCGACGTTCCGCAGTCCTGCCTAATGCCTGCTTCAATCGCCACTTCTCTATCTCGGCGTGGTGCCCGGACATCAATACGTCCGGAATCGCCTCGCCGTTATAAACCTCGGGGCGCGTGTAGTGCGGACAATCCAGCAGCCCCTGTACGAAGGAATCCTGCTGCGCCGATGCGTCGTCGCCCAATACGCCGGGAATCTGCCGCACCACGCTGTCCATCACCACCATCGCCGCCAACTCGCCACCGGACAACACATAATCACCGATGGAAAGCTCTTCATCCACTTGCTGGCGCAACAGGCGCTCATCCACGCCTTCGTAACGGCTCGCCAGCAATATCAATCCTTCATCCCGCGCCAGCAGTTCCATCACCACTTCATGGGTGAGCTGCCTGCCTTGCGGCGAGAGGTGGATCACGCAACTCTTCTTCGCCCCGCCTTGCGCCTGCGCTGCTTTCGCTGCGCTGATCGCTTTTTCCAGCGGTTCCGCCAACATCACCATCCCGGGGCCGCCGCCGTAGGGGCGATCGTCGATGGTGCGGTAGTTGTCGGTCGTAAAATCGCGCGGATTCCACGTCTGCAATTCAAACTTGCCCTGCTCTGCCGCCCGCCGCGTCACGCCATACTTTGTGAGCGCTTCGAACATCTCGGGGAACAGCGTGATGACGTCGAACCTCATTTGAGGTAATCCGCCTGCCAATCCACCCGGATCGTTTTGCCCTTCAGATCCACCTGCTGGATGACGCTGGCGATGAACGGGATCAATGTCTCGCCGATATCGCCCTTGATCACCAGCACGTCGTTGGCTCCGGTCTCCAGCAGGGTATCCACCGTGCCGAACACCTCACCCGCCTGGTTCACCACCGTCAGCCCGATCAGGTCGGACCAGTAATATTCGCCTTCTTCCTGCTCGGGCAACTCTGAGCGCGGGATCGCGATCAGCATGCCTTTGCATTTCTCGGCTGCCGTGCGGTCGGCGATGCCCTGCAGCCTGGCAATCACTACCTTGCCGCCATGCACGCTCGCATCCAGAACTTCCAGCGGACGCCAGGCTTGTTCGTTGCCCATGTACCAAGTGTCGTAGTCCAGCAGGCTATCCAGATATTCGGTAAAGGTCTGCACCTTCACCCACCCCTGGATTCCCTGTGCCGCAACCACTTTCCCCATGACGACCATGGGGCTTGCCTCGTTAACACTCATCACGTTTCGCCTCGTTTGTCCCCTCTCCCTCCGGGGGAGGGTTAGGGTGGGGGAAACGGTTATGACCGTCAGGCCTTGGCTGCTGCACCGGCTTTTTTGACCAGACGGCCCACGGTCTCGCTCAACTGCGCGCCGCGCTCTTGCCAATGCGTCACGCGGTCCAGCTGGATGCGCAAACCTTCCGAGCCTTCGGCAGCCAGAGGATTGTAGAAACCGATACGCTCGATGAAGCGACCGTCACGACGGTTGCGGGAATCCGCCACCACCACGTTGTAGAACGGGCGATTCTTCGCGCCGCCACGAGAAAGACGAATGACTACCATAATGATTACCCAATAAATAGTGATCTGGACTATGCCAAAGGGCGCGAATTCTACGATACCTTGCCAGCCTATGGCAAGGACTGTTTCCAAGGGGAAAATCAGCGGTGCAGGATGACTTCCAGCACGAATTGGGTGCCCAGATAGGCCAACACCAGGAATCCGAAGCCGCTGAGCGTCCAGCGCACTGCCGTATGCCCGCGCCAGCCATAGAAATGATGCCCCATCAGCAAGGTAGCGAACACCCCCCAGGACAGGATCCCGAACAGCACCTTATGGCTGAATTCCCAGGGATGGCCGAACAGCTTCTCCGAAAACAGCATGCCGGATGCGATAGTGATGCTCAGCAGCACGAATCCCGCACCGATAACCCGGAATAGCAGGCTCTCCATGGTCAGCAACGGCGGCAGGTTGCGCAACACCCTGGGCAGCTTGGCATGGTGCAGGCGTTTCTCGACCAGCGAGATCAGCGCCGCATGCAGCGCAGCGATCGTGAACAGGCTGTAGGCCAGCATGGCCCCCAGGACATGGGTGTCGAACAGGCCCGAAGCGTGCTGGGACAGGATACGCACATCCGGAAAGACCGCCGGCAGCGCCGTGCTGACCGCAGCCAGCGGCAAAACCAGGGTCTGCAAACTGGACAGGGGATAGAAGTAGCGCGCCAGCCAGTACACCAGCACCGTCAGCCACAGGATCAGCGACAACGCATAGACCAGCCCCAGGTTCAATGCGCCCAATATAAATAGTGTGTCGTAAAGCTGCCAGCCGTGCAGCGCCAGCGGCACGATGACCGCAAAGCCCAGGAAGCCGCGGTTCTGCTGCTCTGCATTGCCGGCCGCCTGCGCACGCCAGAACAGAATAGCCAGAATGGCATAAAGGGCAAACGTGATCAGAGGCAAGACTGAGTTCGACATGAGGAGTGCAGATGTTTTAGACTGTGCGGATTCTACAGGAAGCGCCGCGAAAGTGTCTGCACCGGCGCACGCCGAAATCATCGGGATTTGCACACATGCTGGATAACCTTACACAACGCTTCTCGGGCATCGTCAAGAATCTGCGCGGCCAGGCCAGGCTGACCGAGAGCAACATCCAGGACGCGCTCAGGGAAGTCCGCCTCGCCTTGCTGGAAGCCGACGTCGCTCTGCCCGTGGTCAAGGAATTCATCGCCACGGTAAAAGAGGCTGCACTGGGGCAGGAGGTCATCGGCAGCCTGACACCGGGGCAGGCGCTGATCGGCGTAGTGAACCGCGAGCTGACCAAGCTGATGGGCGAAGCCAACGTCGGCATCAACCTCGCCACCGTGCCACCCGCCGTGATCCTGATGGCCGGCCTGCAGGGCGCCGGCAAGACCACCAGCAGCGGCAAGCTGGCCAAACTGCTGCATGAACAGAACAAGAAGAAGGTACTGCTGGTCAGCTGCGACGTATACCGTCCCGCCGCGATCGAGCAGTTGCGTACGCTGGCACAGCAACTCGGGATCGATTTCTTCGCCTCCGATGCGAGCCAGAAACCGCTGGACATCGCCCTTGCCGCGCACGACTACGCGCGCAAACACCACCATGAGGTGCTGATCGTCGACACCGCCGGCCGCCTCGCCGTAGATGCGGCGATGATGGCCGAGATCAAGGACCTGAACGCCGCGCTGAAGCCGATCGAGACACTGTTCGTGGTCGACGCGATGACCGGCCAGGATGCGGTGAACACCGCCAAGGCATTCGGCGATGCGCTGCCGCTGACCGGCGTGATCCTCACCAAGCTGGACGGCGATGCCCGCGGCGGCGGCGCACTGTCGGTACGGCAGGTCACCGGCAAACCGATCAAGTTCGTCGGCGTCAGCGAGAAGCCGAACGGCCTCGAAGCCTTCCACCCGGAACGCATGGCGCAGCGCATCCTCGGCATGGGTGACGTGCTGTCGCTGCTGGAAGAGGCCCAGCGCAACGTGGACCATGCCGCCGCCGAGAAGCTGGCGAAGAAAATGCACAGCGGCAAGGGCTTCGACCTCAACGACTTCAAGATGCAGATCGTGCAGATGAAGAAGATGGGTGGCATGTCCGCATTGATGGACAAACTGCCGGCACAGCTGTCGCAAGCGGCGGCGGGCGCCAAGATCGACGAACGCCAGATCAACCGCACCGAAGGCATCATCAACTCGATGACCCCCTGGGAGCGGGCCCACCCGGAACAGATCAAGGCCTCGCGCAAACGCCGCATCGCCGCCGGTGCCGGCGTGCAGGTGATGCACGTCAACCAGTTGCTGAACCAGTTCGAGCAGTCGCAGAAGATGATGAAGATGTTCAGCAGCAAGGGCGGCATGGCAAAGATGATGCGCGGCATGGCAGGCAAATTCCCCGGACTTCGTTAACCAACCTCTCTGAGCAATCCAGCATGAATATCAAAGCCATCATTTTCGACGTGGACGGCACGCTTGCCGATACCGAGGATGCGCACCGCATCGCCTTCAACAAGACCTTTGCCGAGAACGGCCTGGACTGGAACTGGGACGTGGCGCTGTACGACAAGCTGCTGAAGGTGACCGGTGGCAAGGAGCGCATCAAGCACTATGTCGAAAGCTACCTGCCGGGCTTTGCCAAGCCGGCCGACTATGACGGCTTCGTCAAACACCTGCACGTGGTGAAAACCGGCCATTACACCGCGATGCTGCGCGGCGGCATGATCCCGCTGCGTCCCGGCATCAAGCAGCTCATAGCCGATGCGCGCAAGGCCGGCATCGTGCTGGCCATCGCCACCACCACTTCGCCGGAGAACGTCAGCGCATTGCTGGAGGTCGGCCTCGGCAAGGACTGGGCAAGCAACTTCTCCTCCATCGGCTGCGGCGACATCGTGCCGCACAAAAAGCCGGCGCCGGATATCTACAACTGGGTGCTGAGCGAACTCAAGCTCGCCCCGCAGGACTGCATAGCACTGGAAGACTCCAACAACGGCCTGCGTTCGGCGCTGGCGGCCGGCATCAAGACCTACGTCACCACCAACCCCTATACGCACCGGCAGGATTTCGCCGATGCCGCCGGCGTGTTCGACGATCTCAGCGACCTGGCGAACTTCTACCGCGTCACCGGCCTGCGCATTTAGGCAGTTCGCCCGGTTTCCTGCTAATCTTGCGGACAATTCATTTGTCCGCAAGCCATCATGCAAAATTACCTGAAGCGCATCCTCACCGCACGCGTCTATGACGTGGCCATCGAAAGCCCGCTGGAATATGCGTCCAGCCTGTCCGCACGCACCGGCAACAAAATCCTGTTCAAGCGCGAGGACATGCAGCCGGTGTTCTCGTTCAAGCTGCGCGGCGCCTACAACAAGATGGCGCAACTCTCTCCGGAACAGCTCAAGCGCGGCGTCATCACGGCTTCCGCAGGCAACCATGCGCAGGGTGTCGCGCTGTCCGCCAACAAGATGGGCTGCAAGGCCATCATCGTGATGCCAACCACCACGCCGCAGGTGAAAATCGATGCGGTCAAACATTTCGGCCAGCGTGCGGTGGAGATCGTGCTGCACGGCAGCAGCTACAGCGATGCCTACACTCATTCGCTCGCGCTGGAAAAACAACATGGCCTCACCTTCGTCCACCCGTTCGACGACCCCGATGTCATCGCCGGCCAGGGCACCATCGGCATGGAGATCCTGCGCCAGCACCAGGCACCCATCCATGCCATTTTCTGCGCAATCGGCGGCGGTGGCCTGATCTCCGGCGTGGCGGCTTATGTCAAACAGGTGCGGCCGGACATCAAGGTCATCGGCGTGCAGACCAGCGATTCCGATGCCATGGCGCGTTCGCTCAAATCCAGGAAACGCGTCACGCTCAACGATGTCGGCCTGTTCTCGGACGGCACCGCAGTCAAGCTGGCCGGTGAAGAGACTTTCCGCGTTTGCAAGCACTATGTCGATGAGGTGATCCTGGTGGATACCGATGCGGTCTGCGCCGCGATCAAGGACGTGTTCCAGGACACCCGCTCCATCCTGGAGCCGGCAGGCGCACTCGCCATCGCCGGCGCCAAGCTGTATGCCAAGCGCGAGAAGCTCAAGGGAGAGACGCTGGTCACGGTATGCAGCGGCGCCAACATGAACTTCGACCGCCTGCGCTTCGTGGCGGAGCGCGCCGAGATCGGCGAGAAGCGCGAAGCCATCCTCGCGGTGACCATCCCGGAAACGCCGGGCAGCTTCCGCCAGTTCTGCGCGCTGCTCGGCAACCGCAACATCACCGAATTCAACTACCGCTACGCCGACCCCAAGGCGGCGCAGGTGTTCGTCGGCGTGCAGGTGAAGGATCCGTCCGAGACTGCCAGACTGGTCGCCACGCTGGAGAAGCACAAGCTCAGCACGCTCGACCTCACCGACAACGAGATGGCCAAGCTGCACCTGCGCCACCTCGTCGGCGGGCGGGCGCCGGAAGCGAAAGACGAGATCATGTTCCGCTTCGAATTCCCGGAACGTCCCGGCGCGTTGATGAACTTCCTCAACAGCATGAACCATACCTGGAACATCTCGCTGTTCCATTACCGCAACCACGGCGCGGACTACGGCCGCGTGCTGGTCGGCATGCAGGTACCGCAAAAGGACAAGAAGGCGCTCAAGACCTTCCTCGACACCCTCGGCTACCCGTACTGGGACGAGAGCAACAACCCGGCCTACAAGCTGTTCCTGGGGTAAGGTGGATGAGCACGGACAGCTTCCGTGATTTCGTGCTCGAACAGCTGGCCACGCTCGACAGATTGAGCTGCAAGCGCATGTTCGGCGGTCACGGGCTGTATTGCGGTGAGATTTTCTTCGGCATCCTGTTCCACGGACAGCTGTATTTCAGGACACATCCCGACACCCTGCAGGATTATCTGGCCAGCGAAGCCCCTGTTTTCGCCCCGTCAGAAAAACAGATTTTGCGGAACTACCGCGAAGTTCCAGTGGAAATCCTTGAAGATAGCGAGCGTTTGATGCATTGGGCAAGGAAGGCGGCACGGCGATGAACATCCAAGCTAGGAAGCAGGCACTCAGGCAAAGTATAATCGCCGCCCGCGAAAAGTTGGCCGCGGCCGAGCGTTTGCATCTGAGCCGCACCATTATTGGCGCTGTATGCGATCTGCCCGGGTATCGGCAGGCGCAGACGGTGCTGGGTTATCTCAATTTCGGCGCCGAACTGGCGGCCGAACTGTGGGTACGACAGGCGCTGGCTGACGGCAAACGGGTCTTGCTGCCGCGGGTCAACCGCGCCAGCAAGCATCTGGACTTATATCAGGTGCTGGATCTGCAGCACGACGTGGCGCCCGGACTATGGGGCATACGTGAACCGGTTGCAGAGCGCTGCATAAAAGAAGAATCGCCGGGAACCGTGGATTTCATCCTGTTACCCGGCGTGGCATTCACCCGGAACGGGGCGCGGCTTGGGTATGGCGGCGGGTTTTACGACAAACTGCTGGCGCACATGCCGCACCAGCCGGCCCTGGTCGCCGGGGCGTTCGCGCTGCAGGTGGTGCCGGAGATTCCGCAGGAAAGCACCGACCGCAATGTCGACTTGCTGGTGACGGAAAACGAAACGATACGTTGCAATTTAGGGAGAGAGTGAAGATGGCTACGCAACAACCCGATTACGATCCACAGGAAACGCAAGAGTGGCTGGACGCGCTCCAATCCGTGCTGGAGAAGGAAGGCGCCGAACGAGCCCACTTCCTGATGGATCAGCTGATCCACCACGCACGCCTGGCTGGCGACGACATGCCGATCAGCGCCACCACCCCTTACATCAACACGATCCCGCTGGACAAGGAAGAACGCTCGGCAGGCAATTTCGAGCTGGAACACCGCATCCGCGCCCTGACGCGCTGGAACGCGATGGCCATCGTGATGAACGCCAACAAGGAATCGTCCGAGCTGGGCGGCCACATCGCCAGCTTCGCTTCGGCAGCGACTTTATATGATGTCGCCTTCAACCATTTCTTCCACGGCAAGACCGCCGACCACGGCGGCGACCTGGTGTATTTCCAGGGCCACTCCTCGCCCGGCATGTATGCGCGCGCTTTCCTTGAAGGCCGCCTTACCGAAGAACAGCTCTACAAGTTCCGCCAGGAAGTGGACGGCAACGGCCTGTCCTCTTATCCGCACCCCTGGCTGATGCCGAACTTCTGGCAATTTCCCACGGTGTCGATGGGCCTGGGCCCGCTGATGGCCATTTACCAGGCGCGCTTCATGCGCTACCTGCAGCACCGCAACCTGGCACAGACCAACGGCCGCAAGGTATGGGCTTTCCTCGGCGACGGCGAGACCGACGAACCGGAATCGCTGGGCGCGATCTCGATGGCCGGACGCGAGAAACTGGACAACCTGATCTTCGTCATCAACTGCAACCTGCAGCGCCTGGACGGCCCGGTGCGCGGCAACGGCAAGATCATCCAGGAACTGGAAGGCGTGTTCCGCGGCGCCGGCTGGAACGTCATCAAGGTCATCTGGGGCCGCTGGTGGGACCGCCTGCTGGCCAAGGACAAGACCGGCCTGCTGCTGAAACGCATGGAAGAGGTGGTCGACGGCGAGTACCAGACCTACAAATCCAAGGACGGCGCGTATGTACGCCAGCACTTCTTCGGCAAATATCCCGAGCTGCTCGAACTGGTCGCCGACATGTCGGACGACGAGATCTGGCACCTGAACCGCGGCGGCCACGACCCGTTCAAGATGTTCGCGGCCTATGCCGCTGCCAGCAAGCACACCGGCCAGCCCACCGTGATCCTAGCCAAGACGGTCAAAGGTTACGGCATGGGTGAGGCAGGCGAAGGACAGAATCCGACGCACCAGCAGAAGAAGATCGGCGAAGACGCGTTGCGCAAATTCCGCGACCGCTTCAACATCCCGGTCAGCGACGAACAGTTGCCCAAGCTGCCGTTCGTGCGCCTTGCCGAAGACAGCCAGGAGATGAAATACCTGCGCCAGCGTTGCGAGGCGATGGGTACGCTGCCGGCGCGGAAACCGGTCAGCAAGACATTGCCCATCCCCGACCTGCCTGCATTCGAAGCCCTGCTGAAGGACAGCGAAGGCCGCGAGTTCTCCACCACCATGGCGTTCGTGCGCCTGCTAGGCGTGCTGGTGAAGGACAAGGCGATCGGCAAGAAAATCGTGCCCATCGTGCCCGATGAATCGCGCACCTTCGGCATGGAAGGCATGTTCCGCCAGCTCGGCATCTTCTCCCAGGTGGGCCAGCTGTACACGCCGCAGGACGCCGACCAGCTCATGTTCTACAAGGAGTCGGAAGCCGGGCAGATCCTGCAGGAAGGCATCAACGAAGCCGGCGGCATGGCCGACTGGATCGCCGCCGCGACTGCTTACGCCAACCATGACGTGGCAATGATCCCGTTCTATATCTATTACTCGATGTTCGGCTTCCAGCGCATCGGCGACCTGGCCTGGGCAGCGGGCGACATGCGCGCGCGCGGCTTCCTCGTCGGCGGCACCGCCGGGCGCACCACGCTGAACGGCGAAGGCCTGCAGCACCAGGACGGCCACAGCCACCTGCAAGCCGCCATGATCCCGAATTGCATCAGCTACGATCCGACCTTTGCCTATGAACTGGCGGTGATCGTGCATGACGGCATGCGCCGCATGTACCAGAACCAGGAAGACGTGTTTTATTACCTCACCGTGATGAACGAGAATTACACGCACCCGGCCATGCCGAAGGGCGCCGAGGAAGGCATCATCAAGGGCATGTACAAGTTCAGCGCCGGCAAGGCCAAGGCGAAAGCCAGGGTTCAACTGCTGGGCAGCGGCACCATCCTGCGCGAAGTGATCGCCGCCGCCGAACTGCTGGAGAAGGATTTCGGCGTCGCCGCCGACGTCTGGAGCGTGACCAGCTTCAACGAACTGCGCCGCGAAGGCATCGACTGCGAACGCTGGAACACGCTGCATCCGGAAGCCAAGGCCCGCGTCAGCTACGTCGAGCAGTGCCTGGACGCTGCCGTGCCGGTAGTTGCCGCAACCGACTACATCCGCTCTTATGCCGACCAGATCCGCCCCTTCGTCAAGGCCCGCTACCGGACGCTGGGTACCGACGGCTTCGGCCGTTCGGATACGCGCAAGAAACTGCGCCACTTCTTCGAAGTCGACCGCTTCTATGTCGCCGTCGCCGCATTGAAGGCGCTGGCGGACGAAGGCACGCTGCCGGCGAGCGAAGTGAGCAAGGCAATCAAGTTGTACAAGATCAATCCCGACAAACCGAACCCGACGACGGTTTAAGCCGAGGAGACCAGCGTGGCAGAAATCAGACAAGTATTGGTGCCGGACATCGGCAATTTCAAGGGTGTTGCAGTCATCGAAGTGGCGGTGAAAGCCGGCGACAAGGTGTCCGCCGAGCAGGCGCTGATCACCGTGGAGACGGACAAGGCAACCATGGATGTGCCGGCGCCGTTCGACGGCGTGGTCAAGGAAGTGAAGGTAAAAGTCGGCGACAAGGTATCCGAAGGCGACCTGATCGTCCTGATGCAAAGCAGCGGTGCACAAGCGGCCGCCCCGGCAGCGGCACCTGCGCCGCAGGCCGCAGCGCCGGTCGCGGCGGCGCCAGCTCCTGCGCCCGCCCCGGTGGCTGCGGCGGCACCGGCAATGCCGGCCGCAACGGTCGCCCCCTCCGGTGGCAAGGCCCACGCCAGCCCGTCCATCCGCCGCTTCGCGCGCGAACTGGGCGTGAACCTGGCGCTGGTTGGCGGCAGCGGCGAAAAAGGCCGCATCACCAAAGACGATGTGCAGAACTTCGTCAAGAAATCGCTGGCTGGCGGCGCTGCCGCCACGGGTGGAGGCGCACTGCCCGGCCTGCTGCCGTGGCCGGAAGTGGATTTCGCCAAGTTCGGCGCGGTGGAAAGCAAGCCGCTGTCGCGCATCAAGAAACTGTCCGGTGCCAACCTGCACCGCAACTGGGTGATGATCCCGCATGTCACGCAGTTCGAGGAAGCCGACATCAGCGAGATGGAAGCCTTCCGCAAAGAGTTGGGTGCCGAATACGCCAAGCAGAACATCAAGATCACCCCGCTGGCCTTCATGCTCAAGGCCTGTGCCATCACGCTGAAGCACTTCCCCGATTTCTGCGCGTCGCTGGATGCCGCCGGCGAGAACCTGATCGTGAAGAAATACATCCACATCGGGGTGGCCGTGGATACGCCGGACGGCCTGATGGTGCCGGTGATCCGCGACGTGGACCAGAAAGGCATCGTGCAGCTGGCCAAGGAACTGGGCGAGGTCTCGGCCCGCGCCCGCGAGAAGAAAATCACTGCCGCAGACATGCAGGGCGGCTGCTTCACCATCTCCAGCCTGGGCGGCATCGGCGGAACGTCTTTCACGCCGATCATCAATGCGCCGGAAGTCGCCATCCTCGGCGTTTCGCGCTCCAGCATGAAACCGGTGTGGAAGGATGGCGAGTTCGTGCCGCGCCTGATGCTGCCGCTGTCGCTGTCCTATGACCACCGGGTGATCGACGGCGCCGCCGGAGCGCGTTTCACCACCTACCTTGCCCATGTGCTGTCGGACATGCGGCGTCTGGCACTGTAACCGGTGAGCACCGCTCCCATCGGCATCCTCGGCGGCACGTTCGATCCCATTCACCATGGGCATCTGCGTATCGCCCAGGAAGCGCTGGAGCAGTGCGACCTGGCGCAGGTGCGCTTCGTCCCCTGCGGCACGCCGCCGCACCGGGCGGCCCCGCTGGTAGAGGCGAAATCGCGCTGGGAAATGGTACGCCTGGCACTGAACGGCCATCCCGACTTCCTCGTCGACGTGCATGAGGTGTTCCGCACCGATCCCTGCTACACCGTGGACACACTTGCCGCATTGCGCGCCGAACTCGGCGAGCAGCAACCGCTGTGCCTCATCCTCGGCGGCGACGCCTTCCTGCAGTTGCACACCTGGCACGAATGGAAGAGGCTGTTCGAACTGGCGCATATTGTGGTGCTGCAACGCGCCGGCGGCCCGCCGCTGGGCAACGCGATGAATTCCAGCGATGCCGCGCTGCAGGCCGAATATCGCGCCCGCCTGGCGCCGGGTGCCAGTGCCCTGCACGAAGCGCCGCACGGCGCGATCTTCGTCGCCGACATGCCGGCCCTGGAAATTTCCTCCACCGACATACGCCGCCGTTGCGCGGAAGGCAGGAATGTCCGCTACCTCGTGCCCGATGCCGTGGTCAATTACATCAACACTCACCAACTGTATCGCACATGCTAAGCACAGAAGAAAAGACCCGGGCCATCGTCGCCGCCCTGGAAGACGTCAAGGCGCTCGACATCGAAGTCATCGACACCAGCAAGCTGAGCCCCCTGTTTGAACGCATGATCGTGGCCAGTGCCCAATCCACGCGCCAGACCAAGGCGCTGGCAGACAATGTCGAAAAAATGCTCAAGGAGCTGAACGAAGACCCGCTCAGCGTCGAGGGACAGCAAAGCGGCGAATGGATACTGGTCGACTTCGGCGAGGTGCTGGTGCACATCATGCAGCCGCCGGTACGTGCCTATTACAACCTCGAAGAATTGTGGGGCGCGCACCCCAAGGTGCGCGCGCACGCAGCAAAATGAAACTGCTGATCCTCGCGGTGGGCAACAAGATGCCCGCCTGGATCACCGAGGGTTTCAACGAATATGCCAAACGCATGCCGCGCGAGGCGAAGATCGAGCTGATCGAGATCAAGCCGGAGCCGCGCACCAGCGGCAAGACCGCCACGCAGATCATGGACGCCGAAGCGCAGCGCATCAAGGCCGCCCTGCCCGCTTCCGCACTGTGCATCGCGCTCGACGAACACGGCGCCACGCCCACCACCAGGCAACTCGCCCAGCAGATGCAGGACTGGATGCGGCAAGGTCGCGATGTCGCCTTCATCGTCGGCGGTGCGGACGGCCTGCATGAGTCGATCAAGCAGGCCGCGCAACAGTTGCTGGCGCTTTCGGCCTTCACCCTGCCGCACGGCATGGTGCGCGTGTTGCTGGCGGAACAGCTTTATCGGGCGCACAGCCTGATGCACAATCACCCCTACCACAGGGAATAATCCGGAACCGCCTGTCTTGTCGTCATGATCAAACATCAGCACATCTACCTCGCCTCACAAAGCCCGCGCCGCCGCGAACTGCTCAAGCAGATCGGCGTGCACTACGAGGTGCTATTGCTGCGCGACGACCCTCGCCGTTTCGTACAAGTGGACGAAACGCCGCACGACGGCGAGATACCGGTGGATTATGTGCAACGCATCTGCCGCGAGAAGGCGCGCGCCGGATGGGAAACCCTGGCCATGCGCAACCTGCCGCTGCTTCCGGTACTGGCGGCAGACACCACCGTCACGCTGGGAGGCAGGATCATCGGCAAACCGGACAACAACGAACATGCCGCCGAAATACTGCGCCTGCTGTCGGGATCACAGCACCAGGTCCTGACTGCCGTCGCCATGGCCTTCGAAGACCGGCTGGAGATGCGCCTGTCGACCACCACCATCACTTTCGACACCCTGAGCGAAGAGCGCATGCACCACTATCTGCTCACCGGCGAAGCACACGACAAGGCCGGCGCCTATGGCATCCAGGGACATGCCGGAGCTTTCGTGAAGCATATCGACGGCAGCTATACCGGCGTGATGGGACTGCCGCTGTACGAGACGGTAGAATTGCTGAAACTATTCGGATATCCCGCACCATGACAGAAGAGATCTTGATCAACGTCACCCCGCAGGAAACGCGCGTTGCGGTCATGCAGCAAGGCGTCGTGCAGGAACTGCACATCGAGCGCGGCAGCCAGCGCGGCCTGGTCAGCAATGTCTACGTCGGCAAAGTGAAGCGGGTGCTGCCCGGCATGCAGTCGGCATTCATCGACATCGGCCTGGAACGCTCCGCCTTCCTGCACGTCGCCGACATCTGGGAGAACCAGCACAACGGCGATGCCGTCAAGCCGATCGAGAAGGTGCTGTTCGAAGGTCAGAGCCTGCTGGTGCAGGTCATCAAGGACCCCATCGGCACCAAAGGCGCGCGCCTGTCCACGCAACTGAGTTTCGCCGGACGCCTGCTGGTCTATCTGCCGCAGGAGGCGCACATTGGCGTCTCGCAGCGCATCGAGAACGAAGAAGAACGCGAAGCACTGCGCGCCAAGCTGCAGCAGGTGCTGCCCGTCGAACAGAAGGGCGGCTACATCATCCGCACCATGGCCGAATCGGCCACCGACAGCGAACTGCGTGCCGATGTCGCCTACCTCGACAAGCTGTGGAGCAACCTGCAGCAGCAATCGCAGCGGCTGGCCGCCCCTGCGCTGCTGTACAAGGAGCTGGACATCAGCCTGCGCGTGCTGCGCGACTTCGTCAACGAAGAAACCACCCGGCTGCTGGTCGATTCGCGCGAGACCTACGAGCGCATGATGGCCTTTGCCACCGACTACATCGCCGCCGCCGTGCCCAAGCTGGAGCGCTATGTCGGCACGCGGCCGCTGTTCGACATGTACGGAGTCGAGGAGGAGATCGAGCGAGCCCTGTCGCGCCGGGTCGACCTGAAATCCGGCGGCTACCTCATCATCGACCAGACCGAAGCGCTCACTACCATTGACGTCAATACCGGCGGCTTCGTCGGCGGACGCAACTTCGACGACACCATCTTCAAGACCAACCTGGAAGCGGCGCAAGTCATCGCACGGCAACTGCGCCTGCGCAACCTCGGCGGCATCATCATCTGCGATTTCATCGACATGGATACGGCGGAGCACCGCGATGCCGTGCTGGAAGAATTCAAGAAGATGCTGGCGCGCGACCGCACCCGCATCAGCGTCAGCGGCTTCTCTTCGCTCGGCCTGGTCGAAATGACGCGCAAGCGCACCCGTGAAAGCCTGGCCCACGTACTGTGCGAACCCTGTCCGACCTGCCAGGGTCGCGGCGAGGTCAAGACCGCGCAGACGGTGTGTTACGAAATCCTGCGCGAGATCGTGCGCGAAGCGCGCCAGTTCTCCGCGCGCGAATACCGCATCCTCGGCTCGCAACAGGTCATCGACCTGTTCCTCGACGAGGAGTCGCAGAGCCTCGCCATGCTGTCCGACTTCATCGGCAAGCCCGTCTCGCTGCAAGTGGAAACTCTCTATTCGCAGGAGCAGTACGATGTCATCCTGATGTAATCAAAGCTACCTGAACGCCTCTATTGCCCGATAAGGTTGCGTTGACCTAATTTTGGTATTCGTTGATACTTTGCCTCGTACGGGCCCGGTATTCCATTTCTCTTATGCAAGCCATATTGCGCACGCTTCCCTTGCTGCTCCTGTGTCTATTCACAGGAGCAGCAAATGCAGAAGATGCGTTGACCCGCGCGATTGTCCATGTCGAATCTCTGCAGACCCAGGCCTTGGGTGCTGTGGCTGCAGCAGAGCGGGCAGTAGAAAATGCTCAGGCTGATTTGCGGGTGGCGCACGCTATCGAAGCCGAGGCCGGCCGCGCACATGATCAGGCCGCAATTACAGTAGCCAGCGAAGCAGTACAACAGGCTCAGGCACTGGAACGCGAGACACAACGCAATCTGTCTTTGGCACGAACCCTGTTGGTTGCTCGTAACAAGACTCTGGAAGATTTACGGGGTTGGACCCACACCAACCGTCGGCCAGCAGCCTTGCTGGTGGTAGATAGAGGCGAAGTGCGTCGTCATAGCCAGAATGGCTCGTCTGTACCACAGGACTTGACTCCTTTACGTACCGGTGAGCGCATCGAAACCGGCTCGAATGCGCAAGTGCGTCTGTTCGTATCCGGAGGAGATGCCGAGGTCTTACTGTCTGAAAACTCCTCCTACATGGTAACTCAGGACAACATGTCCGGCGATTTCTCGGCCCAACTGGATGAAGGAATGATGCGCATGCGTGTCTTGGTGAAAAATAAATTGGGTAAGCGATTTGAAGTTCGCACCCCTGCAGCCGTTTGCGGCGTGCGAGGAACCGATTTTTCCCTTGCACGAAAGTTGGATGGAGACGTGATTAAAGTCTACAGCGGCGTTGTAGCGGTGTCTCCACCAGCCGCTGATGGTGTCGAGGTTCTTGTCAAATCCGGTGAACAATTGAATATTCCGCAACAAGGAACCTGGCCAGCCCCACAATCATTCACCTCGGATATTGACGATCCGCCATGGAGCTCTAATCATGTTGAGAACTAGGTCCCTTGCGTGCTTTGTCGCTGCGATGCAGTTCTTCTTGGCTGCATCCTCGCATGCAGAATACTGCCTAGATTACTCAGCTGGCGTCCTGTCACTGGCACGGCAGTCCGGTTCCAGCAGCTCACGTGGCTGTGTCGCAACCGAGCAGGAATGTAAAGCGGCACTTATAAGCAATGCGAGTTCCTATAGAGGCAGTTGCTACTATGTACCGGGCCTTTATCCACCAACGCATGGAGCTACCAATGGCGGCATGTCCTCTGTAGATAAAGCGGCCAAGGAAAATGACAGCGCACAAAAGAAAATGCGCGCGCAGCAGCAAGCCGAAGAACGTGCAGAAGTACTCTCCGCACAACAGACCAGCCAAGGCTTGCTCCAAGAAATCAAAGGCACTTCCCAGCCCTCCCCGGGATTGACAATCAAAATACCGGCGGCCAAGGCCGTTGGCAAGGCACGCACCCAATTGGATTGCGTACAGCGGGCTTCGTCCAACTCAAAGCGCGAGGATGCAGCGCGACTTGGATCAAGTGTGTTGGTACAAGGCGCTCAAGACGATTTCGAAAATTCCGAAGATTGTCAGCCCGCATCCCCCAGCGTGCCTGAAGTTTCTGCACCCGTACCGGTTGGCGATGAATTGCCCCGCGATCCGGTTTTGCTATCGCAATTGCTCGATTCGCTACTGGCTCGCCAGCGCGACGCACAACAGCGACTGAAACGCCAAGACCGCGACATCGCAAAACTCGAAGCCGAAGTAAAGCGCGAGGAAAAGACCCCCAACGCAGAGATCAAGACAGCACCGGTCGAAAGCGATGCTTTGCGTCGTGCACGCGAGGCGTTGGCCAAGGCACGTGCAGATCGGCAAAAAACAGCGGCAGAGTATGACAAACTGCAACAACAGGCGCAGGCAGCGCGAGAGCGCCAAGGCACACCTTGATTCGTAAACAATGATGGAGGTACTCAGAATGTATGCCACAAGACTGAACCAATTTGCAATCTGCACCGCGCTAGTCGTACTGACTGGTTGCGCTTCTGCGCCTGAACTACCACCGCTCAGAAGCACTCCTGCAGACGCAGCTCCTGCGCCAATTATTCAGCCCGTGACTGCGATGCCGGAGGCTAAATCCGACGAACCAGTTCGAGCCCGAGCCTTCGGCACACCTGAAGACGCACGCCGACATGTCGTACGTGGCGCAGCTGCCATCGAGATGGCCAAGAATATGGACGATCTGGCTCGGGCAGCGGACGAATTCCGCCAAGCTACCGAGATCGCACCCGAAATGCCAGAGGCTTGGTACAACCTGGGGGCGATACTGGCAAAGACCGGAAAGCTAGATGAAGCGATTGCCAGTTACCGGCGCTATCTGGCCCTTTCGCCCAATGCGGCCGACAAGCAAAAAGTCAGTGACGAGATCATTAAGCTGGAATATCGACAGGAGCAGATGGTCAAAGAGCAGGCTAGCAGCGGCATCTGGGTGGAAAGTGATGGCACGCCATATCGCTTACAGATCAATGGCAACAAGTGGCTGCTGTCCACGACAGTCAGGCCTTTCCAGCCCGATGTGGACTATTACTATGGTCCCGGATTGGGTTCCATTGGGATGCCTATCAGCGACATGGAACAAATCGCTTTCAATATGGAATTGCGCGGCATCAAGCTGACAGGCACTTGGCAGCGTGCTGAAACCGTGGTCGATAAATGTACGGTGCCAGCGGAGACCGGCGATGTACAAGGTGAACTGGACGCAGCTCACGGCACCGTGACCTTGCAATTTACCAAATCACGCTACAAAACCCTCACATCGGCGCCGTTCATTTTCTCTTTCGACACCGGAGATACATGTCGAGAAGTGAGCGTATTGGAGCGGCGAGTCGTTCACTTTGTTTTTCTAGGGCCACTGCCCTCTGCAGGCATCGGCGCTATCGTGACCACTGCTCACGGCATGATGTCCAAGAAAGACTGGATAGGAGAATTGAGCGTGGTCAACACTGCCAAGGGTTCACCGGCGGAACTGGCCAATCTTTACAATGGGGACCTAGTGCTTGCTGTCGATGGTGTCGAGGTAAAAAGTCTGTCCGCAGGTGAAGCCATTCGTCGCCTGCGTGGTGAACCAGGCACCGAAGTACGATTGCTCGTGCAGCGACCGGGGGCAAACGAGCCAGTCGCAATCACCTTGCGACGCCAAGTGTTGCCGGCCCTGCCGGAAAAGATGAACTCGGCATGGTATAACTAATGCGACGAAATCAACCAGGGCAAGGCAAATACATGCCAGCGGATTTGAACAAGCCGCGCCTTTTTTGAATTTCCGAGGCTCCCTTGACAGCACGGGCTCTAGTTGCTGCAAGAAAGGGCGATTGCCATGAGAGCCGCCAGCACCCTGCGCTTGGCTATATGCATCCTGCACGCTACCGGAATGCGATCTCTGGTAGCGTAGAAATCAAGGATGGACGGCTTCGACTTTACTAAAATTCCCTTGGCAGTTGCTTAGGAACAATCCACTCCGAAAAATATATAGGCTATTTGTGAAATCTACTTGTTCTGATTTATCCACAAAATTAGTGAATTGAAGAGTGGGTAACGGGTATCCGAATCATAGCCAGTACATCTATTGCCACTGTTCATGCCAGCACCCAACGTAAACAGCCCCATCAATCCGTATCCAACTTTGGAATGCACCTCAACTTCGCTAACAAATACATTTTCCAAAGTATCTGGATTAGTGACCGTGAGCCGATAAAAGATGTCGCCACTCTCAATGCATTTGAAATGTATAACCAGGAACGGTTTGTAAGATCGATAAAGATCTCTCACTCCTCCCCAATTGCTCAGAGTCGTTACCTTGTTTTGTAAATTGTTGGATACGACTAGTTGCTGAAGGTCATCAAAGCCAATTACATCTCTAAAATAGTTTAATGCTCTTAGTTGTTTTACGTTATCCGTCTTAAAGTTGGAATTCATAGGACTAAAATCATCCTTAGAAATAACAACCAAATCTTGATACGGACCAAGCGCCAGTTTTTTTGAAACTACCACTCTTGCAACTGCGACTTCTCTATCAGATTGGAGCAATCCTGTTTTCGAATCGACCTGAGCAATTCGACTTTCACCGTATGTTCCACAAGCAGATGCGGATAAGCATAAGAGCATCACAACAAGTGTTCTATTCATGATCTATTACGCCCTAATGATAACTGCGCCGTTTTTATGGCTATAAAATCACTAGCAGGACGTTCCGATGACCGTCCGTTAAGGCCGGATTTTGACTGTTTGACTTTATTGGTACAAAGTCTGCTTCCTTCCACTTGGCTGCCATTCGATACTCATTAATTCTCACGTCTCGACCTAATCCGTTCAACCATCCAAAATGTCAGATGGCGGACGTCGTAAAGTCTTAGGATATTTCCACATCAAAATAAGATCGTCGCGATAAGGCCGGCAACAATGCCTGAAAGCACTACTCCGCATGCAATCACAAGACGGGTTCGTAGACTCAGGATGCGGCCTAGCATTGCCAGCGAAGGCAGGCTGACCGCAGGCAGCGTCATGATGAGCGCTCCTGCTGGGCCGGCGCCCATGCCTAATGCGAACATCGCTTGCACTATGGGCACTTCCCCCGCAGTGGGGATGACAAACAGCGTGCCGGCGAGTGCCATCGCAACGATCCAGACGATGCCATCATGCACATCGAGTACCGGAAAAAGCCAGGCCCTGGCAGCACCAAGTAGAAGCACGAGAATGAGATACTCCGGTACGAGTCTGATCGTCATGGTCAGTAATTCCTGCAACCAACGAGCCATGAAGCTGCCGTTTGAAGACACAGCATCAGGGGGTAAAGCCTGCTCAAGAGTATCTGCCTCATGCGATCCAGCATAGCGCTCCGCCAGATAAGCGACACCAAGCACCATCGCAATGCCAAACACAATTCTGAAGATGGCCCATCCCCATCCTAATACGAACCCCATGAACACCAAGGTCGCAGGATTCAACACCGGATTCGACATCCACCAGGAAACGACACTACCGACAGATGCCCGGCTTTGCCGCATACCAACGGCCACAGGTGCGGCACAGCAGGTACACATCATGCAAGGAATGGAGAAAAGACCGCCCATGGCGGTGCTCCTGAAACCCATGCGACCAAGCATTGCACTGACCCACTGACTCGGCAGAAGCACCTTGATGCCAGAACCCAGCACAAGACCAAGGACTAGTGCCTTCCAGATTGCCTTGCCATAGGCCATGGCGTAATCTGCTGCAGCGTTCCATGATGCGGGCGGCGCAGAAGCTGATTTCCCAGAAAGAATTGAATCGCCTATGGTGTGCTGGCTTTGAGCGAGAAGTGCCTTGGCATAATAGGGTGCCCATTTGACATAGGCGAACCCGATAATGGCCACAAGAGCAAAAATCATCACTCCAGTAAAGGGAGACAGGGATTTTTCGTTTGATCTGGTCTGCATGGAATACTTTCTACTATAAGTCGGCATTGGCAACTATGCCTTGCCACGGAATGCTAATGGTAGCCCGATTTCAACGACTACTTTTGGCCGTTTGCGGCTGCTGATTTAGATTTAAACCGATGACCGCCATACCTTCGAACTGCCACCTCCGGCTGGTCAACTGTGTCTCCGGATCCACTCGGGCCAGCTTGTCGCAAGCGATGGACAGGCCCCGACAGCGGAGCGCGCTGCTAGAGTAAGCGGCGAACCGAGAATATGCTCATTCTGCATGGTAGCCGTCAGACAACCCGCCTCCTGGGCGATTAAGGCACCTGCCGCGAAGTCCCACAGCTTTTGTTTGCCGTGCAGATAGGTTTGTACCCTTCCTGCAGCAAGCCAGCACCAATCCAGTGCCACCGAGCCAAAACTGCGTTGCGAATGATAGGGGTGCTCTGTGGCAATGGCGCTTGTCAGACCGGTCGGCAGGCGTTTGGTGTCTATGATGGCCATTGCGTGTTCTAGCCTGCCTGGCTCGTCATTGCGGCGGTTGAGTGCCTGTTGATCGAGGTAAGCGCCCATGCCCTTCAGCGCCTGAAAGCATTCGTCTCGATTGGGGTCGTACACCAAGCCGGCAACCACCTCTCCCTGTTGCATCAGCGCAAGGCTCACTGAATAGACCGGAATGCCGTGACTGAAATTACTGGTGCCATCCAGTGGATCCAGCAGCCAGCAATTGCCCGTTGCCAAAATGGCCGCCTGTTCGCTTTCAGCCATCTCTTCGCCTAGAACAGGAATGCCGGGAAAGTGGTCGAATAAAATCTTGCTGATATCTTCTTGAAGTGCGAGGTCGGTTGCGGTGAGCAAACTGCCATCGGACTTTCGCTCGGTGATCTGTCGGCCTGTTTTCGCGCGCTGAAAAATATCGCGTGCGGTTTCACGAACAGAGTCGAGCAAAAGGGGCCATTGCTGTCGGATGGTTGGATTCATGCTAGAGTCAAATCCAAAAATGGTCATGTGCGCCAGCAACTCACAGCATTTACTACCGTTGGAAATTAGCAACGAAAAGGCCAGCCGAAGCTGGCCTTTTTAATCAACGCTGTTTCCAGCGATTACTTCTTTGCGCCGTTGACCGCGGCCTTCAGCGTTGCACCGGCCTTGAAGGCGGGCTGCTTGGAAGCCTTGATCTTGATAGCTGCACCGGTAGACGGATTGCGGCCATTGCGAGCTGCACGCTTGCGCACTTCGAACGTACCGAAACCAACCAGAGCGACGTTGTCGCCCTTCTTCAGGGTAGCGGTCACGATATCGATAAGCGCTGCAATGTTACGGTCGGCATCAGCCTTGCTGCTGCCAGTCTTGGTTGCCAGTGCGTCAATCAGTTCTTTACGGTTCATGCGTATATGCTCCTTGGTTGCGGTTGAAGTACCGGAGCGGATTGTTGAGTATATTTTGCCGGTTGGCAAGAGGGACAACGCCAAACACCCCCTTTCGATGCACGGCGCTCGGGTTGCCGAACAGGCCAGCCCCCTGCAAATCGCGCAACGGGATCAGCCCAGCAGGCTCTCCGGTTCGACCGTGCTGCCGGTGATTGCCACCACTTTATGGCGCGACTGGCCGCCTTGCTTGAGTTCGACCTGGCGCAGCGGCACGCCGAAAGATTCGGCAATGAATTTCAGCAGTGCCTCGTTGGCCCGGCCCTCGATGGGCGGTGCGGCAAGGCGTATCTTCAGCGCTTCACCGTGCAACCCCGCCACATCGGTACGCTTTGCGCCAGGCTGGATGTGCAAAGTCAGGGTGAGTACGCCGCCGTTGCGGCGATACCACCCGCTCACAACAGTCTCATCACGGCCTGTTCGAGACCGCCGACCGGCACGATCAGGATGAACTGGCAGATGAGGAACAGCACCAGCACCGAGAGGTCGACGTTGCCCACCGGCGGGATGCGGCTGCGCAGCGGCTGCAGGAACGGCCGGTTCACTGCGAACAGCATGGGCGCCAGCGGCGTGTGCGGGTTGACCCAGGACAGGATGGCTTCGGCGAGTAACGTAACGATGAGCAGATAGATGCTGATCTTCAGCAGCTTGACGGCCGTCCATGCCAGCAAGCCGGCCAGCGGGAAGGAATCAAACGCATAGCCTTGCACCCACAGGTAGGCGCCGAGATAGATGAATTCGACCGCGAACGCCAGCAGCAGCGTGGCAGTGTCCAGCTTCCAGGCCGCCGGGACGAAACGGCGCAGGCGCAGCACGGCGAAGTCGGTGAGGGCCATCAGGAACTCGCCGATCGGATTGCGCATTGGCGCCCGCAACCAGACGGCGTGAAAACGGAACAGCAGGATGGCGGCAAACGGTTGCACCAGCGCATCCAGCAGAAACGACAGTGTCTCACCCAGCATCAGGCATCCTTCCCGAGTTCGTCGCCCAGCTCCCTGGAACGTGCTGCCGCCGCATGGATTGCGGCGACGATGCCCTGCTTCACCTGGCTCGCCTCCATGCTGAGCAGCGCCTTCTCGGTCGTCCCTTTCTTGGAGGTCACGCGGCCGCGCAAGAGCGCGACATCTTCCTGGCTGCTCTCGGCCAGCTTGCTGGCACCGAGGAAGGTATCCAGCACCAGCTGCCGTGCCTGCGCCTCGTCCAGCCCCAGTTCATAGGCAGCCTGCTGCATCGCCTCGATGAAATAGAACACGTAGGCCGGCCCGCTGCCGGAGATCGCCGTCACCGCGTCCAGCATCTCTTCGTCGTCGACCCACAAGGTGCTGCCCACCGCCGAGAGGATGGATTCGGCGCGATGGCATTGCTCCGGCACGACAGCGGGCATGGCATACAGTGCGGTAACGCCGCTGCGTATGAGCGCGGGCGTGTTCGGCATGCAGCGCACGATGTTGTGCGTTCCCAGCCAGCGCGCCATGTCCTGCGTCCGGATACCGGCTGCGATGGAAATGACGAGCTGTCCGGCCAGGATCGGTGCAAGCTGCAGCGCAACCTCCTGCAGCTGTTGCGGCTTGATGGCGAGAATCAGCACTTCCGCATGTGCCACCGCCACAGCCAGTTCCGGCGTCGCCCTGACCCCGAATTCGTTGTGCAGCTCCGCACTCTTTTCCTTGCTGACTTCCACAACGTGCATCTTGGACGGCGAGTATCCGCGCTTGATCAGGCCGCCAATCAACGCTTTCGCCATGTTGCCACCGCCGATGAATGTGATTTTCATTTGCTTTTCCTATGTTCTGTGACCGAATATTGCCGAACCGATGCGCACGATGGTCGCCCCTTCCTGTATCGCCGCCGGAAAATCCTGCGACATGCCCATCGACAAGGTGTCCACCGCTACCCCCTGCGACTTGAGTCGCTCAAGCAGCTCGCGCATCTGCGCGAACGGCCTGCGCTGCTGCATTTCCCCGGGGGCTGGTGATGGTATCGACATCAGGCCGCGCAACTTGAGATGCGGCAGCCGCGCCACCTCGCGCGCGAGTTGCTCCACCTCTGCCGGTGCGACACCGCTCTTGGTCGCCTCGCCGCTCACGTTCACCTGCAGGCACACATTCAGCGGCGGCATGTGCGCGGGGCGCTGTGCCGACAGGCGTTCGGCAATCTTCAGCCTGTCCACGCTGTGCACCCAGGCAAAATTCTCGGCGATCGCGCGCGTCTTGTTGCTCTGGATGGGGCCGATGAAGTGCCACTCCAGCGGCAGGTCGCGCAGCGCCTCGATCTTCTCCAGCGCTTCCTGCAGATAATTCTCGCCGAAAGCGATCTGCCCTGCGCGATATGCCTCGCGTACCGCTTCCGCCGGAAAGGTCTTGCTCACGGCTAGCAGATGCACATCCGCAACCTGCCTGCCTGCCGATTCCACAGCGCGCGAAACGGCGGCGCGGGTCGCTTGCAAGTTGGAGAGGATTGCAGTCATAATCACCCGGTCATTCGCCATTAAGCTCGGTTTTCAACGCTCAGGATTATATATGGATATCACCGAACTGCTCGCCTTCGGCGTGAAGAACAAAGCTTCCGACTTGCACCTCTCCGCCGGCCTGCCACCGATGATCCGCGTACACGGCGACATGCGCCGCATCAACCTGCCCCCGATGGATCACAAGGAAGTCCACGCCATGGTGTACGACATCATGAACGACGGGCAGCGCAAGCATTACGAAGAGAATAAGGAAGTCGACTTCTCGTTCGAAGTACCTAACCTGGCGCGCTTCCGCGTCAATGCCTTCATCCAGAACCGCGGCGCCGGCGCCGTCATGCGGACCATTCCTTCCAAGATCCTGACGCTGGAAGACCTGAAGGCGCCGGCCATCTTCAAGGACATCTCGGAGTTCCCGCGCGGCATGGTGCTGGTGACCGGCCCGACCGGCTCAGGCAAATCCACCACGCTGGCGGCGATGGTGAACCACATCAACGAGAACGAGATGGGCCACATCCTGACCGTGGAAGACCCGATCGAGTTCGTGCACGAATCGAAGAAGAGCCTGGTCAACCAGCGTGAGGTCGGCCCGCATACGCTGTCGTTCAACAACGCGCTGCGTTCGGCACTGCGCGAAGACCCGGACGTGATCCTCGTCGGCGAGATGCGCGACCTCGAGACCATCCGCCTGGCCATGACGGCGGCCGAAACCGGCCACCTGGTGTTCGGCACCTTGCACACCAGTTCTGCAGCCAAGACCATCGACCGTATCATCGACGTGTTCCCGGCCGACGAGAAGGAGATGGTGCGCGCAATGCTGTCCGAATCGCTGCGCGCGGTGATCTCGCAGACGCTGCTCAAGACCAAGGACGGTTCCGGCCGCGCTGCGGCGCACGAGATCATGATCTGCACCCCGGCCATCCGCAACCTGATCCGCGAAGCCAAGGTGCCGCAGATGTATTCCGCCATCCAGACCGGCGGCAACATCGGCATGCAGACGCTGGACCAATGCCTGTCCGACCTGGTCAAGCGCAACATCGTGTCTTCCGCCGAAGCCCGCGGCAAGGCGGTGAACAAGGATCTTTTCCCGGGCTAAGCGGCCCGACAGACGAATCGATAGAGGTACCCTATGGAAAGAGACCAGGCCACCGAACTGGTGCACAACCTGCTGCGCGGGATGATCTCGCAGAAGGCATCCGACCTGTTCATCACCTCTGGCTTCCCGCCCGCATTCAAGATTGACGGCAGGATGACGCCGGTGTCCAGCCAGGCGCTGACATCTCAGCACACGCAGGAACTGGCGCGCAGCATCATGAACGACCGCCAGGCGGCGGAGTTCGAATCCACGCACGAATGCAACTTTGCCATCAGCCCGCCCGGAATCGGGCGCTTCCGCGTCAACGTGTTCATGCAGCAGCAACGCGTCGGCATGGTGCTGCGCACCATCACCACCAAGATCCCCACCTTCGACGAACTCGGCTTGCCCAACGTGCTGAAGGATGTCGTGATGACCAAGCGCGGCCTGGTGATCCTGGTCGGCGGCACCGGTTCGGGCAAGTCCACTTCGCTGGCCGCGATGCTGGGGCACCGCAACCACAACAGTTACGGCCACATCATCACCATCGAGGACCCGGTGGAGTTCGTGCACGACCACGACAAGTGCATCATCACCCACCGCGAAGTGGGCGTGGATACCGACAATTGGCAGATCGCACTGAAGAACACACTGCGGCAGGCGCCCGACGTCATCCTGATCGGCGAGATCCGCGACCGCGAGACGATGGAATATGCCGTCGCCTTCTCTGAAACCGGCCACCTGTGTCTGGCCACGCTGCACGCCAACAGCGCCAACCAGGCGCTCGACCGCATCATCAACTTCTTCCCCGAAGACCGGCGCGAGCAGTTGCTGATGGACCTGTCGCTCAACATCAAGGCGCTCATCTCGCAGCGCCTGATCCCCAGGCGCGACGGCAAGGGCCGCGCTGCCGCCTTCGAAATCCTGCTCAATTCGCCGCTGATCTCCGACCTGATCTTCAAAGGCCACGTGCATGAGATCAAGGAAGTCATGTCCAGGTCGCGCGAGCTCGGCATGCAGACCTTCGACCAGGCCTTGTTCGACCTGCACGAGAGCGGGGCGATCAGTTACGAGGAAGCGCTCAAGAACGCCGACTCCGTCAACGACCTGCGCCTGAAGATCAAGCTGGAAGGCCAGGCTTCCAAGGACCGGAACGTGCTCAGCGGCACGGAAAACCTGCGTATGACCTGAAGCGGGAGACTGGCCCCCGCCGCCCCTTCCCTGCACCCGTCCGCGTCACTCGCGGTACATCTCCGGAAACCGTTTGCGCAATTCGTACAGCTTGGGCATGTCGTTGAACACGATGTAGGGCTGATAGGGGTGCAGCGCCAGATAGTTCTGGTGATGCTCCTCCGCCGGATAGAAACTTGGCAACGGCACCACCTGGGTGACGATGGGTGCGGCGTAGGTGCCTGCCGCGGTCAGTTGCCTGATGTACTCCTGCGCGATTTGCCGTTGCCCGTCGTCGGTATAAAAAATGGCCGACCGATATTGGCTGCCGACATCGGGACCCTGGCGATCGAGTTGGGTAGGGTCATGGGCCACGCTGAAGAATATCCGCAGCAACTGCCGATAGGATACCTGCGCCGGATCAAAAGTCACCTGCACCGCTTCGGCATGCGCGGTATCGCCCCTGCTCACCTGCTCATAATGTGCCGTGGCGGCGTTGCCGCCGGCATAGCCGGAGACGACAGCGGCCACGCCCCTGACATGCCTGAACACCGCATCCACCCCCCAGAAACAGCCGCCAGCGAACACCGCCGACTGCTCGGCCGCCGACGCCAGCAAGGGCAACGGACACAGGCTGAGCAGCAGCACCATGGCCCCAAGAATATGTCTGGACACAGCGTGGAATGCAAACATGGGAAACCTCCTCATGGTCAGCCGAAGGTGAAAGCGTATGCCTCCGCCCCTTCATCGAGGAATTCAATGCGGAAGACCCGTGCCTGCGCCCCCCCGCTTTGCCGGATCAGTTGATACAGGCGCTGCTCGCGGATGACGCCGTATCCTGCCGTATCCACATCGGCGCCGTGGTCCTTGCCCGGCGCCACCCCGTCGATCAGCACCCTGAAGCGCACCGGCTTGCCGTCATGCGAGCCCAGCACCAGATGCAGGTCGCGCCCCCGGAAGTGGTATTCGATCACCCCGCCGGACGCCCCCAGCACGGCCGCTTCCCTGCCTACCCGCCAGGTGCCGCTCAGCGCCCATTGATCGGGCCTGAGCCTGTGCGGCACGCTGTAATGTGCCGCGACATCGTTGCGCATCGCTTCGCGCGAAGAAAAATTCTCCTGCCGCGCATAGCCCAGATAGGTTTCCGGCGATCGTTCCGCGCTATCTGCTGCCGCAGTCGCACCGCTGCCTTGCACCTGCACTAGCCCATGGTTGGGTGCCAGATCCTGTCGAGCTTCCTTGAGCAAGCTCTGGATCATCTGTTCGGTCTCGCCGTATGCACCTTCGCCGAAATGCTCATGGCGGATGCGCCCCTGGGCATCGATCAGGTAATGCGCCGGCCAGTATTCGTTGTGAAAGGCATTCCAGATCGCATATTGATTATCGATCGCCACTGGATAACGGATCCCCAGCTCGCGTAGCGCCTGCGTCACATTAGCGGCATCCTTCTCGAAGGCGAATTCGGGCGCGTGCACACCGACGATGACCAACCCTTGCGCGCGATACCTTTCATCCCAGGCCTTCAGGTAAGGCAGGGTGCGCAGACAGTTGATGCAGGAATATGTCCAGAAATCGACCAGCACCACCTTGCCGCGCAGTCTCTGCCCGTCCAGCGGCGGGGAGTTGAGCCACTGCGTGGCGCCATCCAGCGCTGGAGCCATGCGCCACGTCGCAGGATCTGCAGCAGGCCGTTGTGCCAACCGCTCGATCAATTGCTGCTCGGCGGCAGCGGTACCCGGTACGGAAGATCGCGCGAGGAAACGCGTATCCCAGCCCAGTCCGATGACGACGATGCCCGCCACCACGGCCACGCCAAGCGCTCGCCGCATCCACTCCCCGAAGCCGAGGCTGAGCTTCATCCAGGCGATCAGCCTGCCGCCGGCCAGCAGTGCCAGGGTCAGCGAAGTGGCGGCACCAGCGGCAAACGTCAACAACAATGCCGTACTGTAGAGATTCGCGCCATTCAGTGCGGCGCCTGCGAGTACCAGCCCCAATATCGGACCGGCACAGGGTGCCCACAGGAAACCCACTGCGACCCCCAGCAACATTGAACCACGCAGGCTACCCTGCCGCTCCGCATGTCGTTGCAGGCTCCCGCCCAGTGCAACGAAAGGACGCATCAGGCGCTCCGACCACGCCGGGAAGATCAGCGCCAGCCCCAGCGCGAACAGCAACGACATCGCCGCGTAACGGCCATACTGGTTCACCTCGACCAGCCATCCCCCGCCCATCGCAGCCAGGCTCGCCAGTGTCGCGAAGGTCGCCGCCATGCCGAACAAAACCGGCAAGCCGGAACGGCGGAACGGCCCGTCCGAACGAGCAAAGACGAACGGCAGCACCGGCAACACACAGGGGCTGAGAATGGTGAGCACGCCACCCAGGTAGACCAGCAGGAAGATCGACACGGCGTTCATGCCTTGTCTGGTCGCGGCACGAAACGCAACGCTACTGTATTCATGCAATAGCGCAGTCCGGTCGGCTTCGGGCCATCGTCGAACACATGGCCGAGGTGTGCATCGCACAAGGCACAGCGCACTTCGGTGCGTGTCATGCCGAACAGGCGGTCTTCGCTGGTGCGTACGTTCTCCGGTGCGATGGGTTGCCAGAAGCTGGGCCAACCGGTGCCGGAATCGTACTTGGTGCCGGCGTCGAACAAGGCATTGTCGCAGCACACGCAACGGTACAGTCCGGGTTCATGCCTGTCATAGCCTGGCTGCGAGAACGCGCGTTCCGTGCCCTGCTGGCGCGTCACTTCATAGGCCAGCGGCGACAGGCGCTGTCGCCATTCCGCATCCCTGTTCACTTTGTCCAGGGTGACGCGCCCCAGCGGCTTGCCTGCGTCGGAGAAGCGCATGATGGTCACTTGCATATTGTTCGTCCCGGCAGAGGCGCGCACAGCATAGGACAGTGCAATGCCGGATAAGGCGGATAGAAATTCCCTGCGTAACATGATGTTATCTCCTGCGGACCGGATTGTGCCCAACCGATTGGATTGGGGTACCTGCCACCAAGTTCGGCTCCCGGCAGAAAATAGTTACACAATCTGCACAACCAGAATGACAGGGATCACGGCAGGGTCATGACACGAAAGGGGGCGTGCGCCCGACCAGCGCCTCTGCCAGCATCAGCTCTTCATCGGTATGGTTGGGCCTGGCCAGCCGGCCTGCCGCATGGATGCACTGGCCCGGCTGCCCTTGGCCGTAGATATAGAGCGGCTTGTCGTGATGCGCAGAGATCACGGTTTCCCTGCTGGTCGCATCGCCGTTGGCGACGACATCGACTTCGCCATAGCAATCGCAGAAATAGGTGCGTTCCGGGCCCGCCTCCAGATAGACCCCGGTACCGCGGATGCCGATGGTCGCGGATGGCGTTTCGATGCGCATGCCTTTGTTGCGCGACACCGACAGCAGTTTGCCCGCCAGCAGCCGAAGACTGCCGATCAACAGCGAGCCCGCATCGTTCCCCTCCCTGGGCTGAATCACCAGATGGCTGCCCCCGCGCAACAGCATCGCATGATCGCCGACCACAAAGACGATCTCGCTGCCCGGCGCCGTCTTGATGGTGTCGCTGGGTCCGATGCGGGTATGCGCATCCACCCTGTTGCCGTTCACCCACACATGGCCGGATACCCGGTAGACCGATTGCGTATCCGGCAATCTGGCCGGTGGACTGAAGATCGCCGCCATCGCCTTCGCTGCGGGCAGCAAAGTCGCCAACAGCCCTGCTGCCGCACCTCGCAGCAAACGCCTGCGCTGCACACTGCCCACCCTGTCGCCTCGATCCATGCTCGCTCCCCTGGTTGCCACGATTCATCCGTCATGCCGAAAAACATTCCGTCCGCTGCAGAGCAGCAGCCACCGCAGCCGCATCGTGATTCGCATCAGACAGGAAAAAGGTTACACCGGCAAGTCATGTTGCCGGCAACCGGGTCGGCGTTGCGACTATTATTAAATTAATTTCATGTACGACTTCGCCGGCTATCGCATCGGTACAATCTGCCGGAACCTTCAATTCTTCCGCCACCAGATCGCCATCAGCATGGAGTCGCACATCATGGAATGGAAAAACGAGTACTCGATCGGGATACAGGAGATAGACGACCAGCACAAACTGCTGCTGCGCAGTTTCACTGCCATCGAAGAGTCCATCCGCTCCGATCAGGGCTGGTCCAACACCCACTATGCCATCCTTGAACTGAACCAGCTGGCCAGCATGCACTTCACCTTCGAGGAAGCGCTGATGAAGATGTTCGGCTATCCGGAGGCGGAGGCGCATAAACGCGAGCATCAGCGCTTCTTTGCCGAAATGGGCCGCATAGAAAGACACTCGCTGAACAAGTCGGCCGAGGTCGAGATGGTCCAATTCCTGCGCAGCTGGCTGACCTCACACATACTCGGCAGCGACAGGGGTTATGCCGGACACATCTTTTCCGGCGCACAGGTCGTCAGGTCCGCTCCCGCTGCAGCAGCCGTTTCAGGGCTGAAGGTGCTGTCCGATATCCTGTAGCCTCCCTCGAACTTCCGGCCGGCAGTCGGCGCCCCCAAACTTTCTGTTCGAGACGATGTAACCTTTCCTGTCCGTTCCCCGAATCAAGCGATGGAGACGCACTCTCCATCACTTTCAACTTGATAAAGGGAATCATCATGAAGACAACTCAAGGCATCCTCTCCGCAGCAATCGGCAGTCTGTTGGTCGTCGGCCTTGCCGGCAATGCAGCTGCCGCAGACATGAAAATGGAAAAATGTTTCGGCATCGCCAAGGCCGGCAAGAACGATTGCTCCAGCAACAAGAGCGCGCACGCCTGCGCCGGACAAGCCACCCGGAACAATGATCCGCTGGATTTCGTGGCCGTTCCCAAAGGCACCTGCGACAAGATCGCCAATGGCACGACCGAGCCGGCCGGCATGATGATGAAATGATGAGCGCACCCGCAAGCCCGGCGCTGCCCGATGTCGCAGGCATCGGCTTGCGGGCGCCGCATTACCGGGAAGTACTCGAACTTCGCCCGGCCCTCGGCTGGGTCGAGGTTCACAGCGAGAATTTTTTCGGCGGCGGTGCGCCATTGCACACGCTGCTGCAAGTGGCACAACACTACCCGGTCAGCCTGCACGGCGTCGGCATGGGCCTAGCCTCGCCCGATCCGCTGGACACCCGGCATCTGCGCGAGCTGCGCCAGCTGTGCGATGCAGTCGATCCTGCCAGCATCTCCGAACACCTGTGCTGGAATGCGGTTGGTGGAAAGGTGATCAACGACCTGCTGCCTTTCCCGTATACGCAGCATGCGCTGGCGCATGTCGCCGCTCGCGTGCAACAGGTACAGGATGCCCTGGGACGCAGGATACTGGTCGAGAACCTTTCCTTCTATCTGGCGTTCCGCAGCAGCGAGATGCGCGAGGAGGAATTCCTGGCCGAGCTGGTGGCGCGCACCGGCTGCGGCATCCTGTTCGACGTGAACAACCTGTTCGTCAATGCCGTGAATCTGGGAGTCGATGCGGACGCCTTCATACGCGGCATCCCTGCCGAGGCCGTCGGCGAATACCATCTGGCCGGCCCCAGCCTGATCGACGGCTGCCTGGTGGATACGCACAGCGCACCGGTATTCGACGACGCCTGGGAACTGTACGAAACGGCGCTGCGTCACATCGGCAGAAGGCCGACGCTGATCGAGTGGGACGTGGATATCCCCGCTCTGGATGTGCTGCAGGCCGAAGCCCGCAAGGCGCAACAGCGCATGGACCGGTCATGAGCGGCTGGACCGACACGCTGGAACGCTTCTCCGATGCCATCCGCACCGGCACTGGATTCGCACCCGGAGAGATCGTTTGCCCGCGCTACCCGGATCAGCGCGGCATCGAAGTGTATCGCAACAACCACCGCGGCAACCTGCACGACGCCCTGGCCGGTGCTTACCCGGTGATCCGGCAACTGGTCGGCGAAGAATTCTTCCGCCTGCTGGCCAGGCATTTCATCGAACGGCATCCATCGCGCAGCGGCGACCTGCATCGCTATGGTGCCGGGATGGCGGAATTCCTGGCGCATTTCGAACCCGTACGTCGCCTCGCCTATCTGCCGGACATGGCAAAACTGGAGTGGGCATACCACCGTGCGTATTTTGCCGCCGATACGGCGCCGTTTGACCTCACACGCCTGGCTGGCATCGCACCCGAAGCGTATGCGGCCCTGACCTGGCGCTTGCATCCCAGCTGCACACTGCTCGCTTCCGCGTTCCCCATCATGGCGATCTGGCAGGCGCATCAGGACGGCCCCCCCGCCGCGCTCGACATAGATCTGGACAGCGGCGGTGCAAGCCTGCTGGTATGCCGCAACGGCCTGGATGGTGCGATCTTCAACATCGCGCCGGACAGCCATTGCTGGCTGGAGCAACTGCAGCAGGGCAGCACGTTGGAAACGGCGACCGAAACGACCTTGTCCGCCCACCCCGGTTTCGACCTGGCAAGCACGCTGCATCGCTGGCTGGAACTGGGCGTGTTGACCGACTTCGACATGGCACAGGAGGAATCGCGATGAATGCACTGCACAACGCTTTGCAACTCTATTACCGCACCAGCAGTCTGCCGGCACTGGCCAGCCCGGTACTGGATGCCAGCCTGCGCCTGTTCCTGGCGAGCGCGTTCTTCCGATCCGGCCTGACCAAGATCCAGAACTGGGACAGTACGCTGTACCTGTTCCGCGAAGAATACCGGGTGCCGCTGTTGCCACCGGACTTCGCCGCCTGTCTCGGCACCGGTGCCGAACTGGCATTCCCCGTGCTGCTTGCGCTCGGTCTGTTCGGGCGCTTTGCGGCACTGGGACTGTCCATCCTGAATGCGGTCGCCGCCTATTCGTACTACGACCAGCTGGGCGAGGCAGGACTTAACCAGCACCTCTACTGGGGACTGCTGCTCGCCGCATTGCTGGTGCACGGGCCGGGCAAATGGTCGCTGGACGCATGGCTGGAACAACGCTGCCGCTAGGGAGACTGCGCATGTCGACGATGGCGGGTTACTATTCGCCTGTGTACTTAACGAATGGCGATCAGGTGACGGATAGCGGCGACAACCTTGCTGCCTTGATGCAGCGGTCCCTTGGCGGCGACTCGCAAGCCTATGCCATGCTGCTGAAAGAGACGGCACGACTGCTGCGTCCCTTTCTGCTGAAGCGTCTATACTCGAGCAACGAAGTCGACGACGTGCTGCAGGAGATCCTGATCTCCGTGCACAAGGCGCGCCATACCTACGACGGCGAGCGGCCGTACAAGCCTTGGGTGTATGCCATCGCAAAATTCCGCCTGCAGGATCATCTGCGCGCGCATTACGCCGACCGGCTGCACGACGCCGAGGATCTGTCCGAGCTGGAAGAAGTACTGCCGGATGACGCCGTCGAACCCGGTTTCGACTACGAATCCATCCGCGCCGAGGTCGCCAGGCTGCCGGAGAAACAGGCAACCATCCTGCAATTGATGCACCACGATGGTTACACTGCCAGGGAAGTCGCCGCCAGGACCGGCATGACCGAATCGGCGGTCAAGGTCGCGGCGCACCGCGCCTACAAAGTGTTGAGAATGAGACTGGAAAGATAATGGCCAATATCGACGACCTTGTTGCGGATCTCGCACAGCAAGCAGGTACGGTGAAGCCTGCGCCGCATCCCTACAGGCTGAGCCTGCAATGGATAGGCGCCGCCGCCGCCTACCTCGCGCTGTCGCTCGCACTCTCCGGCGTGCGGCCCGACCTGGCGGAAAAGCTGCACAACATCTGGTTCGCTGCCGAGATCCTTTCCCTGCTCGCCGTCTTCATCGTCACCTCGCTGAGTGCCGCCCTGCTGGCCTTTCCCGACCTGTACCAGAAGCGCCACCTGGCGTTCGCACCGATACTGCCGTTCCTGCTGTTCCTGCTGGTCATGGCGCTGGCCTGGCATGCCGACAGCCCGCCTGCGCCGTTGCCCATCCACAGCTTCGAATGCACCGCCGGCATCACGCTGATGGCATTGCTGCCTGCGGCGTGGACGTTCTACTCGATGCGCCGCTACGCCAGTACGCACTACCGGCTGGCGGGCAGCGTCGCACTGCTTTCCGCTTTCAGCGTGGGTGCCCTGTGGCTACGGCTGCATGAAGCGAACGACTCCATCGTGCACGTCATCGAATGGCACTACCTGCCGATGCTGGTCATCGGCCTGCTGGGCCTGTGGCTGGGGAAAGTGCTGCTCAAATGGTGACCGCCCCGGCGCGACTGGCGCATGATCGGCGCCCCGCTATAATCGCGGCAACCCGCCACCGGAAGTCTGTCATGCCCAGACACACCGCTCCCGATCATGCTCGGCTCGACCGTGTCGTTGCCGAAGCCCGCAAGCAGCGCGAACTGCGCGAGGCCGGCTATCGCGAACGCGCACTCAAGCTGTTTCCCTGGATATGCCGCCGCTGCGGCCGCGAGTTCACCGGTGCACGCCTGCGCGAACTCACCGTCCATCACAAGGACCACAACCACGACAACAATCCAGCGGACGGGAGCAATTGGGAATTTCAGTGCATCTATTGCCACGACAACGAACATTCGCGCATGCTGGACGAAGCCGCGAGGACGCGCGATGCCGGCGGCCCTGCCGCCGCGACACACCAGCCGTTCGCCGAACTGAAGAAATTGTTGAAGAAAGAGTGAGCCGCCTAGTCGGCCGGTCCCGCAAAACTGCCGACCGCGCGCTCCGACCAGGTCCACAGGCGCTGTGCCAGCTGCCGATCGAGCGCCGGCGCAGCGGCAGCAGTCTCGGTACAGACGTCGAAATATCTTCCCGTCAGTTTGGCCACCTCGGGCGAGGTGGCGAGATAGACCGATGTGCGCGCCCCCTCGGCCACCGACCCTCCCGGCATGCTAAAAGCGGCATGCAGCAACTTGGTGCCGATCACTCCCGGATGCAGGCTGTTGGAGGTCAACCAGGGTTCGCGTCGCGCCAGCTCGTTCGCAAACAGCACATTGGCCAGTTTGGAATTGGCATAGGCCTGATAGCCATTGAAATTGCGCTCGCAATCCATGTCGTCGAACGGAATGCGCCCACCGGCATGCACCATGGAACTGACCGTGACCACGCGCGGCGCCGTCGATCTTTTCAGCACGGCAAGCAGCCGCCCGGTCAGCAGAAAGTGGGCGAGATGATTCACCGCCAGCGTCATCTCGAAACCGTCGTGCGAGATCCTGCGTTCGGTCATGTAGACACCGGCATTGTTGATCAGCACATCCAGTCGCGGCAACCGCGCCGCCAATTCCCGGGCCATGCCGGCAACTGCGGCAAGGTCTGCCAGGTCGGCGCTGGCGCTATGCAGGACCGCAGCCGGCGCGACGGCACGTACCGCATCGCAAGCGCGCCTCGCCTTTTCTTCACTGCGCCCGTGCAGCACCAGTTCGCATCCCTGCCTCGCCAGTTCCCTGGCGGTCGCCAGGCCGATGCCATCGGTCGCCCCGGTGATGAGTATCGTCTTCATGCTCAATCGGTAATCTCGAAAACGGAATAGCTGCCCGAGGCCGGCTCCATCTCGACCCGCGCCACCTGTGCCAGTTGCGGCCCGCATTGCGCCCAGCGCACGATGGCATCCACCGCATCGGCCTGCCCTTGCACCACCGCTTCCACCGTTCCGTCGCTGCGATTGCGCACCCAGCCGGAGATGGAAAGAGATTGCGCCTCGCGCCGCATGGAGTCGCGGAAATACACTCCCTGCACGCGACCGTGTATCAGCAGGCGCAGGGTCTTGCAGCTTGGGAATGGAGGTGGGGGCATGGTGGGTTACCTGCCGCGGGCTAATGCGCTTTCCTCAGCAGCCGGGCTTTCGGCATCCAGAATTTATTCTCCGGATGCTCTTCAGCGGCCACATAGATGCTGTCGCTGTCCTTGGGGCTGTATAGCACTTGTACCTTCTGGTTCTGTTCGCCCCTGTAGCATTTTGCGATCGCTTCCTCGAACGTCGAGACCCCGGCTTTCGCCCTGAGCCTGTCCAAAGCCTGCTTCTCGCTGCCCTGGACCACGGGTTCGCCGGTCTTGCCGATCTCCGGTGCAGCGCCGGTGGGCAGCATATGGGCGATCATCACGCCCAGCACGTAGTTGGCGTAGTCCGAGAGCTCATCGCTCTTGCAGGAATAGAACGGCTCCTGCCGCGTCGTGAAGGTGACCGCACGCGTGCCTGCCGGACATTCGGCTGTCAGGCAGTTCGTCATATCCGACGCCGCCTGATCAACGACCGCCGGGCTTGCATCGTGCTTGCCGCTGCCGGCATACCACTGCAACAGCAGAATAAGCAGCAAGGCCAGCAGCGCGAGCGCCATCCCCGCATACCTGGCCTGCGCCGCCCGCGGCTGGCGATCGGCAGCCGCGTCTGCCGGACTGGGTTCGCCACAGTACGGACAAGGCTCGGTGCTCGATGCGACGATTCTTTTGCACTTCCTGCAGGTGATCAATGCCATCGGATTTCTTCCGGATCTGCGAATGCAAAATCTATCAGCAAAGCATGGGCAAGGCTACATCGGCGTAGAGGTATGCCGCATCGCAGCCAGGCAGTGTCAAATCACCGTCAAGACGTGGCGATATTTGCTGCCGGAGCACAGAAATCGGCATGCGCTGTCAACAGACCTTGCCGACAAACGTTGCTTGCTTGCCGGCGCAAAAACTCTGCCGGGCCTTCAAGGCAACACAAGGACCCGTTCTTCGCCCATCTGAAGCAGGTCCGCTCGTTCTCAACCACACGGAGGAAGCATGAAATCTGTCATTGGAAGCATAGCTGCAACAGCGGGCCTGATGATCGCCGGCAACACCCTGGCCGTCGACATGCCACCGCTGGCAAAGGAATTGAATTGCGTTGCATGCCATGCGATCGACCACAAGGTTGTTGGTCCGGCCTGGCGCGATGTGGCCAACCGGTATACCGGCAAGGGCGTGAAAACCTTTACCTATAAAGGCAAGGAATATCCGCTGATCGAGGGACTGGTGATGAAGGTATCCAAAGGCGGTTCCGGCAACTGGGGCAGCATGCCCATGCCGGCGAACGACCTGAGCGGCGTCAAGAAGGCACAGATCACCGAACTGGTGAAATTCGAGCAGAGCCTGGCCAACAAGTAGATCGACCGCCATCGCCCGGGATGGCGTCCAGGTCGTTTCGGCTTGCGACGCCTCCCGCCACGCGACCTTGCAGCCGCGGAAAGCTGCGGATCGAACTAGTCGCCCGGCGCGAATTGCAGCGAACAGGACAGGACGCCGGCGACGAACAGGTATTCGCCTTGCCCGGCAGGCGCACCCTGCGATAATTTGAAGCACACCAGGGTAGCAACGGCCTTGCGAACCTTCTGATGCGTCACCAGTTCCCATGCCGCATCGAACTCATCCTGCCTGAAGACCAGTTCAAGGCCAATGCTGCTCTGGTTCTGCAGCCTGGGGATGTACATCCGGCCGATCTCTCCGCTGCTCGTTGCTTTGGGCACCGGGACATAGCCGGAATCGCCGGCAGCGATATTGACCCTTGAAGTATCGACCGTCGTGTGCGTGGCAAGGTAATGGAAGAATTTCTCGTCGAACTCCTGGTCCGACTCGACCTGCGACTCGCGCTTGCCCGCAGAGCCCAGGAACTCGAAATCGGCACTCGGCTTGTTTTCCCTCAGTTGCCGCGCCGACACGACCTTCTCGCACGAGAATCTCAGCGCCCGGGCAGACATCTGGCTCGACAGGTCTTCAGACTTCCCCATGCTGTTGACCAGGAACGCATCGAGTTTGAGTTCAAGCGAGAGTTCTATCATTTTGGCCGGTTGCTCCCTGCCACGATCTTGTACTCGAACAGGCGGCATTCGATCGCGCCGTTGAAAAGCGGCGTGCGCCTGGAGGGGGTCAGCCGCATCAGCTTGGCGATGCGCAGGTCGGCCGTGAACAGGTAGGCGTTCCAGCCGCCGAATCTCTGCTTCAGCACGTCGCCCAGTTTGGGATACAGCGCTGCCAGTTCGTCCTCGTCGCCCATGCGTTCGCCATAGGGCAGGTTCGCCACGAGAATGCCTGTCTTTTCCGGCGGCGAGGCTTCCAGCGCATTGCACTGTTTCAGGTCCACCGTCTCGCGTATGCCCGCCTCTTCCAGGTTCTGGTGCGCCGCCTTGAGCGCGTCGCCATACAGGTCGCTGCCGTAGATCGGCAGTTCGCTCACCGGCAGTTGTGCGGCGATGGCCGCTTCGCGCATGGCGTTCCAGCTCTTCGCATCGAAGTTTTTCAGTTTCTCGAAAGCGAAATGGCGCGCGACGCCGGGCTGGATGTTGAGCGACATCTGCGCCGCCTCGATGAGGAAGGTTCCGCTGCCGCACATCGGGTCGAACAGCGGGATGCCGGGCTTCCAGCCGGTCAGCTTGAGGATGCCGGCGGCCAGATTCTCGCGCAGCGGTGCGATGTTGGTATGCAGGCGCACGCCGCGCTTGTACAGCGCATCGCCCGAGGTATCTAGGTACATGGTGAACTTCTCGCCCTCGAAGAAGGCATGGATGCGCATGTCCGGATCGAGCTTGGCCACGCTCGGACGCGCATCCTTCTCGGCGCGGAACTTGTCGCACACCGCATCCTTGATCTTCAGCGTGATGAACTCCAGGCTCTTCAGCGGACACTTGATCGCCGTAACCTTCACCAGGATGGTGCAGCTCACGTCGAACCAGCGCACCCACGGCAGATCGTAAACGACCTTGTACACATCCTGTTCGTTGCGGAACGGCGTGGCGTCCTTGACGCGCCACAGGATGCGCGAAGCGAGCCGGCTCTGCAGATTGGCGCGATAGCACAGCGGCCAGTCGCCGGCAAAGGCGACACCGCCTTCGGTCGGGCGCACATCCGTGGCGCCGAAACCGGCGAGCTCATCGGTGAGAAGTTTTTCCAGTCCGCGCGGACAGGTGGCGAAAAAATCTGGCATCTTAAAAAGGTTTCACGACGACGAGGATGACTACGGCAAGGAGTACCAGTACCGGCACTTCATTGAAGAAGCGGAACCAGACATGGCTGCGGGTGTTGCGCTCGGCAGCGAACACCTTGACCAGGTGGCCGCAATAAAAATGATACGCGACCAGTCCGGCCACCAGGGCGACCTTGGCATGTATCCAGCCGCCGTTGAAGATGTCGCGATGGCCCAGCCATAGCCACAGGCCGGTGGCCACAGCAAGTACGCCGATCGGCGTGACGAACTTGTACAGCTTGCGCTCCATCAGCTTGAGGCGCTCTTTCACCGCCGCCTCTTCCGCCATCGCATGATTGACGAAAATGCGCGGCAGGTAGAACAGGCCGGCGAACCAGCTGACCACGAAGAAGATATGAAAAGCTTTCAGCCACAACATGGATCACCTCGACAAGCGACGACGGAACAACACCAGAGAAACATAGAAACCGCACAACGCATAGGCCAGCAGCACCGCAACATGCAGCAACGCCTGCGGCGGCAGGTTGCCGTTCATCAGCGGCCTTGCCAGGTCGATCGCATGCGTCAGCGGCAACACGCTCGCGATCATCTGCATGCTGGGCGGCAGCTGGGTGACCGGAAAAAACACGCCGCATAGTAGCATCATCGGCGTGATCACCAGCGTGAAGTAGTACATGAAGAAATCGTAGGCCGGCGCCAGCGCGGTCATGATCAGGCCGATGGCGGCAAAGGTCAGCCCGATCAGCAGCGCCAGCGGGATCATCCACAGCGACATCAGGGCGTGCGACAGCCCCAGTATCCAGATCACCGCCAGCACGGCAGCCCCCGACATCAGGCTCTTGGTGGCAGCCCACAGGATCTCGGACAGCACCACGTCATCCAGCGCGACTGGCGTGTTCAGGATGGCCTCCCAGGTCCGCTGTTCGTGCATGCGCGCAAAGCCGGAATACAGCGCTTCGAAGCTCGCGCTGTTCATGGTGCTGTAGCACACCGTGCCGGCAGCCAGGAAGGCCATGTACGACATGCCGCCCATGGTCGGCAGCAGGCTGCCGAGGCCGTAGCCCAGGCCCAGCATGTAAATCACCGGATCGGCCAGATGGCCGAGGATGGACGGCGCCGCGATCTTCTTCCACACCAGCCAGTGCCTGCGCCAGATCGGGTAGAAGCGCAGACTCAGCCGCGGCAATGCAAAATCCCGTTCGCTCATTTCGAATTGTCCATTTCCACTGCAGCAAAGGCATCGACCGGCTTGACCACGCCGACACCCCGCGCATAGACACAGCCCTTCGACGTTCCTTCCGCCATGATGCGCTCACCCTTGCTGAAAACATGCTTCATATAGAAATACTTCTCGTCCCAGTGCGTCACTTCCGTCCTCACCCGGTAGCGCGCAAAAAGACCCAGCGGCTTCTTGTAGCTCATGGTGTGCTCGGCGATGACCGGGATCCAGTTGCGCCTGAACATGGCCTTCAGCAAACCGCTGCGCGCGAAGATGTCCACGCGGTTGAGGTCGCAGATGGTCAGGTAACGGCCGTTGTTCATGTGCAGGTTGATGTCGATGTCGTTGGGCAGCACGCTCAAGGCGAACTCGCTTGCAAAATTGCCGCCCCGCATCCGTTCGCAGAACAGCGAGCGGACGAGCACATAGAGCATGCGGAAAATCAGGTTCATTCGCGCATCTCCCTGCCGGTCAGCTTCAGGAACACGTCTTCCAGGTTCGCCGGCCGGTGCAGGTAGCGCAGTGCGCTTTGTGCCTGCAGATGTTCCACCAGCGGCTGCGCGTCCCTCACATAGCAGAACACCGATTCGCCGCTGACCTCGAAGCGCTGCGCATAATTTGCGGCATGCTCGCCCGCCCATTGCGCGGAGGTCTCGCCGAACACTTCCACCACCTGCGGTTCGATGTTGCTGTCGATCAGCTGGCGCGGCGAGCCTTCGCTGATGAGCCTGCCGTTGTCCATCACGGCAAGGCGGTGGCACAGGCGCTCCGCCTCGTCCATGAAATGCGTGGTGAGCAGCAGCGTCTTGCCCTGCTGCGTGAGTTCGCGCAAGCGCTGCCAGATCAGGTGGCGCGCCTGCGGGTCCAGCCCCGTGGTCGGCTCGTCGAGGAAGATCACATCGGGATCGTTGACCAGCGCGCGCGCCAGCGTGAGGCGGCGCTTCATGCCGCCGGATAGCGTCGGCACCTTGGCATCGCGCTTGCTGGTAAGGCTGGCGAACTCCAGCAACGACGGAATGCGCGCCTCGATCTCGCGGTCGTGCAGTCCGAAGTAGCGCCCGTACACCAGCAGGTTCTCGGCCACGGTGAAATCGGGGTCGAGGTTGTCCATCTGCGGCACCACGCCGACACGGATGCGCGCTTCGCGCGCCGCCTGCGGCACAGGCAGGTCGAGCAGCAAGGCGGTTCCGGCATCCGGTTCGATCAGCCCGAGCAGCATGCGCAAGGTCGTGGTCTTGCCCGCGCCATTGGGGCCGAGCAGGCCGAAGCATTCGCCTTTGCGGATGGACAGGTCGAGGCCATCCACCACGCGCTGGCCGCCGTAGGATTTTTGCAGCCCGATAGCTTTGATCACTGCATTCATTCTGCTAAACCTTTTTAGCCACGGAAAACACAGAGCCCACAGAGAAAATCCCGCCCTGCGTTCTCCGCGCTCCCTGTGGCTGATTGCTCTTGTTTTTTTGCTTCACAGTTCCACCCCGTTGAAATGACGCTTCACGATATCGCGCAACTGCGTCAGCCGCCCGTGGAAGAAATGCTCCGCCTGCGGCAACACCACGATGGGCAGATGTTGCGGACGCGCCCATTCCAGCGCATCGGCCAGCGGCACGACATCGTCATGCTCGCCGTGGACGACCAGCGTATCGGGGGCGACGGCCGGCATGGCAAAGCGGCCCACGGCCGGCGCCGCCAGGATCAGGTGCTGCGGGCGCACCTGCTGCGCGGCACGCGCGGCAACATAGCCCCCGAACGAGAAACCGGAAAGGATCAGCGGCAGCTCCTCGCCGAATTGTTCCTGCGCAAAACGCACGATCGCAATCATGTCCTGTTCTTCGCCGTCGCCGCCGGTGAACTCGCCCTCGCTCATGCCCACGCCGCGAAAATTGAAGCGCAGCGCGACGCAGCCCAGCTCGGCAAAGGTCTTGGCCAGCGTCACCGCGACCTTGTTCTCCATCGTACCGCCCATGGTCGGCAGCGGATGTGCCACCACGGCGATGCCGCAGGTGATCTCTTCCGGCATGTGCACGACCCCTTCGAGCAGCCCCGCAGTGCCGGTGGTGGAAAATTTTTCCAGTGTGATCGCCATCAGATCTTCAGCCGATCGACGATGCGGCCATGCTTCAGGTGCTCTTCGATGATCTCGTCGAGATCGCTGTGGTCGACATAGGTGTACCAGACCGCCTCGGGATAGACCACCAGCACCGGCCCCAGCTCGCAACGCCCCAGACAGCCGGCAGAATTGATGCGCAGGTTGTTCTGCGCGCCGGAAATACCCAGCTGCTTGACCTTGTCCTTGACATAATCGCGCGCCGCTTGCGCACCGAAGTTGTTGCAGCAATCCTCGCCTGCCGCACGCTGGTTAACGCAGAAGAACACATGCCTGTCGTAGTGACTCATTTGCCATCCTTATGTTGATACGATGTTCGCGCCCACCACAGATATCCCGCCAGCAGCAGCGGAAAGACCAGCGATACGGTGTGCGACAGTCCGTTGTAATTGCGCAAATGGCCATAGCGCCACTGGTACAGGCGCATTGCGGCGGAGGGGGTGCCACTGTCCAGCACCCAGTTCGCCAGTACCACATAGCTCAGCGCACCCAGCGCTGCCGCCCAGACCAGCCGCGACCGGGGCAGCCAGGCGGCGCCGGCGATCAGCAGCACACCGACCACGATGCCCAGCATCGCCTCGCCATTCAACCATAACAGCAGCGCCCAGGATTTCAACAGCAGTGCCGCCGCGATGAACTTGGCCAGCGCCACCACGCCCAGCACCAGCGCCAGCCCGACCACCACATGGCGGCGTTCGCGCAGCAACGTCAGCAGCAATGCGCCCAGCATCAGCAGGTTCAAGGCGACCGCCAGGCTCTCCCACAGGTTGAACGGCTCTTCCGGCACAGCGGCGAACATGCGGTAAGCCGGCTCGGTGATGAACACATTCCCCAGCATCGGCAACGACGGATTGATCTGCGCGAACATCCACAGCGTCGCCAGCGCCAGGCCGAAGTCCACTCCCGGCCCCTGCCGGAACAGCCCGATGCGCCATTGTGTCACGCGCACGAACCAGGCGCGCTGCACGACCGACACCGCCAGCAGCGCACCGCCCAGCGCGCCGATGCCGTTGGCCAGGATGTCCGCATTCGAACTGGTGCGCATCGGCAGATACATCTGCAGGTACTCCATCGCCACGGACAGCGCCAGCGCCGTCAGCGTCGCCCACAACACGCTGGGTTTCCTGCCGAAATTCGCGCGGTAGGTGAGCGCCAGCAGCAGTCCGAAGGGGAAATAGGCCAGCAGATTGCTCAATGCGTCGAACGTCGAATAGGTCAGCCCCAGCGGCGAGACCAGCACCGCCCAGAACTCCAGCCCCTGTTCCTGCCAGCCCACGAAAGGCGACAGGCTGGCATACACGATGAACACGGCATACCCCGCCGCCAGATAGCGGCGCAACAGACTGCGGGGTTTTGCGTGTAAGGAAGCGCTCATGCATCGAAGCCGGCAGGGTCTTTCAAACTTTTTCGATTGACTCGGAAGCGGCGGGTAAGAAACAATGCCCCCGCTTCAGATATCAGACCAATATCAATTGGCGTTTACTAGGAGGAATTATGGCATACCTGCACTGGTCCAGTGACCTGGAAACCGGGATAGAGGTCATCGACACGCAGCATCAGCGCATCGTCGACTACCTGAACGAACTGAATACCGCCAACGACAGCGGCGACCGTAACGCGACCAACCATGTATTGAGCGAACTGGTCGACTACACGCTGACGCATTTCGCCTTCGAGGAGGAACTGCAGGAAAAGGCCGGCTATCCGTTCATCAAGGCGCACAAGCGGGTGCACGAGATCTTCACCAAGCGTGTCGCGGAATTCCAGAAGCGCGCCGACGCCGGCGAAAACGTCGCGCCGGAACTGCTCTCCATGCTGAAGATATGGCTGGTCAACCACATCAAGGGCGACGATGCCGACTACGTGGAGAGCGTCAAAAAGATGCTGGGGCTCGAAAGCGCCGGCAACAAGGTGGATGGCGGCTGGCTCGGCACGGCACTGAAGAAGTTCTTCGGCTGATCGCCAAAGCGGAAAAACACAGCGAAGGAAAAACCGGCATGAAAAAGAAAATCGCGCTGATCGTGGTACTGGGCATGGCGGCCGTGAGTGCATTCGCCGGCGGCGCGCCCTGGTACAAGTGGATCAACCGCTACGACCGCACCATCATCTGCGCGCAGATATCACCCGGCGAAGCCTGGATCCAGTATCAGGGCCCCTTCATGGAAGCGCGCTGCAGCAAGCCGGGAGTTCCGCAGTAACGACCTGCACCCGCCAATCACTGGCGTTTCACCCCTTACCCAGCCGTTTCGCGATCACCGCCGGCAGACGCTGCGGCGCTTTGACGCGCAATTGCTTATTCACGTTGTAAACTCCGAACACCACCGTGATCGCGCTTTCAGCCACATCGAACTCCCCCGCCAGGAATCTCACCAGATGCGCCGTGGCGCGTCCGCGCACCGGCTGCTCGGCCACATGCACCTCCAGCTGATGGCCGATGACCTTGCCGATCCTGGTCTTTTTGGCGCGCGGGCGGCCGAGGATGTTCAGCACCAGCGTGTCGTCTTCCCACCAGCAGAACGGCTGCATCAGCACTCCTGTAGAATTCAAATATGAACACCGATGATAAACCAGCCAGGCGCCCCAGCCTCGACGGCATCACGCTTGAGATGATCGTCACGCAGCTCTCCGAAAACATGGGGTGGGAAGCGATGGGTATGGCGGTGCCGATCCGCTGCTTCACACATGACCCCAGCGTCAAATCCAGCCTGAAGTTCCTGCGCCGCACGCCCTGGGCGAGGGCGAAAGTGGAAGTACTGTACCTGAGCCAGCTATGAAACATCCTTGCGCAAAGGATCGAGCAGCGACGACAAGCCGTTGTGATCGATCTCCTGCATCAGCTGCAACAACCGGCCGATCTCGCCCGGCGGAAACCCCTCGCGCGCGAACCAGTTGAGGTAATGCCCCGGCAGGTCGGCGATGGTACGGCCTTTGTATTTGCCGTAGGGCATGGTGCGGGTGAGAAGTTTTTCGAGGTCTTGCGGATTCATCCTGATTCATCACGTAGGGTGCAATAAGCGCAGCGCATTGCACCATGAGCATTTCATCCGGCGCAATACCCGTTAGTCATTGCGCATTGCGCTGGTCAGAAGCGGTTGCAGGATGGAGCTACACATCTGCGGCGGGATATGCTTCAACGTACTTTTCCCCACTCGCGCCATGGTAGGTACAGGTTCGCGCTGCAAAATCCACGTCGTAGCTCACGACGCCCGCCTTCCAAGCCGCCATCAGAAACTCCGGAAACGTGCTCGCCCCGGCTTGATCGGCCCGTAGCGCGGTGATAAGGGCATTGCGATCAAATGGCGGCACATCTGCCATGCCCGAGACAAGAGGTGTTCCCTGCATGACCACCGGGCCTTGCTGAGTCAGGTACAGGCTTTGACAAGATGGCAAGGACCAGAAATTGCGCGTTACGCCAGCCCGACGCAACGTTTCGGCGAAATACGGAAAGCCACCGACCTTCGGACGGCCTGCCATTGCACGTTGCATGGCCAAATTCAGGTTTTCGATTGCATCGCTCATGGTGATTCTCCGTAACGAATGACTGCTGTGCTCTCCGGGCACTTCTTGCATGCGAGGTGGCAGAACGTGCACGCCTGCCGAGGCTACCAGACTTTGATTTCTTTCAGAATAATTCGACTCCGGCACGCGCCATCCTAAACCGTCGGGGGTTGCCCGACAGCAAGTCACTTTCTTTTGCTTCGCCAAAAAGAAAGTAACCAAAGAAAAGGCGACCCCGGTTTGCCGCCCTTCGGGTTCCCTCGATATTTCGCCAACAAGCGGGGCTGCGCAACTCGCCCTAGTGAGGCACACACCCCGTGCCTCACCGCGGAGCTCGGACAGTGCTCGCCTAAACCTCCGCTTGTTGGCGAAATGTCGAGGCGGCGCTCAGGGGAAGGGAAATTCAAAACCTAAAACCACAGCGTAGGCACTTTGTGTCCCTTACTCTACCTTGTCAGTCGTTTCCCAAGCCACATCCTGTTACATACCCATTCCATCGGAAATTCTCCGATTTCATTTCCTCCAGCACCCCAGTTCTTATTCCCTCTTTCCAAACTGCGGAGCCAGTAGATAACTTCAGCGCCTTCTCGTAATTTTCTATAGATAGTCTTCTCGATTCTCGCATTTGCTCTTCATACGGTTTTTTTGAGATCAAACGTTGATAGCAATTAACTGCCATCTCTCCTTGGCCTTTTCCTTTATTAGCAAGGCCGCGCACCACCAAATACAAGTCCCGATAGTGATTGGCAAGCGCAAAGTACACACTCGAAGCGAGTGATCCTTGGGGATACTCTTTCAAATAAGCTTCAAGTGGCTGCAAATCCACACTTGAATCATTTGGTTCCGAGTCTCGCATAGCTACTGCAAACAAAGTGTCTTCTCGAAATGCGGAGTGCGGGTTACGTTTGTGCGCCTCAATCCATAAAAACCCATAGTGATAGACGGGAATGTGTTCTCCAACCCCCTCTTCTATGCCGATTTCGGAATATTCCGGTCGTAATTGAACGGTCACTGCCTCATCAAAGGATGCATTTCTAACCAGCTCAACTATTTCGCGATCAAGTGCGATTAATGGCGCCACATCCTCTGTAACAGGGATAGCTCGATACTTGGCCACCATTTGATCAAGCTTAGCTTGGTAGGAATTGCTTTTTGTTTGTGTTCCAGCATATCCAAAGAAGCTAATGAGAAGACCAGATATCAGTATTAGCAGTTTGCTCACATCCCCCCCCATCTAGAGCATCTCTCAAATCACGGCTAACTCCAATGTACTGGAGTCGAATTGTTTCGACTATGGTGGGCAACTTGTTGCCCACCATACGGTTTGATTTTAGCTTTTCCATCCCCTGTGCGCCGCCTCGACATTTCGCCAACAAGCGGAGGTTTAGGCGAGCACTGTCCGAGCTCCGCGGTGAGGCACGGGGTGTGTGCCTCACTAGGGCGAGTTGCGCAGCCCCGCTTGTTGGCGAAATATCGAGGGAACCCGAAGGGCGGCAAACCGGGGTCGCCTTTTCTTTGGTTACTTTCTTTTTGGCGAAGCAAAAGAAAGTAACTTGCTGTCGGGCAACCCCCGACGGTGTTGGGTTTGAATTAAGAGATGCGGCTAAATCCGTTCACCCTTCGACAAGCTCAGGACGAACGGATGAATATCTATCTAATGCGCCTCATCCCAATTCCCCCCCTCCCCCAACCCCACCTCCAACGGCACCTTCAACTCCGCCACATTGCACATCAACTCGCGCACCTTCTCCTTCACCAGCGCCAATTCCCCCTGCGCCACTTCCAGCACCAGCTCGTCATGCACCTGCATGATGAGCTTGGTTTCTAATTTCTCTTTCTCCAGCCAGTCCTGCACCGCGATCATCGCCAGCTTGATCAGGTCGGCGGCGGTGCCCTGCATCGGCGCGTTGATGGCGGCGCGTTCGGCGGCCTGGCGACGCATCGCGTTGGCGCCGTTGATCTCGGGCAGCCACAGGCGGCGGCCGAACACCGTCTCGACGAAGCCCTGCGCCTTGGCCTGCAGGCGGGTGTCGTCCATGTAGCGCTTCACGCCGGGATAGCGCGCGAAATAGAGGTCGATGTATTGCTTGGCGGCGCTGTTCTCGATGTTGAGCTGGCTGGCCAATCCGAAGGCGGACATGCCGTAGATGAGGCCGAAGTTGATGACCTTGGCGTAGCGGCGCTGTTCGCTGCTCACCGCATCCAGTGCGACGCCGAACACCTCGGCGGCGGTGGCACGGTGGATATCTTCGCCGGCGGCAAAGGCCTTGAGCAGGCCCTCGTCGCCCGACAGGTGGGCCATGATGCGCAGCTCGATCTGCGAGTAGTCGGCGGAGACGATGCGGCTGCCCGGCGGGGCGATGAAGGCCTCGCGGATGCGGCGGCCTTCGGGTGTGCGGATGGGGATGTTCTGCAGGTTGGGGTCGCTCGAGGCCAGCCGTCCCGTCACTGCCACGGCCTGCGAGTAGCTGGTATGCACGCGGCCGGTGCACGCGTTGACCATCTGCGGCAGCTTGTCGGTGTAGGTGGACTTGAGCTTGGCCATACCGCGGTAATCGAGCAGCAGTTTGGGCAGCGGGTAATCCAGCGCCAGTTCCTGCAGCACTTCCTCGTCGGTGGAGGGCGTGCCGCTCGGCGTCTTCTTCTTCACCGGCAGGCCGAGCTTGTCGAACAAAATCTCGCTGAGCTGCTTGGGCGAATTGAGGTTGAACGGCTGCCCCGCCGCCTCGAACGCCTGTTTTTCGATGACCATCATCTTCTCGCCCAGCTCGTGGCTCTGTCGTGCCAGTTTGCCGCCATCGATCAGCACGCCGTTGCGTTCCATCCTGAACAGCACTTCGCGCACCGGCAGCTCGATCTCGCGGTACACCTCGGCCAATTTCCCCTGCAGCTGCGGCGACAGGGTCTGATGCAGCTGCAGCGTGATGTCGGCATCCTCGGCCGAGTAGCGCGTGGCGGTGTCGATGTCGACCTGGTCGAAGCCGATCTGCTTGGCGCCCTTGCCCACCACGTCGGCATAGCTCATGGTCTCCAGCCCGAGATGGCGCAGCGCGAGGTTGCCCATCTCGTGCGGCTTGTGCGATTCGAGCACGTAGGATTGCAGCAGCGTATCTTCGGCGATGCCGCGCAGCGCAATGCCGTGGTTGGCGAAGATGTGCTGGTCGTATTTGAGGTTCTGCCCCAGCTTCATGTGCGCCGGGCTTTCCAGCCAGTGCCTGAGCTTGTGCAACGCGTGCGTGCGCCCGATCTGGTCGGGCGCACCGGGGTAATGGTGCGCCAGCGGCAGGTAGGCCGCCTGGTGCGCTTCGATACTGAACGAGATGCCGACCAGCTGGGCGGTCATCTGGTCGAGGCCGGTGGTCTCGGTGTCCAGGCTCACCAAGGGTGCCGCCATCAGCTGGTGCAGCCAGGCATCGAGCTGCGCCTCGGTGAGAATGGCTTCGTAGCCGGAGGTGTCGTTGGTGGCGGTCGCCTGCGCCGCCTGCTCGAACTGCCGCAGTTCTGCGCCCGCCGCACGCGACGGCTTCGACGGCGTTTCGCGTGCGACCGCGTGCGAACCGGCTCCGCCCCCGTCGAGTTCGCGCAGCCAGCTCTTGAAGCCGAAACGCTCGAACAGTTCGCGCAGCTTGGCCACGTCCGCCGCCGGCGCGACCAGTTCGCTGTAGCGCCGGTCCAGCGGCACGTCGCATTTAACCGTGACCAGCCGGCGCCCCTGCGGCAGCCATTCCAGCGCAGCGCGCAAATTCTCGCCGGCAACGCCCTTGATCTCGCCGGCATGCTCGACCAGGTTGTCCAGGGTGCCGTATTCTGTGAGCCACTTCACCGCGGTCTTGGGGCCGCATTTGGGCACGCCGGGCACGTTGTCCACGCTGTCGCCGATCAGCGTCAGGTAATCCACGATGCGCTCGGGCGGCACGCCGAACTTGGCGGCGACGCCGGCAGCATCCAGCTCTTCCTCGCTCATGGTATTGACCCACAGCACATGCTCGTTGACCAGCTGGGTGAGATCCTTGTCGCCGGTGGAGATGATGCAGCGCGCCCCCTGTTGCGAGGCCTGCTGCGCCAGGGTGCCGATGACGTCGTCCGCCTCGACGCCGTCCACCATCAGGATGTTCCAGCCGGCCGCCGCCACCACCTCGTGCAGCGGTTCGACCTGCGCGCGCAGGTCGTCCGGCATGGGCGGGCGGTGCGCCTTGTATTCGGGATACCAGTCGTCGCGGAACGTTTTGCCCTTCGCATCGAACACGCAGGCGCTATAATCCGCCGCATAGTCCTTGCGCAGGCGGCGCAGCATGTTGAGCACGCCGTAGATGGCGCCGGTCGGTTCGCCCTGCGGGCTGCGCAGGTCGGGCATGGCGTGGAAAGCGCGGTACAAATAGGACGAGCCGTCCACCAACAACAATGTCTTCATGCTTTGAGGTCCGAGATGAACAACGATATGAAACTTCCGCCCATGCAGTCGCCCGAGCTGATGCAGTCGAAGGAATCCTGGCGTGTGTTCGGCATTATGTCAGAATTCGTCTCGGCGACCGAACGCCTGCGCGACATCCATCCCGCCGTCAGCATCTTCGGCAGCGCGCGCACCCCGCACGACCACCCCTATTACAAGCTCACCGAGGAGATCGCGCGCCTGCTGTCGGATGCCGGCTTCTCGGTCATCTCCGGCGGCGGCCCCGGCATCATGGAAGCGGCCAACAAGGGGGCGTTCTACGGCAAGTCGTCCAGCGTCGGCCTCAACATCCAGCTGCCGCACGAACAGCACAACAACCCGTACCAGAACATCAGCCAGACTTTCCACCACTTCTTCACGCGCAAGGTGATGTTCGTGAAGTTCGCCAGCGCCTATGTGGTGATGCCGGGCGGCTTCGGCACCATGGACGAGCTGATGGAGGCGCTGACGCTGGTACAGACCGGCAAGACCCGCCGCATGCCGATCATCCTGGTCGGCAGCAAATTCTGGGGCGGCATGGTGGAATGGTTCAGGAACAGCCTGCTGGCGGAGCAGATGATCGCCGCCAGCGACATGGACCTGATCCAGGTCATCGACGAGCCGGAACAGGTGGTCGCCGCCATCTTCAAGCATTACGAGACCCGCGGTTTCGAACCCTCGGTGGCGGAACTCGAGATGCAACTCAATCTTTGATCCGTATCGGATAGAATCCGCCCATTCGTTCCAACTGGAAAACATCATGCGCCCCATTTATCTTGCCGCAATCGCCTGCCTCAGCCTGAGCGCCTACGCGGCCCAGCCCGAGGCACCCGCCCGGGCGGAACCGCCCCCCCCTCCGCCGATGACCGCGGACGAACCGATCGACGAGCCGCAGGTGACCATCACCAAGAAGACCGAGCTGACCATCGAGGAGTTTCGCGCGCACGGCAAGCTGTACATGATCAAGGTCACGCCCAAGTATGGCCCGCCCTATTACCTGGTGGACGATCTCGGCGACGGCAAGTTCTCGCGCCAGGAGAGCCTGGATTCCGGTTTCCGCGTACCGCGCTGGATCATCAAACGCTTCTGAAACGAGACTGACCGTATGGCTGTATTTACCCGCGTTTCCGAAGCCGACATCGCTGCCTGGCTGGCCAACTATTCGCTCGGAACATTGCTCGAACTGCAGGGCATCCCTGCCGGCATCGAGAACACCAATTACTTCGTCACCACCACCAACGGCCGCTTCGTGCTGACGCTGTTCGAGAAGCTCACGGCGGACGACCTGCCGTTCTTCCTCAACCTGATGGCCCACCTGGCCCGGCACGGCATTCCCTGCCCCTGCCCGGTGGCGGACAAGCAGAACCGTTTTCTCGGCGAGCTGAACGGCAAGCCAGCCTGCATCGTCAGCCGCCTTTCGGGCAAATCCGTGACGCAACCCACCACCGCGCAATGTGCCGCCGTCGGCGCGATGCTGGGGCAGATGCACAGCGCCGGCCAGAGCTTCGGCGAGCAGATGCTGAACCCGCGCGGTTCGGCATGGCGGGCCGAAGCGGCGCAACAGGTGAGGCGCTTCCTGCCCCCCCAGGATGCAGTCCTGCTGGCCGGCGAAGTCGAGTTCCACGCGACGCACCCCCTGGCCGGCATCCCGCGCGGTGTCATCCATGCCGACCTGTTCCGCGACAACGTGCTGATGGAAGGCGAGCGCGTCGGCGGCCTGATCGATTTCTATTTCGCCTGCACCGGCAAGCTGCTGTACGACGTGGCCATCACCGTCAACGACTGGTGCATGACCCCGGAGGGCAAGCTGGATGCGGGCCACACGCGCGCCTTGCTGAATGCCTACCATGCCGCGCGCCCGCTCACTGCGGCAGAGGCCGATCTGTGGCCGATCGCCCTGCGCGTGGCGGCGCTGCGTTTCTGGATATCGCGCCTGTACGACCTGCATCTGCCGCGCGAAGGCGATATCGTGCACGCGCACAATCCGGATCAATTCAAGCGCATCCTGCAGAACCACATCGCCAGTCCCAACCCGCCCTGGCTGTGAACCGAGACCCGACATGGAAATCAAGAAACTGAATGCCGCACGCGGCTGGATCTGGGTGAAGCACGGCTACCAGCTGATCATGCTCAACCCGCTGATGGCGATCTCCTTTGCGCTGATCGGCGCCCTCGCCATCTTCACCGCACTCAGGATCCCGCTGCTCGGCCCGCTCGTCGCCCTGCTGCTGATGCCCGTCGTGATCGTCGGCTACATGCGCGTGTGCCGTGCGCTGGAGGAGGAAGAGGAGATCGAGCTGCTGCACCTGTTCGCCGGTTTGCGCAAGCACACCGCACAGCTGATCGCGCTCGGCGGTTTCCTCATCCTGGGCCTGCTGCTCTCCTCGATGGCGATGATCATGCTCGGCGGAGAACCGCTGCGCAACATGCTGGATGGGCTGAACGCCGCCAGCGAACCGCAGATGCTGCTGGATGCGATGTGGGCGGCCGGATCGAGCGTGGCGATCAGCCTGATGGTCGGGTTCGCGCTGATGTGCGTGCTGATGCTGGCGTTCCAGTATGCGCCGATGCTGGTGTACTTCAACGACCTGCGCCCGCTTGCGGCCATGCATGCCAGCCTGTCCGGCTCGCTGCGCAACATCCTGCCGTACACGGTGTACAACGTCATCATGCAGGTGATCGCGGTGGCGCTCAGCCTGCTGCCGTTCAACCTCGGCATGATCGTGCTGCTGCCGCTGGGCCTCACCTCGCTCTACGTCAGCTATCGCAACATCTTCCCGTTCGCGCACGAACTTGTGCCAACGCCACCGGACGCTCCCGGCACGGAGGCCTGACCATGCAATACGCCGCCGCCAGCGCCGCCGAAGTCAAACGCGCGCAATTCCCGCACAACCTGTTCGTCACCGGGCTGTTCATGTTTGACCTGCTGATGACCCCGGCGGTGCTTGCGCTGAAGGTGGGCATGATCGGACTGCTGATCCCGCTGCTGTTTTCCGGCTCGCTGATCGCCTATATCTACCTGCGCAGCCGCAAGACCACCGCCTGGTTCGTCGATGTGCACTGGAAGCTCGCCTACGCGCGCGCAAAATTGCTGATGATCGGGTATGCGATCTCGGCATTGCTGGTGTTCACCGCCTGGCTGATCAGTCTGGCCTCGCACGACCCCAACATGCAGCACATCCTGTGGACGGCGCTCACGCGCATCGCGCTGATGCCGACGCTGATCATGGTGATGGTCACCGCCGTGCTGGAATTCGGTGCGTCGGCGATGGCTGCCAAGCGCGAGGTGCCGGACAAACTGGCGGCGGCGATGCCGCCGCCTGCCGCCTGAGCGGATCAGGCCGGCTGGAATTCCTCGAACGCGCGCAGCACTTCCGCCGCATACATCAGCGACGGTCCGCCCCCCATGTAGACCGCCACCGCGAGCATCTCGTTGACCTGTTCGCGCGTTGCGCCCAGCCGCACCAGCCCGCGCACATGAAAACCGACACATCCCTCGCAGCGCGTCGATACGGCGATGGCCGTGGCGATCAGCTCCTTGTGCAGCGCCGACAGCACGCCATCCGCCATGGCCGATTTCGCCATCGCGTCGAATCCGGCCATCGGTGCAGCCGCCTCCTTGCGGAAAGGGGTGAGCTCCTTGCTGATCTCCTGCGTGACGGCCTTGTATGAATTGCCCATGCTTTCTCCTGCTGAACGTTGAAAGAGCCCGAATCTATGCCTGCACCACGAATGCTGCGGCCTGCCCCTGCCGCACGCCGTTGTCGTCGAGCAGGTTCCACACCGTGGTGTCGGCGATCATGAAACGCCTGCCGCTGCCGGCGATGCGCATGCCGGAATAGCCGTCCACATAGCCTTGCTGCGCCACCTTTGCCAGCAGCTTCTCGCGCGCCTCCTGCGCCAGCGGTTCGGCGGAGAGCCGCGACGGCAAGCGCGCGAACTCGTCGAAATCCATCTCGAACCATTGCAGCGCCAGCCGGTTGCCGTAGAAAAAAACCGGATCGTCCTCGGTGCCGTGCGCGACGATGGCGCGCGGCGCCTGCCACATTGCATCGCGCAGTGCCGTGATATCCGCAGGCTCGTCTGCAATCAGCGGCTTGCCGGTGAGCCGCCGATAGCTCGACACGATGAGCCGCAAGCGCTCATCCAGCGCCAGATCAGATGGCGGTGAGCTTGGCATATTCGAGTGCCAGCCATTTGCTGCCGGCACGCTTGAAATTGACCTGCACGCGGCCTTCGTTGCCGCCGCCTTCGCTGTCCGTCACCACGCCCTCGCCGAACTTCTGGTGGAACACGCGCTGGCCGATGCGCCATACCGAGCTGGGCGCGGGCGGCGCCTTTTCCAGCGGAGTGGCGGCGAACGCCTTGATGTAGCTGCTGGTCTCGTAGCTGCCGGAGGAGAAGGTCTTGCGCGCGCTCACGCGCGGCGTCAGCCAGTGCAGCAGCTCTTCCGGCAGTTCGCGCAGGAAGCTCGATGCCGTGCCGTAGTGCGTCTGCCCGTGCAGCATGCGGCTCTGCGCGAAAGTGAGGTACAGGCGGCGGCGCGCGCGGGTGATCGCCACATACATCAGGCGGCGTTCCTCGTCGAGGTCGCCGCTGTCGATGCTGTTCTGGTGCGGGAACAGGCTCTCTTCCAGGCCGGTGATGAACACGGTGTGGAACTCCAGCCCTTTCGCGGCATGCACCGTCATCAGGTGCAGCGCGTCTTCGCTGTCGCCTGCCTGGTGCTCGCCCGCTTCCAGCGAAGCATGGGTAAGGAAGGCAGTGAGGCTGTCGTCCTCGTTCTCGTGCACGAACAGCGTCGCTGCATTGACCAGCTCGTTCAAGTTCTCCAGCCGCTCCTCGGCTTCGCGCTTCTTCGCACCGGTCTCGTTCTGGTAATGCGCCGCCAAACCGCTATGCTGCAGCACATGGTCGATGATCTCCGGCAGCGGCAGACCGGCCGTTGCGCTGCGCAGCGATTCGACCAGGCCGACGAAGGCGGTGACCTTGCCGCCCGCGCGCGCGGCGGCGTCCCACAGCGTGGTGTTGTATTGCTTTGCCGCTTCCTGCAGCTGCTCGATGCTGCGCGCGCCGATGCCGCGGGTGGGGAAGTTGACGATGCGCAGCAGCGCATTGTCGTCGTCGGTGTTCTCCATCAGCCGCAAATAGGCCAGCGCATGCTTGATCTCCTGCCGCTCGAAGAAGCGCAGCCCGCCATACACGCGGTATGACAGCCCGGCCGAGACCAGCGCATGCTCCAGCACGCGCGACTGCGCGTTGGAGCGGTACAGCAGTGCGATCTCGGACAGCCTCACGCCTTCGCGGTTGAGCTGCCTGGCCTCATCGACGATGAACGCCGCCTCGTCCACATCGGTGCCCGCCTCGTACACGCGGATCTGTTCGCCCTTGTCGGCATCGGTCCACAGGTTCTTGCCGAGGCGGTTGCGGTTGTGCTGGATCAGCGCGTTGGCGGCGTCGAGGATGTTGCCGTGCGAGCGGTAGTTCTGCTCCAGCTTGATCACGTTCTCGACATGGAAGTCGCGCAGCAGCTCCTGCATGTTGCCGACGTTGGCGCCGCGGAAGGCGTAGATGGACTGGTCGTCGTCGCCCACGGCGAACAGCGCATTGTTCTGGCCGGCCAGCAATTTCAGCCAGCGGTATTGCAGCGGGTTGGTGTCCTGGAACTCGTCCACCAGGATGTGCTTGAAGCGCTCCTGATAGTGCTCGCGCAGCGCCTGGTTACGCGACAGCAGTTCGTAGCAGCGCAGCAGCAGCTCGGAGAAGTCCACCACGCCCTCGCGCTGGCACTGCTTGTCGTATTCGGCGTACACCTCGATCTTGCGCCGCGTGTAGGGGTCGTAGGCTTCCACTTCGTGGGCACGCAAGCCTTCTTCCTTGCGGCCGCTGATGAAGTTCTGCATTTCGCGCGGCGGATATTTCTCGTCGTCGATGTTCATCGCTTTCATCAGGCGTTTGATGGCGGACAGCTGGTCGCCGGAATCGAGGATCTGGAAGGTCTGCGGCAGGCTGGCCTCGCGGTGGTGCGCGCGCAGCATGCGGTTGCACAGCCCGTGGAAGGTGCCGATCCACATGCCGCGGGTGTTGATCGGCAGCATCGCCGACAGCCGCGTCACCATCTCCTTGGCCGCCTTGTTGGTGAAGGTCACGGCCAGGATGCCGGCGGGCGACACCTGCCCGGTGCTGATCAGCCAGGCGATGCGCGTGGTCAGCACGCGCGTTTTGCCGCTGCCCGCACCTGCGAGAATCAGTGCGGATCGGGCAGGCAGTTCGACGGCGGCGCGTTGTTCGGGATTGAGACCGGCAAGCAGGGTGGAATTCATGGGGAGATTATCCCACACGATAACCGGCAAACAGACAGATCGGCCGGTCCATTTCGTTGAAAAACATCCTTGCCACAGAGAGCACAAAAAACCACAGGGAATGTGGAGGATTCCTGCAGTTCGCAGGCGGCAGAATTACTGCGCTATTCGACTTGAAGTGCCTGGCATCTCGGCCAGCCCTGTGTTCTCTGTAGCCAGGTCCTGTTGTCAGGATTGCTTGTATTCCGTGTATTTCCTCGAACTGCCGCGCACCTGGTCGGCCGGGTATTTCTCCGCGTTCAGCGCCAGCTTCTTCTCCACGGCAGCGACGATATCCAGCTTCAGCTTTTCCGCCAGGCTGATGAGGTAGATCTGGATATCCGCCAGTTCCAGCTCGACTTCGGCGAGCTTTTCCGCAGAAAGATCACCGCTCTGCTCCTCGGTCAGCCACTGGAAATGCTCGACCATCTCGGCGGCCTCGACGATGAGCGCCATGGACAGGTTCTTGGGTGAATGGAACTGGTCCCACTCGCGCTCGACGACGAACTGCCGCACCTGTTTCCTTATCCGGTCGAAATCGGAGGCCATCACAATCTCCCGCAATGCAAATAACGGGGACATTGTGGCGCAGCGGCAAGGCCAAATCAATTTCAGGCGATCGCCATGACAAAACGGGGAAGCGTTTCCGCTTCCCCGTCTGGTGTTGCCTGCCGCTTGCTGTTGCTTATTGCTTCTTCTTTTTCTGGATCATGTCGTGCATGATCGGGGCAAGGATGATCTCCATCGCATGGCTCATCTTGCCGCCGGGCACCACCAGCGTGTTGGCGCGGGACATGAACGAGTTCGGGATCATGTTGAGCATGTAGGGGAAGTCCACGCCCTTCGGATCGCGGAAGCGGATGACCACGAAGCTTTCATCCGGCGTCGGAATGTCGCGTGCGATGAACGGGTTGGACGTGTCCACCGTGGCCACGCGCTGGAAGTTGATGTGGGTGCGCGAGAATTGCGGAGTGATGTACTTGATGTAGTCGGGCATGCGGCGCAGGATGGTATCCACGGTCGCTTCGGCGGAATAGCCGCGCTCGGCCTTGTCGCGGTGGATCTTCTGGATCCATTCCAGGTTGACCACCGGCACCACGCCGATACCCAGGTCCACGTACTTGCTCGCATCGTGCTTGTCGTCCTTCACCAGGCCGTGCAGGCCTTCGTAGAACAGCAGGTCGGTATCCTTCTCGATATCTTCCCACGGCGTGAATACACCGGGCTTGAGATCGGTCATGTTGAAGTGCTTGTTGTGGTCTGCAGCCTCGGCGTCGCTGTGTACATAGTAGCGGCGCTTGCACATGCCGGTCTCGCCGTAGGTCTTGAACATCTCTTCGATCTTGGCGAAGTGATTGGCTTCCGGACCGAAATGGCTGAAGGACGGGTTGCCGTTCTTGCCGGCTTCGGCTGCGGCAGCGCGGAACGCCATGCGATCCAGGCTGTGCAGGCTGTCGCCCTCGACGACGGCGGCGCTGATCTTCTCGCGGCGGAAGATATTCTCGAACGCGCGCTTGACGGTAGTCGTGCCGGCGCCGGACGAACCGGTGACCGCAATAACGGGATGTTTACTGGACATAAGCCACTCTCCTGAAGGATATGAATAAAAATTTTGGACGGCGATTCTAGCAGAACACCCACTTTGCGGCTAACGGGGGGTCAACTGACCACTGCAAGCGGCCGCCTTACCGATATAATGTCGGCCTATTTTCGCTCAGTACCCATAAAACAACGTTCATCATGCAACAAAACTACTCACCCAAAGAGATCGAAGCCGCCGCCCAGCAACAATGGGAGGCCGCCCAGGCGTTCCGCGCCGACGAAACCAGCAGCAAACCGAAATACTATTGCCTGTCGATGTTCCCCTATCCTTCGGGCAAGCTGCACATGGGCCATGTGCGCAACTACACCATCGGGGACGTGCTCTCGCGCTACCACCGCATGAAAGGCTACAACGTGATGCAGCCGATGGGCTGGGACGCGTTCGGCCTGCCGGCCGAGAATGCCGCGATGGCCAACAGCGTGCCGCCGGCCGCGTGGACCTATTCCAACATCGAGTACATGAAGAAGCAGCTGAAGTCGCTCGGCCTGGGCATCGACTGGTCGCGCGAGGTCACCACCTGCAAGCCGGATTATTACCGCTGGGAACAATGGCTGTTCACACGCCTGTTCAAGAAGGGTGTCATCTATAAAAAGACTGCCACGGTGAACTGGGACCCGGTGGACAACACCGTGCTGGCCAACGAGCAGGTGATCGACGGGCGCGGCTGGCGCTCCGGCGCCGTGGTGGAGAAGCGCGACATCCCGATGTATTTCTTCCGCATCACGCAGTACGCTGACGAGTTGCTCAAGGACCTCGACACCCTTGCGGGCTGGCCCGAACAGGTGAAGACCATGCAGGCCAACTGGATCGGCAAGAGCTACGGCGTGCGTTTTGCATTTCCATATGAAATGGACGGCAAGCAGGACAAGTTGTGGGTCTACACCACGCGTGCCGACACCATCATGGGGGTGACCTTCGTCGCCGTGGCGGCCGAGCATCCGCTGGCAACGCGTGCTGCGCAAGGCAATGCCAAGCTGGCCGCATTCATCGAGGAATGCAAGCATGGCGGCGTCGCCGAAGCGGACATCGCCACCATGGAAAAGAAGGGCATGGACACGGGCCTGAAGGTTACCCACCCGCTTACCGGCGAACAGGTACCGGTGTGGGTCGGCAATTACGTGCTGATGAGCTATGGCGAAGGCGCGGTGATGGCGGTGCCGGCGCATGACGAGCGCGATTTCGGCTTTGCCAAGAAGTACGGCCTGCCGATCAAGCAATCCATCGCCGTGGAAAACCAATCCTTCAGCACAGCCGCCTGGCAGGAATGGTACGCCGACAAAGAGAATGGCACGTGCGTGAACTCGGGCAAATACGATGGCCTGAATCACGAACAGGCCGTGGACGCGATTGCGGCCGACCTGGGTGCCAAAGGCCTCGGCGAAAAGAAAGTGCAGTTCCGCCTGCGCGACTGGGGCATCTCGCGCCAACGCTACTGGGGCTGCCCGATCCCCATCATCCATTGCCCGACTTGCGGCGATGTGGCAATGCCGGACGAGCAACTGCCGGTGAAGCTGCCGGAGAACGTGGTACCGGATGGCGCGGGTTCGCCGCTGGCGAAGATGCCCGAGTTCTACGAGTGCAGCTGCCCGCAATGCGGCGGCAAGGCAAAACGCGAGACCGACACCATGGACACCTTCGTGGAATCGTCCTGGTATTACGCGCGCTATGCCAGCCCGCAATGCGATACCGGCATGGTGGACAAGAATGCTGCGCAAAAGTGGCTGCCGGTAGACCAGTACATCGGCGGTATCGAACACGCCATCCTGCACCTGTTGTATGCGCGCTTCTTTCACAAGCTGATGCGCGACGAAGGCCTGGTACAGGGCAACGAACCGTTCAAAAACCTGCTCACCCAGGGCATGGTGGTCGCGCCGACGTTCTACCGCGAAGGCACTGACGGCAAGAAGCAGTGGATCAATCCGGCCGAGGTGGATGTGGAAGTCGATGCCAGGGCGCGGCCCATCGGCGCTAAGCTGATCGCCGACGGAAAGCCTGTCGTCATAGGCGGCACCGAGAAGATGTCGAAGTCGAAGAACAACGGCGTCGATCCGCAGGCGATCATCGACGAATACGGCGCCGACACCGCGCGCCTGTTCATGATGTTCGCGGCACCGCCCGACCAGCAACTGGAATGGTCGGACGCGGGTGTGGAAGGCTCGTTCCGCTTCCTCAAGCGTGTCTGGAAGGCGGTGCATGAGCATGTCGAGAAAGGCGTGGTCGCGGCGTACAGCAGCGACGAGTTGAGTGCAGCGGCCAAGGCGCTGCGTCTGCAACTACACCAGACCATCCAGAAGATCGACGACGACTACGGTCGCCGCAAGACCTTCAACACCGCCATCGCGGCGATCATGGAGTTGCTCAATGCATTGGGCAAGTTCAGTGAAGATACGCCTGTTGCGCGCAGCGTGGCGCAGGAAGTATTGGAAAATGTCGTGCTGCTGCTTTCGCCCATCGCACCGCACATCGCCGAGACGCTGTGGAGCGAATTGCGTCCCGGCAGCCAATTGATCAGCCAGCCCTTCCCCAAGGCCGATCCAGCGGCACTGGTGCAGGACGAGATCGAGCTGGTGATTCAGGTGAATGGCAAGCTGCGCGGCAACCTGCGCGTTGCCAAGGACGCAGACAAGGCGGCCATCGAGCAACAGGCGCTGGCGCACGAAGCTGTGCAAAAACAGCTTGCGGGCGGGACGCCAAAGAAGGTCGTCGTCGTGCCGGGCCGCCTGGTCAACGTGGTGATCTGATGACGAATCTGGCGCGCCTGCTGCTGCTCGCTGCAACACTGTCGCTGGCTGCCTGCGGCTTCCATATGCGCGGCAGCCTCGCCAGCGACTATACATTTGCATTCAAATCGCTGTACCTGAAAGCGCCAGGAGAAACTTCGTTCGTTGCCCAATTGCGCCGACAGATAAAGGCATACAAAATCCCCATCGCCGCATCCCCGGACCAGGCGGATGTCATCCTGGAAGTCGTGTCCGAACAGCCCAGCAAACAGATCTTGTCGCTGAACAGCCTTGGTCGCGTACAGGAATACCAGTTGTTCTATCGTGTCTCCATACGCGCTTACGATAACAATCAAGTCGATTGGCTGCCCGCCGACAAAATCATCTTGTCGCGCATCCTGCCCTACGACGACACCCAGATACTCGCCGACATGCAGCAGGAAGCGATGCTCAACGCCGACATGGTCAGGGATGCCGTATCCCAGGCCGTGCGGCGCCTGTACAAGGCCAAACCTTCAGCCCCCACCGAGCAATGAGAATCTCGACCGAAGACCTGCCGCAGCATCTTTCCAGAGGCCTGGGTTCGTTGTACGTCATTCATGGTGCGGCATTGCTGCTCGCCATCGAGGCGGCGGATGCGATCCGCACCGCTGCGCGGGCGGCGGGTTACAGCGAGCGCGAAGTGCTGATCGCCGAGCAGGGATTCAAATGGGCCGAATTGCGCAACAGCGCGCAGAACATGTCGCTGTTCTCTTCGCGCAAGCTGATCGACCTGCGCATCCCGTCGGGCAAACCCGGCGTGGAAGGCGCGCAGGCATTGCAGGATCACTGCCAGAACCTCGATCCGGACACGCTCACGCTGATCTCGTTGCCGCATCTTGACGGTACGGCGATGAAAAGCAAATGGTTCGCGGCACTGGAACAGCACGGCACGGTGATCGGCGCCGACGAGATCGCGCTCTCCGCATTGCCGGCATGGATCGCCGCGCGGCTGAAACGGCAAGGGCAGACGGCTGATGCGGACACGCTGTCGTTCCTGGCACAACGCGTGGAGGGCAACCTGCTCGCCGCCTTCCAGGAGATACAGAAGCTCGCCCTGCTGTTTCCGGCCGGGCCGCTTTCTTTCGAACAGGTGAAGGATGCGGTGATGGACGTCGCACGCTACGACGTGTTCAAGCTGTCCGAAGCGATGCTGGCAGGCGATGCCGAGCGCTACGTGCGCGTCCTGGACGGACTGCGCGCGGAAGGCACCGCCACCGTGCTGGTCTTGTGGGCGCTGGCGGAAGACATCCGCACGCTGGCCCGGGTCTCGCGCAGCGTGCAGCAGAACGGCAACCTTTCCGGCGCCTTGCGCGATGCGCGCGTGTGGGGTGTGCGGCAGAAGCTGGTGGAGCGTGCGGTGCGCCGCTTCACGCCCGCTTTCGCAGAGCGCGCCCTGCGCCAGGCGGCCCAGATCGACAAGCTGGTGAAAGGGCTGCGGCAAGGGGACGTATGGGATGAACTGCTGCAACTGGGCGTGCGGTGCGCACGGGCAGGTGTACGATGAACGGGAACGAGGTCCTGCTGGTCATCACCAACTTGCCGGATCGCGCCACCGCGGAACGCGTCGCCGAGACGCTGGTCATACAGCGCGTCGCCGCGTGCGTGAACGTGCTGGCCGAATGCCAGTCTGTCTATCGCTGGGAAAGCAAGCTGGAGCATGCAACCGAAGTGCCACTGCTCATCAAGACCACTCGAGGGGTTTATCCCGAACTGGAAGAGGCATTGCGCAAAGCGCACCCTTATGAATTGCCGGAGATCGTCGCAGTGCCTGTCGCTGCGGGTCTGCCGGATTATCTGAACTGGGTCGTACAGGAAACTCAAACAAGGAACCAGGCATGACGCGTCGTATATTTTTGATCCTGTTGCTGTGCATCGCACCGCTGGCACATGCGGACTTCTTCTCGTTCGGCAGCAAGAAGCCGAGCTTCCTCCCGGCAGACAAGGCGTTTGCGCTGGAGGTCCATGCGATCGACCAGCACAGGCTGATCGCCAGTTTCACCGTCACCCCCAGCTACTATCTGTATCGCAACAAGATCACCTTCAGCACCACCGACGGCAAGACCAGGATCGCCAGCGTGACCCTGCCCAAGGGCGAAATCAAGAACGACCCCAACTTCGGCACGCTCGAAGTCTTCCATCAATCCTTCCAGGCGGAGATCGCCCTGGAGGGCGCCGATGTCACGAAACCGCTGGTATTGAACGCGAGCTACCAGGGCTGCAGCGACAACGGCTTGTGCTACCCGCCCATCGAAAAGACATTGAACATCGAACTGGCGCAAACGATCGGTTCGGCACCCGCCCCGCTGTCGATGTCCATCGCCGCTCCCGCCAACGAAAACACCCGGATCGCCGGGCTGTTCAAGAGCGGCAGTTTCTGGCTCGTCATCTCGTTCTTCTTCGGTGCGGGCCTGCTGCTTTCCCTCACGCCGTGCGTCTTCCCCATGATCCCCATCCTGTCCGGCATCATCGTCGGACGCGGACACAAGATCACCCATATGCATGCCTTCATCCTGTCGCTGGCTTATGTGCTGGGCATGGCGATCACCTATGCCATTGCCGGCGTGGCCGCGGGCTATTCCGGCAACCTCGTCTCCAATGCGCTGCAAACGCCGTGGGTGCTGGGCAGTTTCGCCGCGCTGTTCGTGCTGCTGTCGCTGGCGATGTTCGGCCTGTATGAATTGCAGCTGCCCACCGCGCTGCAAAGCAGGCTGTCCGATACCAGCAACCGGTTGCACGGCGGGCATATTTCCGGCGTATTCGCCATGGGCGCACTGTCTGCCGTCATCATGGGGCCGTGCGTCGCCGCGCCGCTGGCTGGCGCATTGCTATATATAAGCCAGACGCACGATGCGGTGCTGGGCGGCGTCGCGCTGTTCGTACTGGCGCTGGGCATGGGCGTGCCCTTGCTGGTCATCGGCACCTCTGCGGGGGCACTGCTGCCCAAGGCCGGCCCCTGGATGGAAGCGGTGAAGCGCTCATTCGGCGTGTTGATGCTGGCGATGGCGATCTGGATCGTCTCCCCGGTCATCCCGGTCAGCGTTCAGATGCTGCTGTGGGCAGCGCTGCTGATCTTCTCGGCCATCCATCTGCATGCGCTCGACCCGCTGCCGCACAATACGCACGGCCTGCACAAGCTGGGCAAAAGCATCGGCATACTCGCCCTGCTGCTGGGCGTGGCCTACCTGGTCGGTGCGCTGTCCGGCGCCCGCGACATCCTGCGCCCGCTGGGCAATATCGGGCACGCCGCTGCGCCCCCCCCTGCCACGCTGCATTTCGAACGCATCAAGAGCCTGACGCAACTGGACTCCCGCATCACCCAGGCCAAAGGCAAGGCTGTGATGCTGGATTTCTATGCCGACTGGTGCGTCTCGTGCAAGGAAATGGAACGGCTGACCTTCAGCGACCCGGCGGTCCAGTCCAGGCTGGGCGGCGCAATACTGTTGCAAGCCGATGTGACCGCCAACGACGCCGAGGACAAGTCCCTGTTGCAGCGTTTCCAGCTGTTCGGCCCGCCTGCGACCCTGTTCTTCGCCGCGGACGGCAAGGAACAGTCCGACTTGCGCGTGACCGGCTACCAGGACGCCGCACAGTTCCTGCAGTCGCTGAAGAACGCGGGTCTGTGAACCTCATATAAGGAGCAGCGATGTCCGACCTGAACGACCCCAGGGTGTTCTTTGCCGCCGAACGGACATTGCTCGCCTGGAACCGTACCAGCCTTTCCCTGATGGCGTTCGGCTTCGTCATCGAACGCTTCGGCCTGTTTGTCTCCATCCTGATGCCGCAGCACAGCATGCCGCTGCAACGCGGCATCTCCTTCTGGACCGGCCTGGCCTTTGTCCTGCTGGGGGTATTCGTCGCCCTTTTCTCAACCGTGCAATACCAGAAAGTGCTGCGCACCCTGAAACCCGCAGAGATTCCGCAAGGGTACCGGACCGATCCGGGCATCATCACCAACCTGCTGGTGGCCGCCCTGGGCATCATCCTGACGATCTATTTCTTCCACGGCGTCTAAACTGCTGCTAACAGCCTGTATTTTCTTAATTTCGTCGAAAAGGTGGACAATCTCACCCTTTTTCGGCAAACTCCGCTCCCCATGAAGAACATTCTGGTACTACACGGCCCCAACCTGAACCTGCTCGGCACACGCGAGCCGGAGGTGTATGGTCGCGTCACTTTGGACGAAATTAACGCCAAAATGGCGGCACTAGCGGTATCGAAGGGTGCCAAACTGGCCCACTTCCAGAGCAATGCCGAAGCGGCACTGGTCGATCGCGTCCAGCAGGCGCGCGCAGACGGCACCGACTTCATCATCATCAATCCGGCGGCGTTCACGCACACCAGCGTGGCGATCCGCGATGCCTTGGCAGCGGTAGCCATCCCGTTCGTCGAGGTGCATCTGTCCAACGTGCACGCCCGTGAGGCGTTCCGCAAGCAATCCTATTTCTCCGATATCGCCGTCGGGGTCATCAGCGGCTTGGGCGCAACCGGTTACGAACTCGCTTTGCAATTCGCACTACAACATTCTGTAAGGAGCTGAAAATGGACCTACGCAAACTGAAGACACTGATCGAGCTGGTCGAGAATTCGGGCATCGCCGAACTGGAACTGACCGAGGGTGAAGAGCATGTGCGCATTTCGCGCGCAAGTTCCGTTGCCGCCCCCGTGCAGCATGTTTATGCCGCAGCCGCCCCGCAGGCGGCGTCCGCACCGGCTCCTGCCGCTGCCACCGCACCCGCGGCTCCAGCCGCACCTGCTGCGCCGGAAGGCCATGTGGTCAAATCGCCGATGGTCGGCAGCTTCTACCGTTCGCCGTCGCCGGGGGCCAAGGCTTTCGTCGATGTCGGCCAGAGCGTCAAAGAGGGCGATACCCTGTGCATCATCGAAGCGATGAAGCTGCTGAACGAGATCGAAGCGGACAAATCCGGCGTGATCAAGGCCATCCTCGTTGAAAACGGGCAAGCCGTCGAGTTTGGTCAACCACTGTTCATTATTGGGTGATGCCATGAATGATACATACACCAAAGCAATGACCGTTTCGGCGCAGGCTAATGTAAGCGCAGCGAACGTTAAGCCGCAAAGCGGCGGCCGAAGCCAAAACGGGCAAGCCGTCGAGTTCGGCCAACCGCTGTTCATCATCGGCTGATCCATCATGGCCGTATTCGAACGCAAACCCCGTCCTCCCGCACCGCCGGAGAATCCCGTCATGTTTGAAAAGATCCTCATTGCCAATCGGGGCGAGATTGCGCTGCGCATCCAGCGCGCCTGCCGCGAGATGGGCATCAAGACCGTCGCCGTGCACTCCGAAGCCGACGCAGAGGCCAAGTATGTGAAGCTGGCGGACGAATCCGTGTGTATCGGTCCGGCCCCCTCCAGCCAGAGTTACCTGCATGTCCCGGCCATCATCAGCGCCGCGGAAGTGACCGACGCCCAGGCCATCCATCCCGGTTACGGTTTCCTGTCCGAAAATGCGGACTTTTCCGAACGCGTGGAGAAATCCGGCTTCGTCTTCATCGGCCCGCGCGCCGAAACCATCCGCCTGATGGGCGACAAGGTCTCCGCCAAGAACGCCATGAAGAAGGCGGGCGTACCGGTCGTGCCCGGCGTGGACGGTGCCCTGCCGGACGATCCGGCCGAGATCATGCGTATCGCCAAATTCATCGGCTACCCGGTCATCATCAAAGCCTCCGGCGGCGGCGGCGGACGCGGCATGCGCGTGGTGCACACCGAAGCTGCGCTGCTCAACGCGGTGACCATGACCAAGACCGAGGCCCAGGCGGCGTTCAACAACCCCATGGTATACATGGAGAAGTTCCTCGAGAACCCGCGCCACATCGAAATCCAGGTGCTGGCCGACCAGCACGGCAACGCCGTGTTCCTGGGCGAGCGCGACTGCTCCATGCAGCGTCGCCACCAGAAGATCATCGAGGAAGCACCGGCCCCGCTGCTCAACACCAAACTGCGCGACAAGATCGGCGAACGCTGCGCGGAAGCCTGCCGCAAGATCGGTTACCGCGGTGCAGGCACGTTCGAATTCCTGTACGAGAACGACGAGTTCTATTTCATCGAGATGAACACCCGTGTGCAAGTCGAACATCCGGTCTCCGAGATGATCACCGGCATCGACATCGTGCAGCAGCAGATCCGCATCGCCGCCGGCGAGAAGCTGTCCTTCCGCCAGAAGGACATCCAGTTCCGCGGCCATGCCGTGGAGTGCCGCGTGAATGCGGAGCATCCCTACACCTTCGTACCTTCACCCGGCCGCATCACCAACTGGCACGTGCCCGGCGGCCCCGGCATCCGCGTTGATTCCCACGTGTACAACAACTACTTCATCCCGCCGCATTACGACTCGATGATCGGCAAGATCATCGCTTACGGCGATACGCGCGACCAGGCCATCGCCCGCATGCGCACCGCCCTGTCGGAAATGGTGGTGGAAGGCATCAACACCAACATCCCGCTGCATCAGGAGTTGATGAACGACGCAGCGTTCGTGCGCGGCGGCACCAGCATCCACTATCTGGAACACAAGCTGGCAGAGAAATCGAAGGGGAAATAAGCCGTGCCCTGGCTCACGCTGTCGGTGACTGCCTCCGCCGACTATGCGGAGGCATTGAGCGAGGCGCTGCTGGCACACGGCGCGCTGTCGGTGGACATGCTGGATGCGGACGCCGACACGCCCGATGAGCAGGCCATCTTCGGCGAGCCGGGCGAACCGACCTCGTCGGTCTGGCAGCACAATCTGGTCAACGCCCTGTTCGAGAGCGACACCGATGTCGCGCACATCCTGCAGGACTGCTGCACCGAGCTCGGACTCGCGACCATCCCGCAACACAAGATCGAAACACTGCAAGAACACGACTGGGTGCGTATCACCCAGGCGCAGTTCGACCCCATCCGCATCAGCGACCGTCTGTGGATCGTGCCGACCTGGCATACCCCCACCGACCCGGCCGCCATCAATATCGCGCTCGATCCCGGCCTGGCCTTCGGTACCGGCAGCCACCCCACCACGCGCCTGTGCCTGCGCTGGCTGGACCAGCATATCCGTGGCGGCGAAACGGTGCTCGATTACGGTTGCGGTTCCGGCATCCTGGCCATCGCTGCGATGAAGCTCGGCGCAGGCAACGCCATCGGCGTCGACGTGGATGCACAGGCGGTACAGGCCAGCCGCGACAATGCCCTGGCCAACCAGGTACATGCCGATTTCTACCTGCCCGACGGCATCGCGCTCTCGCAATACGACGTGGTCGTCGCCAACATCCTGACCAATCCGCTGCGCGCATTGGCACCCCTGCTGGCCAGCGCCACCCGCGCCGGCGGACGCATCGTGCTCTCCGGCATCCTGGCCGAACAGGCAGAGGAGGTCATGCGCATTTACGCGCAATGGTTTGACCTCGCACCTGCGGTGCTGGAAGATGGCTGGTGTTGTTTGTCCGGTGCAAAAAGATGACAGAGATCACGCAATGCCCCCAATGCGGCACCCGCTTCAAGGTGACCCAGGCGCAGCTCGATGCGCATGACGGGTTGGTGCGCTGCGGGCGCTGTCATGAGGTGTTCGATGCATCCAAACACCTGCACGACGACGAGCCCAGCCCGCAACTGAGCCTGCCCATCGATGCCGCTCCGCCTGAAAGTCAGGCAGACCTGACCCCGATCGCCGACGTGCCCGGACTCGAAGAAGAGCCGATCACCCTGGCACAGCAGGTACAGTTCGTCGAGGAACTCACCGACGAAGTCCTCGAAATGCCGCCCCGCAAAACCAGCTGGATAAGCATCCTGGCAATATTGCTGCTGACCCTGTCGCTGCTGGGGCAATCCCTGTATTTCTTCCCCGGCGAGATCGGCACACAGCTGCCCGGGCTCAAACCGATGCTGGAGGACTACTGCGCGCTGCTCGACTGCAACGTCGCGCTGCCACAAAAGATCGACCTCCTCGCCATCGAATCGTCCGAACTGGAATCGGATCCGGAGCAGGGCAACATCGTCACGCTGCATGCGCTGATCCACAACCGCGCACCGTATGCGCAAGCCTACCCCAGCCTGGAACTCACGCTCACCAGCGCGCTGGATCAGCCTGTCGCACGACGCATGTTCCATGCGGCGGATTACCTGCCTGCGGGGACGAGCGAAAAACAGGGCATCCCCGGCAATCGCGACCTCGACATCAAAGTGCATCTGGACACCACCGACCTCAAACCAGCCGGGTATCGCCTGTTCCTTTTCTATCCCGAGTCGCGTTAAGTTGCGCTCGCCTCAGGCGGGCTTGAACACCATCAATCCGTAAATCGCCAGCACTGCCGGGAAAGCCACCATGCCGAGCCGTTCCCAGATGCGTGCATAACGCCAATATTGCGGCCCCAGGTCCGCGCCATTGTCCGCTGCCGCCCTTGCCATTGCGGCCATCCGGATCTGCAGCCAGACCACCGGCAACCAGCACGCGCCAGCGACGGCAAACAATGCCCAGGTTGCCACCAGCCAAGGTTCCAGCAACGAGTACCCCGCTATCGACGCCATGGCAATTCCGGTGACCGGCTGGATGACGACGGCAGGTGAGGTGAACCAGTAATCCGCCCGCACGACCAGCCTGAGCACTTCTGCGATTGCCGTGACATTCCGGGTGCGATGGATGAAATAAAGATAGAACGCGCTGCCGAATCCGACCCCGACCAGCACCACGCTGGAAACGATATGCAGCCACTTGAGCAGCAAGTAGGCGCTCACGCCAGCCTCACTTCGCGTCCCGGCGGCAGGCGACAAGACGAGCGCGCCATAGTCTGCATGACGCACCCCCCGTTCATTCGATGAATCCGCGATAGCTTCTCGGGGGACGCCCGAGCAGCGCGGCGAAAGCGGCAGGGTCAGCCGTGTTGCCTGCAGCCAGCATGGCAAGGGTATCGCTGCACAACGGGCTCGCCGGTATGCGGTCGCCGATCTTGGCCGCCAGCCGGACCAACGCAGCAGGTATCGCCACATGCAATGCCGGGCGACGATGCAACTGTTCCCGGTAGCTATCCAGCATTTCCCGCATGGTGGCAGCCTCTGCCCCAACTGCGGCGACGAGCTGGCTGGATGCCGCGGCATCGGACAGCCAGCGTACGACCGCCGCGCAAATGTCATCGATGTGCACCGGCTGCAATGTCTGCCTGCCGCCCATCGGCAGACCGTGGATCGGCAAGCCGGCCAATAACCGGAACATGCGCGCGCTGGCACCGTCTTCCCCATAGATCACCGAGGGACGCAAACACAGCCAGCGCGTGGCAGCGGGCAGTCGACTCAGCGCATGCTCCGCCGCCAGGCGGGAGGTGAAATAAGCCGTACCGATCCCGCTGTCCACGCCCAGCGCCGAGATCTGCACGATGCGCCCGACCCCCGCTTCGGCGCAAGCGGCAAACAGGGCCAGCGGTGTCTCCCGATGCAGTTTCTGCATGGGATTATCCCGGCTGTCGCGCAGCACCCCGACCGCATTGATGACTGCGTCGATCCCATTGAGTCGCTCCAGCCAGCGCTCCCTGCTGGTGTCGTTGCGAAAGTCCGCTGCGATGTCCTGCCCGTCCACGGGCTTGCGCACGGCACGTATCACCTCATGCCCCGCCTGCCGCAGCGCCTCCGTCAAATGCCTGCCGACGAATCCGGTGGCCCCGCAGATGAGTATCCTCATATCGTCCATGACCTCCATGACTTGTATCGATTCCGGCCCGGCCGCAGCCACAGGAACCGGCCGCCAGCGCTCGCATTGCAGCACCGTACCAATGCCGGTTATCCCGGTCAACAGCGGTACGACCGGCCGTTTCGAGGTCTTTGGCAAACCGGCCTGATTCCGGCATAATCCGACCCGCCGTTGAAACCGACTGGGAGAGCGTGCCGATCCATGGCACCGCCGAAGGCGCAACACCCGTAACCGCTCAGGCTCAAGAACCAATCGGAACAGGCGAATCTGGAGAGCGTCGGCCAGCCCGACCACCGAAGGGGCACACGGTTCATCCGTAATCTCTCAGGTATCAAGGACAGATGGGGCGCTGCACAGTTTGTGCCGCGCCTTTTTCATTTGTTGCGTGATGCCCCTGGAATTTCGTTTTGCGGGATGAAGCGCAAGGAGCCGCGCAGCGAATGACGAGACATACCGTAACTGGTAGGCAAGGAATGAGCGAGCACGCGACGTAGCGATTCACCCGGAAAACAAAATTACAGAGGTATCAAATGACGACTCTCAAACAGACTCCCTTGAATGCATCCCACCGCGCCATGGGCGCCAAGATGGTGGATTTCGGCGGCTGGGACATGCCGGTGAACTACGGTTCGCAGATCGACGAGCACCACCAGGTGCGCAACGATTGCGGCATGTTCGACGTCTCGCACATGCGCGTGGTCGACATGAAAGGTGCCGGGGTGCGCAAGTTCCTGCGTTACCTGCTGGCCAACAACGTGGATAAATTGACCATGCCGGGCAAGGCGCTGTATTCGGCGATGTTGCGCCCGGACGGCCATGTGATCGACGACCTGATCGTCTACTTCATGACGGAAGAATGGTTCCGCATCGTGGTCAACGCCGGCACTGCCGACAAGGACATCGCGTGGATGAAGGCGCAAGCCGCCGCTCATGCGCCCGCACTGGACATCGCCGACCATCCCGAACTGGCGATGATCGCCGTGCAAGGGCCGAATGCCCGCGCGAAAGTATGGGAAGCGCTGCCCGGCAGCCGGGAACTGAGCGAAGGCCTGGTTCCTTTCAGCGCCGTGGAAATGGGCGCGATGTTCATCGCGCGCACCGGCTACACCGGCGAAGACGGTTTCGAGATCATGCTCCCGGCCAAGGCCGCGACATTCTTCTGGAACACGCTTGCGGAAAAAGGCGTGAAGCCCATCGGCCTCGGTGCGCGCGACACGCTGCGCCTGGAAGCGGGCATGAACCTGTACGGCCAGGACATGGACGAGACGGTCGGCCCGCTGGAATCAGGCCTGGGCTGGACCGTGGACCTGAAGAGCGAACGCGATTTCATCGGCAAGGCCGCCTTGCTGGCAAACCCGCCGAGCAAGAAGCTGGTCGGCCTGGTGCTGCTGGATCGCGGCGTGCTGCGCGGCCATCAGCACGTCAAGACCGCACACGGCGACGGCGAGATCACCAGCGGCAGCTTCTCGCCCACACTGGAGAAATCCATCGCGCTGGCGCGCGTGCCGAACGGCGTGCAGATCGGCGACACCGTGCATGTCGAGATCCGCGACAAATTGTTGAATGCAAAAGTAGTGAAGTATCCGTTTGCCCGCAACGGCAAGGGCTTGATTTAATTTTTCTGAGGACATGACCATGAGCAACCCAAGCAACCTGAAATACACCGCCTCCCACGAGTGGGTCAAAACCGAAGCCGACGGCACCATCACCGTCGGCATCACCCAGCATGCACAGGAACTGCTGGGCGACATGGTGTTCGTCGAAGCGCCTGCCACAGGGCGCAAGCTGAAAGCCAAGGAAGAATGCGCCGTGGTGGAATCGGTGAAGGCCGCCGCCGACGTGTATGCCCCCGTGTCCGGCACGGTGACCGCCGCCAACGGCGCGCTGGATTCCGCTCCGGAAGCCATCAACAGCGACCCGTATGGCGCCTGGATCTTCAAGATGAAACCGGACAATGCGGCGGATGTCGCTGCGCTGCTGGATGCGACTGCTTACCAGGCTGTCGTCGACAGCGAAGCGCATTAAACCCCCAAAGTAGCCACAGAGACTACAGAGAAATACCCAAGCGGACATTTCTGCGGACTCTGTGGCAAATTGCTCTTGATTCTCCAATATTCCCAAGCCCGCCATGAACAACACTGAACAATTCGTGAATCGCCACAACGGTCCGAGCACGCAAGACGTGCAGGCCATGTTGAAAAAAATAAACGCGCCCTCGCTCGACGCGCTGATCGACCAGACCGTGCCGGCCGCCATCCGCCTGAAGAAACCGCTGGATCTGCCGGATGGCATGAGCGAACACGCTTTCCTGCAGCATCTGCGCGGCGTCGCGGCGAAGAACAAGTTGTACAAGAGTTACATCGGCCTGGGTTACTACGACACCGTGGTGCCGCCGGTGATCCAGCGCAACGTGCTGGAGAACCCCGGCTGGTACACCGCCTACACGCCTTACCAGGCCGAGATCGCGCAGGGTCGCCTGGAGGCGCTGCTGAACTTCCAGACCATGATCATCGACCTCACCGGCATGGAGATCGCCAACGCCTCGCTGCTGGACGAAGCCACGGCCGCCGCTGAAGCGATGACCATGCTGCACGGCCTGCGTTCGCGCGAAGCCGCCGAGCAGGGCAAGAACAGCTTCTTCGTGTCGAACGAATGCTTCCCGCAGACCATCGAATTGCTGAAGACGCGCGCCAGGCCGCTCGGCATCGAACTGGTGATCGGCGACTTCCGGGCCGTGACGCTGAACGACAAGCTGTACGGCGCCTTGCTGCAATACCCGACCGCCGACGGCGCGGTGCACGACTATGCCGATTTCGTGAAGCGCGCCAAGGCGCATGGCATGACCATCGCGGTCGCGGCCGACATCCTCAGCCTGGTGCTGCTCACGCCGCCGGGCGAATGGGGCGCCGACGTGGTGCTGGGCTCGACACAGCGCTTCGGGGTGCCGATGGGCTACGGCGGCCCGCACGCCGCCTACTTTGCCTGCCGCGATGCGCACAAGCGCTCGATGCCGGGGCGCATCATCGGCGTGTCGGTCGATGCCGACGGCAACCCGGCCCTGCGCATGGCGCTGCAGACGCGCGAACAACATATCCGCCGCGAGAAGGCAACCTCCAACATCTGCACTGCGCAGGCGCTGCTGGCGATCATGGCCAGCATGTACGCGGTGTATCACGGGGCGAAAGGCCTGCGCGGCATCGCCGGCCATGTGCACCAGTCCGCGGTGGCGCTGGCAGGCGAACTGAAAAAGCTGGGCTACACCCTGGCCGGAGGCGTGTTCTTCGACACGCTGAAGCTGATGCACACCGACAACGTGAAGATCCATGCGCTGGCCGAGGCAGCCCGGATCAACTTCCGTTACACCGGCGACGGACTGAGCATCTCGCTCGACCAGACCACTTCGGTCGATGACCTCAACGCCATCCTCGCGGTATTCGCACAGGCTGCGGGCAAGACCGCACCGACGCTTGCCGCGGTGCAGATCTCCGCCCAGACGTTGCTCGCGAAGCCGCGGTCATCGGCCATCCTGAGCCATCCGGTGTTCAACAGCTACCACTCCGAAACCGAGATGATGCGTTACATCAAGCGGCTGGAGAACAAGGACCTGTCGCTGACGCACTCGATGATCTCGCTGGGTTCCTGCACCATGAAACTCAATGCGGCTTCCGAGATGCTGGCGCTGACCTGGCCCGCGTTCGCCAACCTGCATCCTTTCGTGCCGCTGGAACAGGCCGAGGGCTACCAGGAGGTCATCGAGGGACTCAACTCGGCACTGACCGAGATCACCGGCTTCGCGCAGATGAGCTTCCAGCCCAACAGCGGCGCCTCCGGCGAATACGCCGGCCTGCTGGTGATCCAGGCGTACCATCGTTCGCGCGGCGAGGAGCAGCGCAACGTGGTGCTGATCCCCGCCTCCGCACACGGCACCAACCCCGCCAGCGCAGCGATGTGCGGCATGAACATCGTGGTGGTGAAGTGCGACAGCAAAGGCAACATCGATGTGGACGACCTGCGCGCCAAGGCGGAAGAACACAAGGCAGACCTGTCCTGCCTGATGGTGACCTACCCCAGCACGCACGGCGTGTATGAAGAAAGCATCAAGGACATCACCGCGATCATCCACGCCAACGGCGGCCAGGTGTACATGGACGGCGCCAACATGAACGCGCAGGTCGGCCTCACCAGCCCCGGCAACATCGGCGCCGACGTGTGCCACCTCAACCTGCACAAGACTTTCGCCATCCCGCACGGCGGCGGCGGACCGGGCGCCGGCCCCATCGGCGTGGCCGCGCACCTCGCGCCGTTCCTGCCATCGCACCCGCTGGTCAAGGTCGGCGGCGCGCAGGGCATCCATGCGGTATCCGCAGCGCCCTACGGCAGCGCATTGATCCTGCTGATCTCCTACGGCTACATCAAGATGATGGGCGGCAAGGGCCTGACCGAAGCAACCCGGATGGCAATCCTCAACGCCAACTACATCAAGGAATCGCTGAAGGACCACTACCCCACGCTGTACAGCGGCGCGAACGGCCGTTGCGCACACGAGATGATCCTGAACTGCATCCCGTTCAAGCGCGATGCAGGCATCGAAGTGGCGGACATCGCAAAACGCCTGATGGACTTCGGCTTCCATGCGCCGACCACTTCCTTCCCGGTGGTGGACACGCTGATGGTGGAGCCGACCGAAAGCGAATCGAAGGCCGAACTGGATCGTTTCTGCGAGGCGATGATCGCGATTCGCGGCGAGATCGACCAGGTGCTGCTCGGCAAGGCGGACAAGAAAGACAACATCCTCAAGCATGCGCCGCATACCGCCAGGGCCGTGGTGGCAGATTCCTGGATGCGTCCCTATTCGCGCGAACAGGCGGCATTCCCCCTGCCCTGGGTGCGGGATAATAAATTCTGGCCGAGCGTCGCGCGGGTGGATAATGTATACGGCGACAAGAACCTGATCTGTTCCTGCCCGCCGATATCTAGCTACATCTGATTGCCCCGTCATTCCGGCGAAGGCCGGAATCCAGCGGGTTTATTCAATATGCTTTTGAATTTTGTCCTCGCTGCGCGAGGGCCTGTTTTATCAAACTGGATTCCGGCCTTCGCCGGAATGACGGAAACTCTAGGAGACACATCATGGCCAAAGAAAAAAATGAAAAACCCGCCACCACCCTCGGCGGCGCACCCGTCACCCTGTTCGGTACCTTCCCGGCCGTCGGACAGGCAGCACCCGATTTCACGCTGGTCGACAAGGACCTGAAGGATGTCTCGCTGCAGCACTTCGCCGGCAAGCGCAAGGTGCTCAACATCGTGCCCAGCCTGGATACCGCCGTGTGCGCCACTTCCACGCGCAAGTTCAACGAGACCGCCGGCAAGCTGAACAACACCGTGGTGCTGGTGATCTCGGCTGACCTGCCGTTTGCGATGAGCCGCTTCTGCGTGGCGGAAGGGCTGCAGAACGTCGTCACGCTGTCGCTGATGCGCGGCCGCGATTTCATGCGCAATTACGGCGTGAAGATCGCCGACACCGCCCTGGCCGGACTGACGGCACGCGCCGTGCTGGTGCTCGACGACAAGGACCGGATCATCCACGCCGAGCTGGTGGACGACATCAAGCACGAACCAGATTACGACGCAGCACTTGCTGTATTACGATAGACGGCAGCATTTACCAACCCGCCCATTTCCCGAGACGACATGAAGACATTGATTTGCGGTTCCATGGCCTACGACACCATCATGGTGTTCAAGGACCAGTTCAAGAAACACATCCTGCCCGAACAGATCCACATCCTGAACGTCGCCTTCCTAGTGCCGGAAATGCGCCGCGAATATGGCGGCTGTGCCGGCAACATCGCCTACAACCTGCAACTGCTGGGCGGCCATCCGCTGATCATGGCGACGGTCGGCGACGATTTCGCCCCCTACGCGCAACGCCTGGAGAACCTCGGCCTGCCGCAGACGCATATCCGCCATGTACCGGGAAACTTCACCGGCCAGGCCTTCATCACCACCGACCTCGACGACAACCAGATCACCGCGTTCCACCCTGGGGCGATGGGGTACTCGCACCTCAACCATGTCGCCGACGCGAAGGAAGCCACGCTCGGCATCGTCTCGCCGGACGGGCGCGACGGCATGCTGCAGCACGCGCGCGATTTCGCCGAGGCCGGCATCCCCTTCGTGTTCGACCCGGGCCAGGGCATGCCGATGTTCTCCGGCAACGAACTGATGGATTTCATCGAACAGGCCACCTACGTCACGGTGAACGATTACGAGGCCAAGCTGTTGCAGGACAAGACCGGCAAGACGCTGGCCGAGATCGCGCAGCGCGTCAACGCGCTGATCGTCACGCTAGGCGGCGACGGCTCGCTGATCTACGCCGACGGCAAGCAGATCGCCATCCCGACGCCGAAGCCCAAGGCCATCGTCGACCCCACCGGTTGCGGCGACGCCTATCGCGCCGGCCTGCTGCACGGCATCCAGCAGGGCTGGGACTGGGAAACCACGGGGCGCCTGGCCTCGCTGATGGGCTCGCTGAAGATCGCCAGCCGCGGCGGGCAGAACCACAAGTACTCGCGCGCCGAACTGGCCGATCTGTACAAACAGCATTTCGGTTCCCGCATCGCGTTGTAGAAGTTGCGTCATTCCGGCGCAGGCCGGAATCCAGTTAATCAATAATTCTGCGTAGCAGACAAAGCACGATTGTTGATGTCCGCTTCACGGGGTTTGTTAATTGGCTGGATTCCGGCCTGCGCCGGAATGACAGGAAAAGGAGGCAGCATGAAGATCCCGCGCATGACTGTGATCACCTTGGGCGTATCCGACCTTGCCCGCTCCACCGACTTTTATCGCGAGATCTTCTCGACGCCGCCCATCACGCAATACGAAGGCGTTACCTTCATCCCGCTGCCCGGCGTGTGGCTTTCGCTGTACCCGCTGGAAAAACTTGCCGAGGATATCGGCATCGAGATGCCTGCGCCGCGGCCGGGACATCTTGCAGAACCTCCGCAAACACCCTTGGTACAAGGCGCCCGCAGCGAAGCGACTGGCACATACGTGGCGGGGCGACGCGGCAGCACGCACCTCATGCCCGCGCATGCTGCGGGACCGGCAGGCGCTTCTGCCCGCTCCGCCTTCCGCGGCTTCACCCTGGCCTATAACGCGCGCAGCAAGGATGAGATCGCCAGTATCTTCGCCCATGCCGCCAGGGCAGGTGCCCACATCGCCAAAGCGCCGCAGGATACTTTCTGGGGCGGCCATAGCGGTTACTTCAGCGACCCGGACGGGCATTACTGGGAAGTGGCATGGGGCCCGATGTTCGACTTCAGCGAACACGGCGATCTGCGGTTCAGGGAGTGAAGCGCTCACGGCGCCACCCTTGCAAGCAGCACGACTTATCCCATGCAAGCCAAACTCTTCACTTTGATTTCCGGCGCCATCAGCGATGCAACGGAGCGCCCGTTCACGGTGCGCAATGCGCCCCGGGTCGGCGGCGGCGACATCAATGAAACGTTCTGCCTGGAAGGTACGGAAGGCGCACGCTATTTCCTCAAGCTCAACGAGGAGCGGCATCATTCCATGTTCGTGGCGGAAGCCGCCGGACTGGACGCCATCGCCGCCACCGGCACATTGCGCGTGCCGCACCCGATAGCGCACGGCATCGCGGACGGCCACAGCTATCTGGTGCTGGAGTATCTGGCATTGAACCCGCGCGGCGATGCGCGTTCGCTCGGCGAACAACTCGCCGCACTGCATCGCTGCTCGAACGGCCAGTTCGGCTTCGCTCGCGACAATTTCATCGGCAGTACGCCGCAGCCGAACAAATGGACATCAGACTGGACCGCCTTCTGGCGCGAGCATCGACTTGGGTTCCAGTTGCAGCTTGCGGCAAAGAACGGCTACGGCGGCCGACTGCAAAGCCTCGGTGAGAAACTGCTGGAAACGCTGCCCGTCTTCTTTGCCGGTCATGCACCGCGGCCCGCGCTGCTGCACGGCGACCTGTGGGGCGGCAACCACGCCTATCTGGCGGATGGCACACCCACGATATTCGACCCCGCCGCCTATTACGGCGACCGCGAGTGCGACCTCGCGATGACGGAACTTTTCGGCGGCTACGGCGCGGACTTCCATGCCGCCTATCGCGCCGCCTGGCCGCTGGATGACGGCTACGCAGAACGCCGCGATCTGTACAATCTCTACCATATCCTCAACCACGCCAACCTGTTCGGCGGCGGATATGCGCGCCAGGCCGAACAGATGATGCAAAGGTTGTTGGCCGCGACCGCCTGAATATTTCGTTTGCTATTCTCCCCGATACAGTCCATAGTGCGTTCCGCGATCCTCAAGTCTGTCGTGGTTGTCTGGTTAGTCTCCGTATTCTGCGGTAATCCTTCCTTCATCTTCTTGCCGTCTTGAACTTCGCCCTAGCGTGGGGCTTTGCCCCCTTTATCAGTTTTACAGGAGATTCAAAATGGCAACAGGTACAGTCAAGTGGTTCAACGATTCCAAGGGCTTCGGCTTCATCACCCCATCCAATGGCGGCGATGATCTCTTCGCCCACTTTTCCGCGATCCAGAGCTCGGGTTTCAAGACCCTGGCCGAAGGACAGCAAGTCAGTTTCGACGTCGTTGCCGGCCCCAAAGGCCAGCAGGCAGCGAACATCCGCGCAGCGGAATAAATGGTCAGGCAGGCATGGCGCATCGCCATGCCGTCAGTCCTAACTATGAGCCCGGCACCTGCCGGGCTTTTTGTTTCCGAATCCCCCAGGAGGATTGGCCATGGCCAAAGAAGAACTGCTTGAAATGAACGGCGTGGTGGACGAAATCCTGCCGGATTCGCGCTTTCGCGTGACGCTCGACAACGGGCACAAACTCATCGCATACAGCGCGGGCAAGATGCAGAAACACCACATCCGCATCGTTGCGGGCGACAAGGTCTCGCTGGAACTCTCGCCCTACGACCTGAGCAAGGGACGCATCACGTTCCGCCATATCGAAGGCCGCGGTCCCGCGGTCCCGCAACAGAAACGCCGATTCTGACGGCGCCTCAACATCGTTCCGGCCGGGGCCGCCTGGAGATTGCCGAAGCAGTGCGATCTGCCCTCTCCCGGCCCTACCAGTTCTGCGCTACCGGGTTCTTGCAGCTCACCTGGAATAATTGGCGGTCTTCCAGCCGGATGGCGGTCATCGGCCCGCCCCACAGGCATCCGGTATCCAGGGCGATGACATTGGGCATGACTTTCAGCCCCAGGGCAGACCAGTGGCCGAAAATGACCGTGGCTTTCCGGCTCTTGCGATCGGGCACCTCGAACCAGGGCAGGTAGCCCTCCGGGATGTGTTCCACTTCTCCCTTGAACCTGAACTCCATCTCACCCTGCAGGGTGCAGATGCGCATGCGGGTAAAGGCGTTGACGATGACGCGCAGGCGTTTGTAGCCGGCAAGGTCGTCATCCCAGGCATGCGGGGTATTGCCGTACATGCGTGCGAGAAAAGTCGCGTAATCCGGGCCGCGCAGCGCATCCTCGACCTCGCGGGCAAGACTGGCCGCCTGCTTGACACTCCATTGCGGCAGCAGGCCGGCATGAACCAGCATGTAGTCCCCTTCCGCATGGACCAGGCGCTGCTGGCGCAGCCAGGCAAGCAGTTCGTCACGGTCCGGCGCAGCCAATATCTCATCCAGCGTATCGGTCCGGTGCAGTTCCGCCGCGCCCTCGGCCACAGCCAACAGGTGCAGGTCATGGTTGCCGAGGACGGTGATCGCACTATCCCCCAGCGATCTGACCAGGCGCAGCACCTGCAGCGAACCGGGCCCGCGATTGACCAGGTCGCCCACCAGCCATAACCTGTCCTGCGCAGGATCGAAGCGTATCTGCTCCAGCATCTGCTGCAGCTCGATGTAACACCCCTGGATATCGCCTACGGCATAGACCGCCATTTCTTGTTCCCGCCCGTTTGTCTGTAAAATAGAGTAACAGAAATTTCCGAAGCCTCGATGAAACCGACTCCATCCAACCTGCCAACCTTTGGCTGCATTGCCAAAAGCTGATCGATGCTATTCAACTCCTACGGTTTCATCTTCCTGTTCCTGCCCGTCGTGTTGCTGGGCTTCTATCAGTTGGCCCGCATCCACCATGCCTATGCGGGTGCCTGGCTGGCGATCTCGTCGCTGTTCTTCTACGGTTACTGGAACCCCGCCTATGTCGGGCTGCTGCTCGGCTCGATCATCTGCAACTACGCTTTCGGCATGTGGATCGCCAAGGCTGGCGTGCAACAGGCTGCGGCACGCAAGAAACAGCTGCTGGTCTTTGCACTGACGGCCAACCTGCTGTTGCTGGGCTATTTCAAGTACACCAATTTCTTCCTTTCCAGCGTGAACAGCCTGGCCGGGGCCAGCCTGTCGCTGGGCGACATCATCCTGCCGCTGGGCATTTCGTTCTTCACCTTTACCCAGATCGCCTTCCTGGTCGATACCTACCAGGGCAAGGTGAAGGAATACAACTTCGTGCATTACGTGCTGTTCGTCACTTACTTCCCTCACCTGATCGCCGGGCCGGTACTGCATCACAAGGACATGATGCCCCAGTTCGCGCATAACTCTACCTATCGCATCAACTGGGACCATGTCGCCACCGGGTTGCTGCTGTTCACGCTGGGGCTGTGCAAGAAGGTACTGTGGGCGGATTCGATCGCTCCGTTCGCTACCGCCATCTTCGACGGCGCCCAGCACGGCATGACGACCGGCATGTTGCCCACGATCTACGAAGCATGGTCGGGAGCGCTCGCCTATACGCTGCAGATCTATTTCGATTTCTCCGGCTACACCGACATGGCACTGGGCATCGCATTGATGTTCAACATCCACCTGCCGATCAACTTCAATTCTCCATACAAATCGACCAGCATCATCGAATTCTGGCGACGCTGGCACATCACGCTCTCCACCTTCCTGCGCGATTACCTGTACATCCCGCTGGGTGGCAACCGTCACGGCAAGCTGCGCCGCTACGCGAACCTGATGACGACCATGCTGCTGGGTGGACTGTGGCACGGCGCAGGATGGACGTTCGTGATCTGGGGAGCGCTGCATGGTGCCTATCTCGTCATCAACAATCTGTGGCGCGATCTCGTGTCGGAGAAATACTTGCGCTGGATCCCGAACTGGCTGGGTGCGCTGGCTGGCGGCACACTGACCTTCATCGCCGTCGTGGCTGCATGGGTGGTATTCCGCGCGGGCAACCTGGAACAGGCACTGGTCATCCTGAAAGCGATGTTCGGCATCGCGGCCCGGCCAATCCCGTTCGATGCGGTCATCCATGGCAACCTGCTGTTACTGACTGATATGTCGGGTCGCGACCTGCTGCGCTTGCTGGTACCTGGGTTGCTTTGGGTATGGCTGTTGCCGAACTCAACGCACATCCGTTTTATCAAGAACAGTGCACTGCTCGCCGCACTTCAAGCTGTCGTCGTTCTCGGCTTGCTTTATCTGGTGTTAGATCAGTTCGGCAGCTACAGCCCCTTCCTCTATTTCCAGTTCTGACATGAAACACGCCAAGTATTTTTCCATCTTCGTGTTCACCGTACTACTGGGCTACGGCGCAGTAGCCTTCTACTTCTTGCCAATGGCAACTTTCCAAGGTGAACTGACACGCATGGCCCTCCTGCCCGAATCGCTATTCGGCTGGACCAAACCGCAACCACAGCTGGATATGAAGTGGATGCAGCAAGCCACGATGAAAAGCGCCGATGTGCTGGTCATAGGCGATAGCTTCTCCGAAAGCCGCGTCTGGCAAACCATATTGACGCAGCATGGCTTGAAAGTGCGCACCGAATCCTGGGACAGTATGCGCGGCATCTGCGCCGACTTCATGCCTTGGCTACGCGCACAAGGCTTCACTGGCAGATATGTAGTACTCGAATCTATCGAACGCAATCTGGTGGATGACCTGAATAAATCGGTTGCCTGCCAGCAGATGCAATACCATCCAAACTTAAAAACCGATGCCCCCCGTTATCCGCCGATCGTTGATTTCGATATAAACCGAGGCAACTATGCCGGCAAACTCTCCACGGGCATTCAAACACAGTTGCACGTCCTGCAATATGAGCGTTTGCAGCAATCTGCGAATTTCAAGCGCTGGCTACTGCCAAACGAGGTCCAGCTGGAACGAGTAGCGAACGGTTGCGGACTATTTAGCCACCTGCGCTGCAACGATTCACTCTTTTACACACTGGATAAACCGGAGGAGGTAAGCGACATCGCGCTGCAAGACATCGAGATCCTCAACCACCGCTTGGTCGGAATCACGCCGATCTGGGTTTTTGTGCCCAATAAATCTACGAGCTATCTTTATCCGGGCAAGCAATTCTGGAACATGGCAGAACAGCGATTCCATGCCCCCAATCTGCTGCACATGACTCAACAGGCAATCCAGGCGAAGACCATCGATCTTTACCCGGCAAACAACACGCACTTCTCGACCACAGGATACCTGTTAATGGGCAATGAAATTTTCAAGGCGATGGAGCAACAACAGCATCAATAACATCAGCTTCCCTCGCTCCACTCGCAGCTTCCCGGCATGGGATCCCAAGCCTCAATATCCTGCAAAGGATAGTTGTAGCGCAGGGCATAGCCGATGCGGCGCAACTTGCCCAGCCACGAAGAACGCACGCAATTGTGTGGGTTTCCCGCAGTCTTGCCGCCATCCGGATTCCTGAGCGAAGGCAGGTACAGGCGATGGAATTCGATCTGGGTGATACCCCACTTCATCACGAAGATGCGCCCCCCCAGATTGTGCTTGATCCGACCGGTACTCTTGCAGCCGAAATGGTAGAAACGGCTAGCACCGACGATGCGGAAATTGCGGCAACCGGCCACCCAGTACTTCATCATCAGATCGTCGTCGCTGCTCATCCCGGGCGAATACTCCAGGCTGTATCCGCCGACCATGTTCCACCATTTCTTGTGGAACAGCGTCGGCTGCGAAGCCGCACCCTCCTTGTCGCCACGCCCATCCGCCATGTAGCCCTGCAGGAACTTCGCTTCATCGAAATCGGCCGGCGTTGTACCAAAATCCTGCTTGATGATGACTTCGCTGCCTCCGATCTCCGGCTGGATGAGCGTACCGAAGAACAACGCCAGATCCGTATCCAGCGATTCGATCGCCGCAGTGAAGGCCGTATCCCAGCCCGGCGCCGCCACCATGTCGTCGTTCATGAACAACACCCAGTCATGCTTCGCTTGCGCCACCGCATGATTCACCGCGAGGCAGACACCGACGTTCCTGGCCGACTGCGTATACTTGATACCCTGCGCCTTGACCCATTCCAGCGATCCATCCGAACCGTCGTTCAGGTGGACGATGATCTCGTGCTCAAAGCTGGAATGCCTTTGCAGGCTTTCCACACAAAGTTTCAGATAGGGAAGGTTGTTCCAGCTGGGAATGACGATACTGATCATTTTACCGCCTCAAGTTCCCATACCATGTGATGCAATCCATTCGTCGTCAAGCGCCTGCTCAAATCGCGAATCGCCGATTTCACGGGATCATGCGGCATGTTCCTGTAGTTCGTTGGTGCCGACAGTTTTGCTATATGCGCAATGAATCGGCCGTGAAACCCGTAAATATGTCCGGCAGGATGTTCACCGCAAAAATATTCATGGGTCCCCCGGGCGATGTGATTGACGTGGGTCGGATCTGCAAAAGACAACGGTGAAGGATATGCCGGAGTGACTGCAAGAAACCTTCCACCGGGGGAGAGGACCCGCCAAACCTCGTTCATCAGGTTAATGAACGGATAAACGACTTCATTCGAACTTCCCAGGCAAATCTGCCGCGGCACGTGTTCCAAAAAATCAATCGCAGAGACGCTTTCAAAGAAATTATCTTCGAACGGAATCTTTTCAAAGATCAGATTCGCTTTCCTTATGCCGATCCCGCGTTGCGCAAGCAGTTCTTGAGCATCGTCTCGAATGTCCAGGCCAAATAAATTTGCCCTATGGTATGGGTTTTGTGGATTGGTACCGCAACCCAGATCAAGATGATTCGACATGATTTCCTTCTTGTTCGAGCAGGTAGTAGTTATATTGCATATTCTTAGTTGGCAACTTTTCCAACAGTGCGATTGGTTGCAGCAGACAGCAGCACTGCCACAGTCATCCCATAGAAAGTCGCAATCATTTTCAAATTGAACATTTCCACGGTAATACAAAATACAAGAAAGCCCAGTACCACACAAAGTCCCATTCTCGCTGCCACCCTGTGAAACTGGTATTGCGATGAGGATGCCTTATAGAACATCCTCATCGGGAGGAAAAAAAGCAAGGCGAGCGATATCATTCCTGCAATTCCGTAACGAGCCAGCGTAGCAAAGTAATAGCTATGCACTTCGCCTTTTCCTATATCTGCTGCCATTCTGGTTACAACACCCGAATCCGCCATTCTGTCCATTGCCAAAGCAAATCCGTCAGCGCCCACTCCAAAAACCGGATTTTGCATAAATAACTGAACAGCGGCTTTCCAAAGCTGGAATCGTATGCCGAGCGAAGTATCCGGAGTGACCGCCGTCAAATCGTGGATGGCTGCGTCCATACGAACGTGCACCACATTAATCGTCATATAGCCGACCACAGAACCGAAAATCATCGCTGCAACTGTAATGATCAACTTGATGACCAGGCCATTTTTGAAATTTGGGGACAACAGTATCCAGATAAGCAGGAAAATGGGGATGGCAGCCCATCCTCCGCGTGCACCTGAAACCATCGAGACATAAAGACCAGCCACCAATCCGATCACTTTCAATATCACGACGAAATGAGAGTCCTTTTGCATCCAGTTGATACTGAATACCGACAGGAAGCCCAGCATGAGCGCCAGGTCACCAAGATGGATGTGGATAAGAAAATATGTCGATGCGATCATTTTCTGTCCGGAGATCACTATGATGAAACCGATCAGGATCGCGCCAACAGCAAGTCCGTATTGCAGGGGCTTGAACACTTTATAGTCTGTTTCTCTCAACACAAGAAATATCGGAATGGAAAACAGGAATCTGGATGCCGAGTCAAAATCGCGCGCATTGGCGCTCAAATGATAAAACTGGCTCAGCATAATACTGATGATCGTTGCGCTCATTGACACACCGAACAGGACAAGGTCGCGATCCATGTTTTGCCGGATGCCGCTGCTTGCATTACAAAACATCAGGTAAACGGAGAGCGCAACCAACAAAATGAACCCGGTACCCATGCCGCCTTTTACAGTTAACAACAAGACAGGGTATGCGAACAGGATGGCCTGGATACTGCGGGTTGTTATCAAATAATTTTTCATATTTTTGATGCGTGATTTGTTGGCAACCAGATACGGTAAATTGTCTCATATTCCTTCGCAACCACATCCCAGCCACGCACGAATGCCATTGAAGCTTGGGGTCTATCCAGTTGGGAAGATACTGCCAGCGTCCATTGTTGAAGCGCCGTACCGAGCGGTATCACTGCCCCAGCACCGTCATCCACCTGTGCAGCCGCCCCGCATGCATCCGAAACGACCACTGGCACCCGTGCCGCCATCGCCTCTGTGATGACCATTCCGTATGGTTCCGCTTTCGCCGGATGCAATAGCACGTCGATATCCTGGAAATGCGCATTGTCAGTGCGCCATCCCAGCAGGCGATAGCCACCCCGCCAATCTGAGAACAAATGCTGCACTTCGCGTTCGTCGGGCCCGATCACCCACATTTCCAACTTCGGGCGATCACGTCGCAGTTGCGCAGCAATCTCGACTGCCAGCGGCAACCCCTTGCGTTGCCACTCCCTGCCCACGAATCCGATGATGCCGCCATCGTGTGGCACTGGATGCGGCGCCCGCATCACTCCAGGCAGGACGCCGGGCACGACCGGAGCGGTAATCTTGTGCGCATATTCGGGATAGTAATGCGCCAGCTGCCTGGCGATGATCTCCGAGTTCGGCACAATCTTCTGCGCCACGCGCAATTCGCGCCGTTCCATATAGAGCTGCATCGCCACGCGCAGCGAAATCCGCTTCCACCAGGGTTTGTCGCGCACCGTCGCGAACGGCGGCCCGTGAAAGGTGGTGACATCGTGCACCCCGACGCGCTCGTGGCTATGGATGACCCAGCCCGGTTGCGGATGAGCGCGCAGCCATTTTTCCACGCGCCGGCCAAAGCGCCAGTAATAGAGCCAGCGCGGGCGATAGGCCATCGTACCCAGCTCGTGTACCGCTATTCCTGTCGGCTTCTCGGCCACGCAGGTCTCGCATAAAACCTGCACTTCATGCCCGAGTCTGGCGAGTTCGCGCGTGGTCTCCCAAACGTAGCGCTCCATCCCGCCTGCCGGCCCGTAGCGCCGTACGATGTGAATTATCTTCATCCTGCCTCTAAATATTGGGTCGCCGTTATAGAATGCGCCTGTCGACCCATTCGAACCACGAAATATGGATAGTATAACAAGCGAACCCCGCCCTCTATGCGACCTGTGCGGTTCCAAGGGTGAACTCGTTCAATCAGGCATCGCCGATCCTGACGGCAATCTGGCGGGTACATGGGGTTTCCAGCGCTGCAGCAATCCGGAATGCGGAGTGTACTGGCTGGACCCCGCCCCCCCGCCGCACGAACTTTGGAAAGCCTATGCCACCTACCACACGCATACGCGCAAATCCGGCCATCGCCTGGCCAAGTCCACGCTGAGCCTGGCTCATCGCCTTATTCGGCTTGGCTTGCTGCCGCTGTGGGTCGCCAACGGACTTAAACGGGAAGCCGACTATCTGCGCTTCATGACGCTATCCCGGGAGCCTGCCGGCAGTTTGCTCGACGTAGGCTGCGGCGGCGGCCGCTTCCTCAACAGGATGAAAAAGCGCGGCTGGCAGGTCGAAGGCACCGATTTCGATGAACAAGCGACCAGGAAGGTTACCTCACGCTACGGCATCAGAACGCACGTTGGCGATCTGTCGCAATGTGCCTTGCCTGCCGACAGTTTCGATGTGATCACCATGAGCCAGACCATCGAGCACCTGTACGACCCGCAGGCAACGCTGCGCGAGTGCCTGCGCATCCTGAAGCCGGGCGGCCTGCTGGTCATGACCACCCCCAACGCACTCAGCCTCGGCGCCACCGAGTTCGGCGCTTTCTGGCGCGGCTGGGAAGCACCCCGCCATTTGCACCTGTTCACTGTTGAATCGCTGCAGAAACTCACCCGGCGCGCCGGCTTCGACGTGGCCGAGGCGAGCACCTACTCTGCCGGTGCTGCCGTGGTCTACCGCGTCAGCCGCGGCAATCAGCAATCCAGCCCATTCTCATGGCTGAACGAACTCAAGCTGCTGATCTGGAGCTATGACAAGGAACTGCAGGAATACCATACACAAGCCATTCAACCCCATACCGGGCAAAACGTATTGATCCGCGCACGCAAACCCGCCCTTCAGAACGGATAACCATGTTCTCCATCATCATCCCGACCTGGAACAACCTCGCGCTGCTGCAGCTGTGCATACGCAGCATCCGGCAGAATTCCGCCTACCCCCACCAGATCATCGTGCACGTCAACGACGGCAGCGACGGTTCGCTGGAATGGGTGCGCCAGCAAGGCATCACCCATACCGCCTCGCCCGAGAACGTCGGCATCTGCCTGGCGGTAAACGAAGCGGCCATGCATGCCAGCCAGGATTACATCCTGTACCTGAACGACGACATGTATTGCTGTCCCAGCTGGGATACGGCATTGGTCAACAAGCTCAAGCAACTGGATACCGACCTGTTCATGCTTTCCGGCACCATGATCGAACCGCGCGAAACCAACAACCCCTGTGTGATCGTGCGCGATTACGGCAGCGATGCCGAAAATTTCGACGAAACGCGCCTACTGGCCGAATTGCCGCAGCAGCATAAGGCCGACTGGAACGGGGCGACCTGGCCGCCCACGCTGGTAAGCAAGCGCTGGTGGTTCAAGGTCGGCGGTTACAGCAGCGAGTTTTCACCCGGCATGAGCAGCGACAATGACTTCTCCATGAAGCTGTGGCACGCGGGCTGCCGCGTGTTTCTCGGCGTGGGAAATTCGCTGGTCTATCACTTCCAGTGCAAATCGACTGGCAAGGTGAAGAAGAACGACGGCGGCAAACAGTTCCTGCACAAGTGGGGCATGCGCCAGTCGGTGTTCGACCGCTATTACTTGCGGCGTGGACAGGCTGCGCAAGGGTTGGTACTGGAAGAACCGAAAGACACTCGCGAGTTGCGCTGGCAATTGTTTCGCAGCCGCTTGAAGCGCGCGCTGGGGTAACAACACCCGCGCCGAATGCTTTGCACCTCAAAATATTTCAGATTTCGTCACACCGGCCTGCGCCGGAATGACGAATTATTGAAACTTCCCCTCGGCATTCAGCGCAGCCAGCTTGCGATATTTAAGGTAAGTCGTACGCGCATTCATGCGGGCAATGTTCCATCCCGCACTGCCATCCAGCACGCCTAACCGCACGATATAAGTCCTCACGAACGCCCACCACGCACTCAGAATCGCCCGCAACCAGCCGGCACGCTTGCCGGACTGAAACATCTGCTTTGCTGCAGCTGAAGAATAATGCTCGATCTTGCGTTCCACATCGTTCACTGTGAGATAGCTGTAGTGCAGCAAAGGATTTTTCAACTTGCTCGTGCCGCCTGTCAGCAGCACGCTTTCGTGCACTAGGCTATCCGAAAACCTGCCTGTACCGCGCTTGAACAGGCGCAGCACGTAATCCGGATACCACCCGGAATGGTGCACGAACTTGCCGCAGAACTGCGACAGGCGCGGGCAGTAATAGCCGTCGGCATTGCCTGTGCGCATTGCCTGTTCGAGCTCGGCGCGCAGCTCTGGCGTCACCCGCTCGTCCGCATCGATGGAAAACACCCAATCCTGGCTCGCATAGCCGAGTGCGCGATTCTTTTGCGGGCCAAAACCGGGCCAGTCGGCATGCGCATATACCAGGGCGCCCATTGCACGAGCAATGTCAGCGGTATCGTCGCTGCTGGCGGAATCCACGACGATGAGCTCATCCGCCCAGGCCACCGATTGCAGGCAATCGCGGATGTTGGCGGCTTCGTTCTTGGTGATGATAATGACGGATAGCGTCGGCATGTTTAACGCCCGTTCAGCGTCGGCGTGTATTCCGGCACCCAGTGCCGCAAACGCTCACGTACAACAACATCATCATTTGCCGCATCCGAATTCACCCAATCCAGCATCGCCTGCAGTTCGCCGGCGGCAACCTGACGCGCCTGGGCAATACGCAGCTTGGGATGAGGCGTCGGTAGCGTATGCTCGCTATCAGCCAATACCTCTTCATACAGTTTTTCGCCGGGGCGCAGACCGGTAAATTCGATCTTGATATCGCCCTCATTGAAACCTGAAAGACGAATCATATCCTTCGCCAGGTCGACGATCTTCACCGGCTCGCCCATATCGAGCACGAAGATCTCGCCGCCCTTGCCCATATAGCCCGCTTGCATTACCAGTTGTGCCGCTTCGGGAATGGACATGAAAAAACGTGTAATCTCTGGATGCGTGACGGTAAGCGGTCCCCCCTTGGCAATCTGTTCGCGGAATTTTGGAATCACGCTGCCGTTGCTGCCGAGCACGTTGCCGAAACGCACAATGACGAAACGCGTACCATCGGGCTTCTGCAGACCCTGGCACACGATCTCCGCCATACGCTTGGTAGTCCCCATCACGTTGGTTGGATTCACTGCCTTGTCGGTGGAAATCAGCACGAATTTCTCTACGCCATGCCTTTGTGCACAACTTGCCACGCGCCAGGTTCCGAACACATTGTTGCGTACCGCTTGCCAAGCGTTGTGCCGCTCCATCAATGGCACATGTTTGTAGGCAGCAGCATGGAATACCACGTTGGGCCTATACTCCCTGAATACCTGCTCCAGCCGCACATCGTCGCGCACATCGCCTGCCAAATAAGCTATTTCCAGCTGCGGGAATGTTCCATCCAGCTCTTGTTGTATGTTGTACAACGCAAATTCATTGGCGTCGTATAGCACCAATTTCCCGGGGGTGAATCGTCCGATCTGACGGCACAGCTCAGAGCCGATCGAGCCCCCGGCTCCTGTCACCAATACCACCTTGCCAGTCAATTGTTCTTGCAGGCCGGCATTGTCCAATTGCACTGAATCGCGTCCCAGCAAATCTTCCAGCTCCACTGCCCGCAGTTGCGACAACGTCACCTTGCCGCTCAGCAGATCATCGAACGAAGGAACGGTCAATGCCTTGATTTCAGCCTGATTGCACAATTCGATGGCTCGTTTGCGCTGGCTGTGGGTTGATTCAGGCATTGCAATGATGGCCTGATTCACGCTCAACTTGTTTGCCCAATGGACAAGCTCTTCCTGCTTCCCCAATACCCGCACACCGTTCAGCATGTTCCCGATCTTGCCTTCATCGTCGTCCAGGAATCCAACCACACGCCATAAGGGGTTGCGTGCCAATTCCTTGGCCAGGTTGACGGCCGCATCACCGGCCCCCAATATCAAAACCGGCTCGCCGTGAAGTTTGATATCGGCAAACAATGCCTGCTCTTTCCAAAGACGATAGATCAAGCGCCCGCCGCCCATCATCAGCAAAAGCAATATCGGATAGATAACCAGTACGGAACGGGGAACCACGACCGTCATCCGCAACATCCAGAACAACAGGGGGATAGCGCCTGCCGCCACGATCACTGCCCAGAGAATGCGCCTGAGATCATTCACGCTGGCATAACGCCATACGCCACGATACAAACCGAAGCGCCAAAATACGATGCCTTGCAGCACCACCACCCAAATCAAGGTATGCCAGATTTCTGCAATGAAATTTGCCGGCAGCTCAAAGTTGAATCGCAATAAATAGGCGAGTAACCATGCAAAACCCGCTGCAACAAGATCGTGCAGCATGGCCAGTAAAGAACGGAAATTTTTCCTGAGATATCCTAGCAAGATCAGTATGCGTTCTTACCGCGCATCCCGCCAAAAATGGTCATCCATATTATCTTCAGGTCGAATATTATCGACCAGTTATTGATGTATTCCAGATCGTACCTCACCCGCATCTCCATCTTTTCCATGGTATCGGTTTCGCCGCGCCAGCCATTTACCTGTGCCCATCCAGTTATTCCTGGCTTGACCGTATGGCGCAGCATATAGCCATGAATCAATTTGCGGTATTGCTCGTTATGTGCGACTGCATGAGGTCGCGGCCCCACAATCGACATTCTTCCCTGCAGCACATTGATGAATTGCGGAAGTTCATCCAGGGAAGTTCTTCTCAGAAATGCCCCTAACGGGGTTATTCTAGGGTCGTTCTTCTGGGCTTGCGGAATGTTTGGCCCATCTTCGAGCACGGACATGCTGCGGAACTTCCACACCTCGATCACCTTCCCATCCAGGCCATAGCGTCTTTGCTTGAAAATGGCCGGGCCTGGAGAGGTCAGCTTCACGGCCAGTGCAATCGACAGCATCACCGGGGATATCAGCAAAAGGATCAGGCTGCCCATAACAACGTCTTCCAATCTTTTCAAGAACGCGTTGCTTCCATAGATTGGACTTTCAAAGACACTTACAACCGGCATGCCACCCAGGCTTGACCAGCGTGCGTGGAACAACTCCGAAACGAAGACATCAGGAACGATGTGAACCGATACTGTGCTGTCGGCAAGCATATCTACAAGATGACTTATTTTTTCTTCCTGGTGCATCGGATAGGCTATATAAACGCAATCGATCTGTCCCTCATGCACCTGTTGCAACAACGTCTTTAAGTCCCGCGGCAGCAGATTTGCTGCTTGCTCACGTTGGGGGGCGTCAGCATCGTCGTATATTCCTTTGATACTCAAACCCATCCACGGAGAGTTCATGATGGCATCAGCGATCTGTGTGACGGCCTTCCCGCCCCCCACAATGGCCACTGAACGTGTATTCAAACCCAATTTGCGGAACCGCCGTAGCACAACGCGCAGCAGCAACCGCTCCGTAACAAGCAGGATCGGCGTCGTTGCCCACCACGCAAGAATCGTCACCCGGGAAAAATGCACCGAAGATTTGCTAATGAATGCCAGGGCAAGCAGCACACAACAGACCAGTATCCATATTGACATGAGTACCCACATCTCACGCCCGACCGAGTCAGCTCGCCAGGAACTATACAGGGTGTGCCACTCTGCAAAAAATAAAAAACCAAGTACCGCAACTGCTCCCGCCAGTTGATAATGAAGATCCGGAGAAACTCCGTATCCTTTTGCAGAAACCCATAAAGCAGTCAGGATGATTGCGGCATCCAGCATGCGATGGAAAACGCTCAGTTCGCTGCCGTGTTGGCGAATCATTCCTTTGCGATAAGGCATTTAAACTTTCCAGTACTAATCAATTGGTTCCACTATCTCGCTTCTGATGCATCTTTGCACAATCTATTAATTACCTCTTCGACCCCGACGGTGCTGCGCCACATGAGTTGCTTGTTGGCTTTTTCGGGATTGGCACTAATATATTGAGCGTCAGACAATCGGAAGTGAGCAGCGTCAATTTCTGTATGATCTTTCCAATTCAGATTGAAATAGGCAAAAGCCTTCTCAACAAAATACTCAAGGCTAACAGTCTTGCCAGTTGCGATAATATAATCATCTGCCGCTTCTTGTTGCAGCATGAGCCACATGGCCTCGACATATTCTTCCGCCCAACCCCAGTCTCGATAAACATCCAGATTGCCAAGTTGAAGTTTGGTATTTTGTCCTGCAAATATATCTGCAGCCGCACAAACAATCTTCTTCGTCACAAAACGTTTTGAACGCAATGGAGATTCATGGTTGAATAAAATTCCAGTACAAGCAAACATTCCATATGCTTCACGATATGTCTTGACCAAATTGTGGGCTGCCGTCTTTGCCACAGCATAAGGACTATGAGGATGAAATGGTGAGCTTTCTGTCACAGGTATTTGTCCTGCTTCACCAAAGCACTCACCTGATCCAGCATTAAATATTCGGATTGAACTCTCTACAGCGCGGATCGACTCCAGTAGATTCATCGTCCCACAGACGATGCCTTCCATAGTCTCGACCGGATGATCAAATGACAACCCCACCGAACTTTGTCCAGCGAGATTATAGATTTCATCTGGTTTGGTAGAACTGACAATTGATTGCACACTATGATAGTCATCAATGCGCATTGAAACAGTACTTACATGTTCCAATATCCCCAAGCGTTCCAAATTCGTGAAGGGTGTTGTATCAGCATCACGAGAGGTTCCAACTACTTCATATCCCTTAGCAAGCAACAGCTTCGCCAGATACGCACCGTCCTGTCCACCCACACCACAAATTAATGCACGTTTCATATGTTTACTCGCCCAGTTAACTGCGATTCCAGGCTCGCCATGATGCATCTACAAACTCTGTAAATTCCTTGCGAAAACGTTCAGGCGAAAAACGTAGCGCATTTTCACGGCACGCTTGGGCGGAAATGCTCCCACCTTCTACTTCAAAAATATGCAATGCCTCAACTACAGCTTTGGGAGTTTGCTCCTGGAAAAATACTCCGGTTGGCACGTCCGCGTTAAGCCCATGCACCGTCTCCAAAACAGCCCCCTTACCAAACGCAATAACTGGCGTTCCACACGCCTGGGCCTCCAGTGGAGCGATACCAAAATCTTCTTCTGCGGCAAAGATAAAACCTTTTGCGCGCTGCATGTGATCTTTCAATACTTCAAAAGGCTGCCATCCCATGAGAGCGACATTGGAGCCAGCTACTTCCTTGCATTTAGCCAAGTCCGGTCCGTCACCAATCACCACCAAGCGTTTATCCGGCATGGAAGCAAAGGCCTCAACTATCATCGGAATTTTCTTGTAGGGCACCATTCTCGATGCCGTTAGATAGAAATTTTCTTTTTCAGTCTGGAGCGTGAATGCAGATACATCAACCGGCGGATAAATGACAGTTGAGCTTCTACGATACGTTTTGTCTATGCGTCTGGCAATGAAGCGCGAAATAGCGATGAATTCATCAACGCCATTTGCAGTACGCACATCCCACAGGCGCATCTTGTGCAGGATCCAGCGCGCAACCCAGCTTTTCAAGCCGCGGTCCAATCCTGACTCCCTCAAATATTGATGCTGCAAATCCCATGCATAGCGAATAGGTGAGTAGCACATACAAAGGTGAAGCTGATTTGGCCCAACCAGCACGCCCTTAGAAACGGCGTGCGAACTGGATATAACCAAGTCATAGCCCGACAAGTCAAATTGTTCTACTGCCAATGGCATCATCGGTAAATAATTACGATATTTTGTGCGAGCCAATGGCAGGTGTTGAATAAAAGAAGTTGTCACTTTCTTATTCAGAATGAAATCGCGGTTTTCTTCAGGAAGAAAGTCAACCAGACTATATAGGTCTGCATCAGGAAAACAGACCAACATCTGTTCAAGTACCCGCTCTGCTCCTGCATATACTGTGAGCCAGTCGTGAACTATGGCGATTTTCAATTTATTCATAGGGAAAAACAATTTGCAGCTTTCTAAGTTACACCCACACTCGCTTGTGGTTGATTACCATGAACTTGGCTACGGCAAGCCACAATTGACAACGTTATTTGTTAAAATCAATCATACCAAACAACCAGTTTGCCAATCCGAGTAACTTTATTTATAGCAAAATGTTTTTGTAAATCTTTACATGCTGCGATGCAATCTGATTCCAGTCGCGCCGTTGCACATATTCGCGGGCTCGCCGTGCCAATGCATCGAGCCTTGCAGGTTGTCCCAGAATTTGGGAAATTGTTTGCAAGGCTTGTTCTGGAGAGTCTGCAAATGCAAGTGTGTCGGCTAATTCATTCGTCGTGAAGCTACCCCTGGTTGAAACCGTAGCAACGCCATTCAACAAGACAGCCAATAATGAAGAACGGCGTTCTGACGCGCCATCCGGAAATGGCATATACGCTACGCGTGACCTTGCGAGAATGCTGGCCACCTCGGGTTCAGTTAGGCCAATCTGCCATGTAATGGGTAAAGCCTCTGACTCGGCTCGCAGTTTTTCAATATAAGCCGGCTGCTTAGGATCAATCGCACCGATTATGCGCACCTTCAGTGACAAGCCTTTTGCTTTGATCAACGCCGCCAAGGCAATCACCTGCTCGATTCCCTTGTCCGGCCGAATCAATCCGAAACTCACAATATCGGGCAGGTCTTTCTCACATAACGCAGCAGGTACTGATATAAAACTGCCTATGGGGATTGAGCAAGACCGCCTTGCTATCCATGGCGCATACTTAATCGAGTATCGCCGTTCAAACTCGGAAGTAAATATCAACTGCTCGGCACCATATGCAAATGGGTAAAGCGCAAGCTTCCTCAGCAAGTGCACTTGGCTGATTTCATGGAGGGTGACAACACAGGGCTTCAATAACAAGCTCAGCGCTTGTGGCCCAAGCTTATGGCCGTAGCCTGTCGCTGGATATTGAATGTGAACAATATCCGGTGACGATGCAGCAATTCTTGCCACCAGCTGTTTGGCCTTGAAAAGGCTCCAGTCAACGTTTTTTGAGTACACATCTACTTCCACCCCAATTGCCGCCAAAGCCTCAACCAGTTTGGCCGTGTAATCGCCGATGCCGCATGGCATGGGAGGATATGAGCCCGTGACCATTGCAACCCTCATATTGTCTCCCCTACCGAAAGCGTCTTATTACACCCCCCAGAAATGCGATTTTCAGGTAGTGCGTTGGAACGTAGCAGCATTCCTGAACTAACCAGAAGAGCCAGCAATAACCAGAAATGGCCAAACACGTAGCTAAAACCGCTGACAATGTTTATTGCTAACATCAGTAAAAAAGAACTTAAGATTCCGAACCCCAACGCTGCATTCTGATTATTGATGGGGGATTTTTCGAGTGCGACAAATTGAGTCGATAACGGTCCAAAAATTAGCAATATGAACCCCCACAATCCTATTAGTCCACTATTAGCCAGCAGGTTTACAAACAAATCATGAGAGGTAACACTGCCCCAACCTAGCCCAAGTACAGGAGATTCCAGGAATGACTGCCATGCGTTGTGAATAGTATAAATTCTTTCTTCAATCGAATATGAATGGATGGCAACAGATTCCAGTTGATCTATTTGTGCAGTGAAATGCGACATTATGGCTATTAAAGACACCTCCACAAGCCCATACGCCACCGCCAAAAATATATAGCGCCTTAAAGACTGCCAATTCAGCTTCAGAAGCACAGGAAACCCGAGCAGCAACACGAATATTCCAAGATAGGATGTGGAGCTAGTTGATAGTAAAAGCACCAGAAGTAAAAGCACCAAGATCATTCTATCTGTGAAAATTGAAAAGATCGGGGATTTGAACCACTCCACAGCCATAAGCAATGGGACAGCAGCCAATAGGAACTGTGCCAGTATTGATGCTTCCACAGCAACCGAAGTGATGCGCTTAAACCCAGCTTCCTTTATCACACCGGTGAATCCTCGTGCAGATGAAGTTTCACTGCTATTGAATATAGTCTGAGGGTAATCGAAACCATAATGGTAAGCAGCCCATTGAAAAATACCCCAACAGCTGACGAACACCGCCGACATAACAAATATTCTAATTGTTCTGATCAGAGCTTCCTCATTTTGATTCCGCATGACAATCAATAATGTCATCAAGATCCAAAACACTGCGTAAAGGAACTGGGTGATATTGTGAGCCGAAAGGGACAGCAGAAATGAACCGGGAGCATCAAGCCTTGGTGAGTGAACCACAAATTGATTTGGCATCTGCCAAAGCGCAACCAGAGAACAGGCCAATATTGCGATGTAAAGAAGGCACATTGCCCCGAACGCCTGAATGTATTTGGGTAATACCAATGGCCTCAAGCGCGTCAGAGCATAAAACTCTCGACCAAGCCAGAGGCTTCCAACTAGCAGTATGGCGGGAACGCCCTTTAATTCACCGCCTACCGACATATTGATCACTGCAGTGGCGGAGAATGGAATAAGGAAAATTGCCAAAAAATATAACCAGTTTGGAGCAAAGATAAACAACACCGGTCCAAACAAAATTAGGAACCAACCTACTAATGTGATTTCCATCAAATTGGAATTATTCTATTTTTTAGCATCTGATTTGGGAAAGAAAAAGAAATTATTCACATATCTATTGTCGAAAACATTTTCCAAATATGGCTTTTGATGTATCTCATATGAAAAGTTACTGATATTGACCATATCTTGTTCGTGCAAGTAAAAGCCTTCATATCCAAACTGGATAATTTTATTGATAATTTCGTCAATTGGTCGATTAAGATGTCTTTGTTCTATTTCGATTAACAGAACAGGCTTATTCGCCAAAATTGTTTCTTTAGCACCTTCTAGAACTTCGTATTCATGTCCTTCCACATCGATTTTTATGAAATCAACTTCGGCAAGCATAAAGTCATCAAGACGCTTTACTGGGACTTCAAGCATTTCTGAGTTAGTAGTGGGGCGAAAGCTTGCCAACCCATCTAATTTGGTACCGCGGCTATCATGAGGTATATAGAGATTTAGGGTACCCAGGCTGCTGGATAACCCAACATTATGAGCAACAACATTAGGCTTGGCGTATGCAGCAATTTTCGAATAGCACCAAGGCTGTGGTTCAAAGCAAACAACCTTCTTGCAAAATTTTGCCAGGGAATATGTGTACAAGCCTCGGTTCGCACCGATGTCGACAGCGACTCTGCACTCCGAAACAAGCTTAGGTAGCACTACTAACTCGTGCTCAAGCTTTCCAAATGCTCTGTAGTAAAAATAAAAAACCGGCAGATGATATCGCTTGGGAATCAAATTAAATATGGTATCGCGTATTGATTTGAACATTATCTCTCCCATTTACTTCAAGAATCTAATGGCTTCACGAGATATTTCGGCTCTCAATATTCCTACAAGCCTGCCATCATAAACGTTGGTGCGCAGCAGTTGAAAAAGGGCTCGGAGCATAAAACGTAGAAGTGTTATTCGATATGCTGTACGACTATGGCTTTGGAGCGCATTCTTGTGCGATAAAACAACGAGTGCTGCCTGTCGCAACATCTTTTTGCCTTGTTTTGAAAGATTTGAATCATGCACTCTGTAAATCCCCAAGGCTTCTTCGCAATACGCGACTCTCATTTCAGACAATGAAATCCTTAAGCACAAGTCGTAATCACAAGTCATAAATGAACGGAATAGATTTCCCTGAACCTTCATCTTTTCAATTAATGCCCTGCTAAATAAAGTGAAATTAACTGAAAAAGGGTTATACAGTAATATCACCTTACTATGGTTTTGGTACACACCTGTTGCGACAAGCTTTCTGCGAGGGCTTCTTGTCCCCGATTTGATAAAAAGGTGATTGGTAACTACCGCATCAACTGCATCTTGTTCGAAAATCAAAAGGCATTTTTCTATGAACTGAGGCATTAGGAGGTCGTCAGCACTCAACAGCATGACGTAGTCTCCACGCGCCCGGTTAATCACCAAATTCCAATTCGCTGTCATGCCGCAGTTTTGCTCATTCTGCTCCACATGGATTTGAGAATATTTGGTTGCGAATTCATTCAGAATACTTTTCGTGTTGTCGGTTGAAGCGTTGTCCTGAATCAGGATCTCGATCCTTGGATATGTCTGTGCCAAGACAGACTGTATGGTTTCAGCGATGTATTTTGCGCCGTTATACACAGGAATACATACCGACACTTGGGGCTGATTATCTGTCTTCACAGCTTATTTACCAGAATTGAAAACAAAAGATTAAATGATTGCTTCGCTAGTTTGCCGATGTTCATTAGCATTGCGGGTGAATTCAGATTAATTTGGCAGTAATTAGTATTACGCCTGCTATTACTAGTACGATCCCAGATACCGTCATCCAATTAAACGGCTCCTGAAATATTAGTGCCGAAAGAAGTGCCACTACCGCCACTGCTCCTGATGTCAAAACAGGGTAAGCAACATTGAGCGGCAAAAGTTTTAACGCTGCCGTATAAAGCAAAAAAGCTAGCCCATAAAACCCCACGCCGAACCATAATGGCAAGTTGCTCAATATAGCTAGTGGATCATTGAAAGAAGGAAGCTTGTGAGGAGGCATTGTGGCCAGCTTGATACAAACACTTGCAGATGCGCTGGATACAATACCGAGAATTAGAATTAGCCATTTCATACGCTGTAACCATGTTCGGCACTCGAACAATAGAAGTTTTTAAATCAACACAAAGTAGAATTTTGTGCAGCATCAGATTTTTTTTATCACCACACAATCCCCATCTTTATATAACACCTGAAAATTTCCGTTGTTATTCTTCTCAACAACATCTTCCCGAACGTACGACCGTATAGCGATTTCCCCCGGGCCGGCCTGAGACTTCCATGCTTCAAACTGGGGTGATGGATGTACCCACCACTCGAATTCACCTTTTGTTTGCGGCTTCCCAGTTATTGCATAGCCAAACAATGGAAAAGGGGCCTCGTTTAAATAAGTGACACTATCATTGGCTATATTTTTCTTGACCCATTTCAAGGCATTGAATTCATTCTCCTGGATAGCAGGAGAAAACTTGTGCAGTCCAAAATGAAGCAACGTTCCAAGCAAAACAACCGCTGGAATCGCGATTTTAAATTGCTCGCGAATTCCTTCGCCTTTTCTGAATACATAACTCTGCGAAAGAAATAAAATAAATAGCGGCGTTAATACATACGCATATTTATAAATTGGATACATCCCTCCAAAACCCGCAATTACTTTACTAATAACGACCAATCCAACTAGCCCAACAACAATCAGCAACACAAATATGTAATCGCGACACAAGTTTTCTAACGAGATAGCAATTGTCACTTGTGCACCCTCTGACATTTTTTTAAACGAAATTGAAAGTAGTAACAGAAAGCTCCCTCCCGCCAAGATAGCGAGATAGCGCGAGTCCATACTAACTCCTCCTTCTATGTTGTATATATACTTTAGGCCATCCCAATTCCGCAGCACAAAATCGGCTCCGATTGCTGTGGAAATTATGATGGGAATCAGTAGCACCACTATTCTTCTTGCCCCAGATAGACCTATCTTGATGTAAACAAGATATGCATACATTAAGAAAAGAAGTGGGAGCCACTGCGGATATGTTAGCCCCATGCCGGAAAGCGCAATTGATACAAAAAAAATCTTCCCCCAAGTTATTTCTGCGAAACATCGCAAACACCAGATAAACATAACTATATAAACCAACCCAAGCACCATCGGATAGAATCCGCTTCTTGAATAAGATTCTGTTATATAGGGACTTACTAAAAACATTGCAAATGCCCACAAGACTGCCACTACTGCGGCATATAGTCTGGTTCGTAAATCGCTGTAAATCATTGTGCATGCTGTTGCAACCACAATGCCCATAAGTAGCGCAGCAAATATCCACATAACATAAAATGGATCAACGCCAAACAGAGTTGCGGCGATTGCCACCGTCAAATGGAAGCCAAATGGATAGTTGGCTATCTCCCACAGGAATGACCAGTCACTGGCCGGAAGGTGTTTGTACTCGTACAAGTATCTGACCAGTGAGTAGTGAGCCGCTGAATCAACTGATACGCTTTGGGGAATTATTTGCCAAGAAGAGAGATATAGATTTAGAACTGCCCAGCCCAGAAATGCACATAAAAAAACCCATGAAGATTTATCCCCCTTATGGTTAAGGGCCTGTGAGGCACTTAAGTCAGGAACATTCAGCGCAAGGGTTTTTTTACTGTCCAAATTTATCAATATCTTCCCCAGAATCAGAGAAATCATCGATCCGAAAAACACTGCAATGCCGTCAACTCGTTGGCCTAGGCTTCCACTGATGAATCCAGTCAATGCAACTGTGGAAGTAAAAAGAATTAATGCGCTAACGAATTTGAATGCCAGCGCCTTTCCTTTAAATATGCTCCATGAGAGATAGCCAGCAAGCAATATCGAAAACAGTATTGAGATTCGTTCCATGCATTCTTTCAATAAGGATTTCTGCTACCGAAATTGGGAGTTAACCAGCAAATAAATATATATAGCAACTTCAATTCCCACTGTAAGAATTCCCCAGCTTGTGCAATTAAGCGCTTACGCTTGACGCCGCTCTTCATTTTTAATTGATCTTGTCTTTGATCAAGAAAATTGGCCTATCCTTGACTTCGACATATATTCTGCCTATGTATTCGCCCAGAACTCCTACGACAAGCATTTGAACTCCGAACAGACTGGCCATTAATAAATTGGTTTGTGAAATTCCGGGGGGGAGCACTCCTACAAATGTACTACCAAGTGCGTATGCTATTAATCGCCCAACTCCCTGAATCAAGATAAGTGCGAATGCTAAGCCAGATACGGATATTCCAATGATGGTAGCCATGCGTAGGGGCGCAACTGAATACGCAACAAGCCCATCCAAAGCCAGATTTATCATGCCCGATAGCCCAAACTTGCTTTCCCCTCCAGCACGAGCATCTCGTTCATACTGAAAACCAGTTTGTTTAAAACCGACCCAAGCTCTAAGTCCGCGGGTGAATCTTTGGCGCTCAGGCATACTATTCATTGCATTCACCACTTGACGCCTCATTACACAATAATCACCAGCATCCAAGGGAATCTCGATTTCTGCAGTAAATTTCCAGAGCCTATAGAATGCCGCATAGGCAAATCGCTTAAATATGTTTTCCTTCCTTTTTTTTCTAACTCCATACACAACATCAAAACCATCGTTTTCCGCAATAGATAACATCTTGACGATTAATTCAGGAGGATCTTGTAAATCACCATCTAAAATGGCCACGAACTCCCCTCGCGCATGTGCCAAACCACAAGTGATTGCTCCTTGGTAGCCATAATTTCTAGACAATTGGATAATGCGCAACCTGCTATCTTTCTCTGCCAATTGCATCATTGATTCGATAGAGCCATCAAACGATCCATTTTCAATCCAGATAATTTCAAAATCATCCAACCCGGATTCTTCACACGAATTCAATATACGGGTATACAAATTTTGCAAATTTTCTTTTTCGTTGTAGCAAGGCGAAATGAAAGTAAGTTTGCAACTATTTATTTGTTCTTCTGCAAGCACAGATCGAACGCCCCGAATCTGCAAGACTAGTCTTTCAAGTCGGTCAATCCGATTAACGATTTCGTCTATATGCTCTTCGTTACAGGTCTTATTTCTCATAATGCCTTTCATAGTCTTAGCCAGCTTCCCCTAACTGCATCATCGAATTTTTGTGCGCTATCACTTAACGGTCTGTCCGATTTGTGAAGTCACTAATTTATTCAGCGATTGCCGCTCCCCTCTTGTTAAAACCAATAAGTACGAAACTGATGCGGCAAGTAGTATTGATATAACAAAGGCAATAGTAAGCATACTCAGATTGCCAAGATCAGTCAGTAATTGCTTCATTTCAAAGTTCGCTCCTAACAGAACCAGTAACAGTATAAATGTCGGGGTCAAGACTGACTTGAAGTGCGAGCCGAATGGAATGCCAAAATGCTTGAGCGCTATGTAGGGTGCATACCAGTTGTTGGTCAGGATTTGTGCGATCAATGTGCCCAAAGCCACACCCCACAGACCTAATTGGGATGCAAGCAGAATGGAGATCGCCAGGTTTAATAAGCCCGCAATCATAGCTGGCTTGGCAAACACCACATGACCTGTAGCAACAGTTGCTGTTGCCATCGCTACATGGTGAGCCTCCAGAAGCACCATCAGCAGCAGTGTCCAAAGTACTGGAAAGCCGACGAACCTCCCGTTTCCCAGCCAGAGTGCAATAATGGAATCGCCGAAAACCGACACGAAGGCAACCAGGAAAACGACAGCTGAAACACTCAGCCTGACGCTTTGCGACAAAAGCGAGGTTACCAGAGTTGAATCTTTCTCGGCGTATGCTTTTGAAATTTGCGGCGAGGTGGCAGTCACCAACAATAGGGCAGCGGTCATCGTGCTGATTGCAATTTTGGCGGCCGCTTCGTAGTTAGGGATTGCTGCAGGACCAAGTATCGCCGCTATGATGACATTGTCGGTTTGCAGGATCAGGATCGCTCCGAAGCCCATCACTGCCCATTTCAGGCTTGGCAGAATGATGGATTTTGCAAGTTGAAGATCCGGCTGACTGCGGATCATGAATACGTCCGGACATTTGTTGTACAGAATCCGTTTTGCCGCGTATCTGGCCAGAAATCCCTGGACCGTCCAGGCGACAGCAAGCCCGATGAGGCCGAACCCGGCGTATAGCAGCATGAATGTCAAAGCCAATCCCATCATGAGCGAAAATGATCGAATCATCCGCTCAGTGCCCAAATATCCCATGCCATAAAGCGCTGCAAGTGGGCTGCTCGCCCACAGATTAAGTGCAGCGCCGGCTGAGAAAATGAACCATGCCCACGCCACTTGAGCGTATTCGGATGCCGGAGTGCTTGCATGTACGAAATAGCCACCAATCAGCACCGCCAGGAAAAAGGCAGCGACAGCGAGGATACGAAAAAGCAGATTGCTCGTCGCAAGCAGATCGGCAATCAGTTTGCTTCTTTGTTGTTCATCGTGGCTTGGGGTACCCAAATGAAAGCTGATTTCCCTAGCGACAGTTGGGCTCAGACCCAAGTCGAAAAATGCAATGTAAGAACCAACGGAGACGAACAACAACCACGTTCCGGCAAGACCGGGCGACAAGTAGTCCAATACCAGCCGCAACTGGATAATCAATACAATGATTGAAACTACAGAAAAAAAGGCCCCGCCTGACACTCCCCTCAATATCTTTCGTTGAACGCTCATGCCTGCATTCTGTTATCTAGAGATACGTCGGATGCCTTCAACCAAACCGACTTTTGGATGCCAGCCTCGCAAGGTGCGGCCCTTGTTCCATGGCGTCATGACTTCTCGTGGGCGGTAGGTGCGCTTTCCCCACTCTATGGGTAATTTCACTCCCAGTTCATTCTCATAAATGGCAACCAGCTCTCGAAGTTGCAGGGGCTGTCCAGACGATACGGCATATACCTGATGCCCTTTTGGCAATTCGTAGAGCACATCCTTTGCGCAAAGGAACGCATCAATAACATCATCAATGTAAACAAGGTCGATCAGCTGCTCGCCCGGAGACATGGCGAGTGCTTCCTGATTCTTGGCTGTTTTGGCCAGGAGATGAAAAAGTTTAGGCCTGGGGTCGCCCGGCCCGTAAGTATCGAAGAGCTGCAGCGTGACCGCCTTTAACGATGCGGCTTCCGTATAGTAGGCCAGAATATCTTCAAATGCCTGTTTGGTTGCTGCATACAAACAAACCGGGTTGTAGTCTTCGTTGTTGTAGTGTTGCCACGATGTTCCGGTGTTAACAATCTTGTCCACTCCATTGATCCGCATCGCTTCGAGGAGCTGACTGCCGAACAGCACATTGCTCAAGACCAGCGGTTCGATATCCTTGGATTCGTGTTGTGCAAGAAATAGCGAGGCCAGATGGAATACCACATCCGGCTTGGCCTGGGCCACACACTCCGCCATGCCTTGTGTGCTGCCGTCATGGATGTGTCTTGTTGTCTGCGCGAATTCCGGGTGATCAGGCAAACGCGATTCTGCACGGTTCAATATGTGAACTTCCCATCCCTCTGTCACCAAGCGCCGGACAAGGTGACTGCCGACAAAACCCGTTGCTCCGGTGACAAGCGCAACGGCTTTACGTTCGATCATTTGGAAATCCAGGTCATTCATAACGGAATGGGCTTGCGAATTTGTCGAAGGACGGAAAGCTTTGGTCTCGCGCCGAGAGAATGGCCTCGGTTGTCGGCCAAGGTATGCCGACGGAATTCCAAAGCACACCTGCATCATGAGCCGGTGAATATATCGTACCTACTTTGTAAACCATGATGGCCTGATCACTTCGTGCACAGAAGCCATGCGCCATGCCTTTGGGGATATAGATGCTGTTGGCCTTGGCGGCGCTCAATTCAAACAGGTCGAACTGACCATAGGTAGGGGATCCTGCCCTCAGGTCGACAACGGCGTCCATTACTTCACCTGCGACGCAGTACACCATCTTGACGTGGTCCATTGGCGGCAACTGGAAATGCAACCCCCTGATCACATTCTTGTGGGAAACGGAGTAATACTCTTCGGCAAATCCGGTCTCCAGGCCTTGAGCCGCAAAAGCCTGTTCGTGAAATACTTTCACAAACCGACCACGCGCATCATCAAATACTTTCGGTTGCAGCTCAAGGCAACCCGCGAGCTTGCTTGGTTTGACGTCGAACACTTAGAAATTCACGCCAAAAAACGCTTCGATCTTCTCGACCACAAAGCTCAGCATCTCCTCGGTCAGACCTGGGTACACGCCGATCCAGAGCGTGTCGTTCATGATCTTGTCGGTGTTGGCGAGTTCTCCGCTGATACGGTAACTGCGGCCTTCGAAATACGGCTGGCGAGTGAGATTACCGGCGAACAGCAGGCGCGTGCCGATCTTGTATTGATCCAGGTATTTCAGCAGCTCGACGCGATTCACCCCTGCCGCTTCGCGCAAGGTGATTGGGAAGCCGAACCAGGAAGGTTCGCTGCCTGCGGTAGCTTCCGGCAGGGTCAGGAATTCTTCACAGGATTTCAGCCGCTCTTTAAGGAATGCGAAATTGTGTTTGCGTGCTTCGACGAATTCCGGCAGGCGATCCATCTGCGCCAGCGCGCAGGCGGCCTGCATGTCGGTAATCTTGAGGTTGTAACCTAAATGCGAATAGGTGTACTTATGGTCGTAGCCTTCGGGCAGCGTACCCAGCTTCCAGCCGAAGCGTTTGCCGCAGGTATTGTCGCAGCCCGGTGCGCAATAGCAATCGCGCCCCCAGTCGCGGAAAGATTCGATGATGGTGCGCAGGTCGCGATCCTTGGTGAATACCATGCCGCCCTCGCCCATGGTGATATGGTGCGCAGGATAAAAACTGCAGGTGGCGATGTGACCGAAGGTGCCGACATGCTGGCCTTTGTAGCGTGAGCCGAGCGCATCGCAGCAATCTTCGATGACCCACAGATCATGTTTCCTGGCCACCGCCATCACAACATCCAGATCGAACGGATTGCCCAGCGTATGCGCCACCATGATGGCTTTGGTCTTTGGACTGACCGCCGCTTCGATCTTCTTCGGGTCGATGTTGTAGGTAGGAATATCCACATCCACGAACACCGGCACCATGCCGTTCTGCAACATCGGGTTCACGGTGGTGGGGAAGCCGGCTGCCACGGTGATGACTTCGTCGCCGGGTTTCAATGCGCGCGCACCCAGCTTGTGCGAGGTCAGTGCCGTGAAGGCCAGCAGATTCGCCGACGAACCGGAAGTGGTGGTCAGCGCATAAGGCACCCCAACGAATTCGGCAAAACGTTTCTCGAATGCCTCGTTGAAGCGCCCGGTGGTAAGCCACCCATCCAGGGAGGCCTCGACCATGTTCTTCAGCTCCGCGGCACCGAGCACTTTGCCGGAAGGTGGAATAACGCTGCTGCCGGCCTGGAAAGGTTTTGCCGCATATTGCAATGCGCTGTATTGCTCGACCAGGTTCAATATCTGCTGTTTCAGTTCTGTTTTGTCCACTTTGTGACCCCTGCTAATGTTTTTGAATACCGTTGTATGCGCCGATCTGGCGCAACGTCAGCTCGCGCATGTCTTTTCCGTCCCGATATGCCCGTTGCCATTCGATGATCGCGCCCAGTGCATCTTCGAGATGCCATCTGGGATGCCAGTCCAGCCGCATCTTTGCCTTGGAGCAGTCCAGCTTCAGGTAATGTGCTTCATGCGGATGCTCACCGCCATCGAGTTCCCAGCCAGCACCTCCGCCCCAGGCCTTGGTCAGCTTTTCCACGATCCACTGCACAGGCTTGGCGTCTTCATCGTTCGGGCCGAAGTTCCAGCCTTCGGCATAGGCCGCACCTTCTTCGTAGAGCTTTTGCGCCAGCACCAGGTAACCGGAAAGCGGCTCGAGCACGTGCTGCCATGGCCGGATGGCATGCGGGTTGCGGATACTGACCAGTTTACCTTGGGTGATGGCGCGCATGATATCGGGGATCAGCCTATCTTCAGCCCAATCGCCGCCACCGATGACATTGCCCGCACGCCCGGAAGCAATGGCAACGCCATGCTCTTTATATTTGTCCGGATGGAAGTAGGAATTGCGGTAGGCAGCCGTCACCAGCTCTGCGCAGCCCTTGCTGTTGCTGTATGGGTCGTAGCCGCCCATCGCTTCGTTCTCGCGGTAGCCCCACACCCATTCGCGGTTGTCATAGCATTTGTCGCTGGTCACGTTTACCACAGCCCTCACGCTGTTCGTGCCGCGAACCGCCTCGAGCAGATTTACCGTACCCATCACGTTGGTGGAATAGGTTTCGACCGGCTCGACATAGGAATAGCGCACCAATGCTTGCGCCGCCATGTGAATCACGATCTCGGGCTTGTGTTCAGCAAACACTTTGCGCAGATGTTCCAGATCGCGGATGTCACCGATGATGCTGGTCATACCCTGGCCCACCTCTGCAACATCGAACAGGCTTGGGTTGGAGGGTGCCGCCAAAGCATAACCCACCACTTGCGCGCCCATGGATTGCAGCCAGAGCGATAGCCAGCTCCCCTTGAAACCGGTATGCCCGGTCAGCAGCACGCGCTTGCCGCGCCAGAATTCCGCCTTCATTTCCAGATCTTCCATGGAGCCTTGCCGGATTGCCACAGCTCTTCGAGATGCATCTTGTCACGCAGGGTATCCATCGGCTGCCAGAAACCGTTATGGTGGAATGCAGCCAACTCACCCTCTTCCGCCAGGCGCTCCAGCGGGTCGCGCTCCCAGATGGTCTTGTCTTCGGCGATGTAATCGATGACTTGCGGGGACAGTACGAAGAAGCCGCCGTTGATCATGGCGCCATCGCCTTTGGGTTTTTCACGGAAACTGTTGACCTTGTTTCCGACCATATCCAATGCGCCGAATCGCCCCGGGGGAACGGCAGCAGTCAAAGTGGCTTTAACTTTCTGCGCCTTGTGGAAAGCAATCAGCTCGGTGATGTTGACGTCCCCCACGCCATCGCCGTAAGTGAAACAGAACGCCTCTTCATCCTTGATGTAATTCGCTACGCGTTTCAGGCGGCCACCGGTCATGGTGTCTTCGCCGGTATCCACCAGGGTTACTTTCCATGGCTCGGCATACCGCTGGTGCACTTCCATCTTGTTGTGCTCCATGTCGAAAGTCACGTCCGACATGTGCAGGAAATAATTGGCGAAATATTCCTTGATGACATAGCCCTTATAGCCGCAGCAAACCACGAATTCGTTGATGCCGTGCGCCGAATATAATTTCATGATGTGCCACAGGATCGGTTTTCCGCCGATCTCCACCATCGGCTTGGGACGGGTCGATGTCTCTTCGCTGATTCGCGTGCCCAATCCCCCTGCAAGAATGACTGCCTTCATTGACTGCTCCTACAAAAATCAGGTAACGGTACCGGGTGAACTGCGAATAAAACCCGCTTCTGCCCGGATCACATCGGTACCTATTCGTGATAATCGAAAGCGGCAAAGCCGTGCTTTTTGACCAGCTCGTCGCGCTGCGCACTCTTGAGGTCTTCCCGCACCATTTCGGAAACGAGCTCCTGAAAGGTGATTTTGGGAGTCCAGCCGAGCTTCTGTTTTGCCTTGCTCGGGTCGCCAAGCAGGGTCTCCACTTCAGTGGGACGGAAGTAGCGCGGGTCGACTTGAACGATGCATTTGCCTGTGGATGCGTCGTAGCCTTTTTCATCCACCCCTTTGCCTTCCCATCGCACGCCGATGCCGAGCTCTTTGGCTGCCGCATTCACGAAATCGCGCACGCTGTATTGCACGCCGGTGGCGATGACGAAATCCTCGGGCTTGTCTTGTTGCAGCATCATCCATTGCATTTCGACATAGTCTTTGGCGTGACCCCAGTCGCGCAGGGAATCCAGGTTGCCGAGGTACAGGCAATCCTGCAGGTTCAGTTTGATGCGGGCCAGTGCCCGGGTGATCTTGCGGGTAACGAAGGTCTCGCCCCGGATCGGACTTTCATGGTTGAACAGGATGCCGTTGCATGCATAGATGCCATAAGCTTCGCGGTAATTCACTGTGATCCAGTAGGCGTACATCTTCGCCACCGCATAAGGGCTGCGCGGATAAAAAGGTGTGGTTTCTTTCTGCGGAATCTCTTGCACCAGGCCATAAAGTTCCGAGGTCGATGCCTGGTAAAAACGCGTCTTTTTCTCCAGCCCCAGGATGCGGATTGCCTCAAGAATGCGCAGTGTGCCGATGCCGTCTGCGTTTGCGGTGTACTCCGGAGTCTCGAAAGAAACCGCGACGTGACTCATGGCAGCCAGGTTGTAGATCTCGTCGGGCTGGGTCTGCTGGATGACGCGAATGAGGTTCGTCGAGTCGGTCAGGTCGCCGTTATGCAGCTTGAACTTTGTGTTGTCGAGATGAGGATCCCGATACAAGTGATCGATCCGATCGGTGTTGAACAAGGAGGAACGGCGCTTGAGGCCGTGCACAATGTAGCCTTTATTCAGCAACAGTTCGGCCAGGTATGCTCCATCTTGCCCTGTGATGCCGGTGATCAACGCGACTTTTTGCTTGCTCAATTCATTCTCCCGATAAAAAATTTCTATTCGCGACCGTACACATCTTCGAAACGAACAATGTCGTCTTCACCCAGGTACTCTCCGCTTTGCACTTCGATCATCACCAGCGGCAGCAAACCCGGGTTCTCCAGCCGGTGCTTATGGCCGGCCGGAATGTAAGTGGACTCGTTGGTATTGACGAATAGCTCCTGTGTCCCGTTCACCACGCGCGCCATGCCGCTGACGACGATCCAGTGTTCGCTGCGATGATGGTGCATCTGCAGGCTCAGGCTCGCACCGGGTTTCACCTCGATGCGCTTGATCTTGAAGCGAGAGCCGCCTTCCAGAATGGTATAAGTGCCCCACGGGCGATGCACGGTGCTATGCAGGCGGTGGGCTTCGTGGCCTGCCGCCTTGAGTCGCGCGAAGATATGTTTGACGTCTTGTGCGCGGCTGCGGTCTGCGACCAGCACTGCATCGGGGGTATCGATGATCACCAGATCCTTGACGCCCACCGCCCCGACGATCCGCTGGTTGCTCTGGATATAGCAATTGCTGACATCGTGCAGGATGGCTTCGCCTTCTATGCGATTGCCGTCGCTATCCGCTGCGGTAAGGTCGCCCAAGGCAGCCCAGGAGCCGATATCGCTCCAGCCGATGTTGCAGGGGACGACTGCGACTTTGGCGGATTTCTCCATGACGGCATAGTCGATGGAATCGTCCGGCACTTGTTTGAAAGCCTTGGCTTCCAGTTCTATCTGGCTGAAACCTTTGCCTTCGGAAAGACGGGATTGCGCCATGCAGGCGCGAGTGGCTTCAAGGATGGCGGGGCAGTGTTGCTGCATCTCTTGCAATATCGTGCCTGCCTGGAAGCAGAACATGCCCGAGTTCCACAGGTAACGACCCGATGCGACGTATTCCCGGGCTTTTTCCAGATTCGGTTTTTCTACAAAACGCTTGACGCTGTTGCCGTCGTATTCAATGTATCCGAATCCGGTTTCCGGCGTATCCGGCTTTATGCCGAAGGTAACCAGCTTGTCTTGCGCCGCCAATTCCATGGCCCGCGCAACGGCTTTTTCGAACGCAGGTTGATCGGCGATGAGATGGTCAGCTGCCAATACCAGGAGGCAAGCATCCTCTCCATGTGTAGCCGCAACCTGGAGTGCCGCTGCAGCGATGGCCGGTGCCGTATTGCGGCCAAAAGGCTCGAGAATGAAGCGATTGACCATGCCTTGCTTTGCCAGAACAGGCGTTACCTCTCGGTATTCGTCCTCGGTCTTGAAAAACAGCTCACGGTTTGTGACGGTTAGCGTCTCGATGACTCCCGGCAACATCGCCCCTCGCAGCCAGGCTTTTTGCAACAGGCTTTGCCCATCCGCCAAGCGGATGAAAGGCTTGGGATGCAACTCCCGCGAAACCGGCCAGAGCCGCGATCCAGCCCCGCCGCATAGGATTGTTGGAATCAGTTTCATAATAGTGAACTCATCAAATGTGTATAAAAACAGGGGCTCTGTTCATATGAGCAGCTTATTCATTGTCCTGCTTCAACAATCCTTTTTGTTCCGCCTCGCGCTGCAACTCCGCAATCTCGGCACGCAACCGCTCGTATTCTTGCACCTTTTTTTTAAGGAACTGTACCGTCATGCGCGCCTTTTGCTCGACGCCGCGCGGTGTCAGCAGATAAGCATAGGCGAGCTTGTTGTCGCTGTTACGGAAGTTGTTGATCTTGAGGTTGCCCTTTTCAACTAGGGCGTTGAGGCAATAATTGATTTTTCCCAGGCTGACGCCCAGTTTTTTCGCCAAATCTCTTTGGGAAAGCCCGGGATTCTCTTCCAGTGTTTTGAGCAGGCTGTAGTGTGTGGCTTCGTCGAGCATGGATGGTCTGTTCAATCGATGAACGGACGGCATTTAATCAATTTCTACGCCGCCGTGTCAAGCTGGGGCACGCCATTTTTTCCACTTAGAATCAATAATAAGCATCAAGATAAGATAGATTCCTGCCCAAACCAGAAGCAAATACCAAGGCAATGCTTGTTTGATGCATACAAGTCCCCCAAGCCCTGCCGCCAACATGAGCATGTATTCAACCAGCGCTAGCTTACTGTGGCTCCAGCCCATTTGTATCAGGCGCTGATAGTAATGTTCGCGGTGGGCTTCTGTGACTTTCGCCCCACGCATGGTGCGCTTCACCAATGTGACGCTGGCATCCAGCACGAAAGGCATGAATGCCACCAACGGGAACCAGCCCAGCCAATATCCTTGCTGCCATCCCCACAACCCCATCCCGGCCGCCAGGAAACCCAATGGAATGGAACCTGCATCGCCCATGAATACTTTGGCGGGGTGAAAATTATTGTAGAGAAATCCCAGTGCTGCGGCTCCAATGGTGAAATTCATCATTGCGAAGGTGTCATCGCCGTTCATCAGCGCAGCGACGCCATAGAAACTGAAGCCAAACAGCGCCATGCCTCCTGATAATCCATCGGCACCATCCATGAAATTGTAGAGATTGGTCATCCATACCGTGAGCAACAACACGAATAGTGCAATCGCAAGCCCTTGCTGGGCGAACAAACCCGAACCCAGCACCAGGATCGCGGCCGCCGCCAGCTGGGCCATTAAGCGTTTCTTGACCGGCAGGCTGTGCATGTCATCCAGCAGGGAAATGATGAACAACCCGATCATGGGCAATACTATCCACCACTTAAGGGAGGTGAGCATCAGCGCCCAGCCGGCCAGTAAACCGGCCATTATCGCCACACCGCCGATACGCGGAACCGGCGCATCATGCAATGAACGTTCGTTAGGGATGTCCGGGATATCTTTACCGAACTTGCTGATCAGGATAAGTGTGGTCAACAACATGGTGACCAGCGCTGCGACGATGGGAGAGTAATGGCTCATGAATGGGTATTTCGATACCACTCCGCGGTTGCCTGCAGCCCCTGCTGCAAGCTATATGGAGGGTTCCAGTTAAGTTGGCGGCGGATTTTAACACTATCGATCCGTAACGATTCTTGCAGGCGCCCGATCTGTTCTGATTTCCCGGTTATGAGACCTGCCAGCCTTAACCAGGAGGAAGGACAAGGAAACAATTTGGCCGAGCACTCCATCGCTACGCCCAGTCGGCGCAGCAGATCCGGCGTTGAAACATCCTCTCCATCGCTGACCAGATAAGTTTGCCCGGCAGCGGCGGGATGTGCTGCGCAAGCAATCAGAGCATCAACCATGTTCCCGACATAGACCAGGCTGCGCTGATTCCGCACTGACGCTAACGGCAGCGGTATCCTCTTGGCGAGTATCTTAAGCATGTGTGCAAAATTGCCTTTCACACCTGCGCCATAAATCAGGGGAGGGCGAAGTATTACCACCTCCAGCCCGGTTTCATCGGCAATGCGATGCAGTGCCAGTTCTGCTTCGTATTTGGAGATGCCATAAGGATCCTGTGGTAAGGGAACATCCGACTCCGCGAATCTGTGGTCGCCATGGGTCGATTCTCCGTTCACCTTGATCGAGCTGACGTACACCAGCCGCCTGACCCCGTTTGCGGCGGCCGAGCGGGCGAGCCGCTCCGTTCCGGCAACATTCACCTTGCGGAATTCTGCCAAAGCGTTGGGCGCTTTCTCATGCATGACATGCACACGAGCGGCCAGATGAATGACCGTCGCCACTCCGCTCAAGGCATTTGCCCAGTCAGTATCCGCAGAGATGTCTGGAATGCGGACTATTTCACAACCGCGCAAGCTCGTGTCGACGCCGCCTCGCATGGCTGCACGCGTCCGGTAGTTACATGCAGCCAATCTTTCGCACAACGCCTTGCCGACGAAACCTGAGGCACCGGTTACCAATATAGGGCCTTCTCTCAATTCGACGCTCTCCGCAGAAGGGCACGATATACGGGGGACGAAAAGAATCTCAGCACGCTTGCCAGGTGCAAACGCATATAGCGCAGGTTCTTGTGACTGCTGCGCCGTGCGTCATGCACGACCGAAGCCATAAAGCACAGGATAACCCGATAACCGGCAAGCGTGAGCCGCGCACATAGATCCACATCTTCGTAGTAGAGGAAGTAGCGCTCGTCAAATCCGCCGACCTTCCGGAAAACCCTTTGTGGGAAAAGCATAAACATTCCGGCCACCCAGTCTGGATGGGAAATCGGCTGCCTGATGTCAGCCTGTATGGCCGATCTGCCTCCAAATATCTTTCTGATTATTTCAAGCGGCGAAGGGAATCGGCGTGCGCTATCCTCAGGAACGCCAGCGCTGTTGGTGACGAGCGGCGCCACCACACCTGCATTCTCTGTTTTTGCTTGTGCAATCAGCACTGGAAACGGATTCATCGAAAATCCGATATCGGGGTTAAGGACGCAGAAGAACTCTCCTCTGGCCAGCCTGAACGCAGCGTTGTGGTTCGCTCCGAATCCTTTCGGGGCCAAATTGCGGATAATCCGGAGCGGAAACATAAAATCAGATGCCTCGAATGGAATCTGTTCTTCCACATTGCTGGTCAGGATCACTTCGACCAATGTGCCGGCACAATAGCGTTGAATGTCCGATAGCAGTTTTTGCACCAGTCCGATCTGGCGATGGCTGACTATCGAGATGGAAAGTTCCGGCAATTTAACGGGCCTCCTGCTTTCTTGCCATGGCTCCGATCAACAAATTATGGGCCCATCGAGCCCCAAGCGCCGATCTGCCTATGCTTTGAGCACGCAAAGTACCTATTCTGTTCAGGCGCCGGACATTCAATATGTTGGCGTATGCATCTATCTTTTGCTGTGTGCTCAACGGCAATTTCATTCCTCTTGTCCTGACCCTTTGCTCAAGCACTGCCGCCTGCATAAGGCTGTCCCTGATGCGTGTCATCTGTACCTTCCATTGCCGTAGCGAGAAAAGGAACCTGCCGATCCGCTGCCAGTAAGACGTGGCGCCCAATACATTTCCGGCATGTTGCCTGTACATCGCCAATGGTCTGGATATAAATTCTATCTTGCCCGTAGACGATGCCAGCAGGGCCAGCCACCAGTCGTGCATCAATGCCTCTCGGGGTATCGGCGTTGCCAATTCCAGCAAGGAGCGATTGATGGCGCTCGCGCAACCCGTGACCTGGTTCTCGCAGAGCAGCACACCGAGATTCAATTTAGCTGGCGACAACCCGGAATATGTCACAAATGAATCTGCTATTGGCCGCAGTGCCTCATCGACCAGAAGCAGATCGCTATGCACCAGCAATGGCGTTTCAGTCCCCTGCTTCAATTCCAGTTGGCGAAGCGCATCCAGCATCACTGCCAACTTTTCCGGATACCAGACATCATCCTGGTCGGCAAAGAAGAGATAACCTGCATTTTCTTCAACTGCCGTCTGCATCAAGATTGAAAAATTCCCTGCAGCCCCCTGATTGCCAAGTTTGTCCCGCATCAGTCTTACGCGGTTATCTGTGCGCTCAATCTGCTCTATCTTCTGCACCGTATCGTCGCGAGACCCATCGTCGCGCACATACAACGTCCAGTCTGGATAGCTTTGTGCACGGATGCTTTCAATCTGTTCATCGATATATCGGCTGCCGTTATAGGTAGCCATCACGATCGCGATGCGCTTCGCTGCCGATCCTGGACGGAACGAAGAACCTTCAGTCACGGCCGCCGCCCATTAGAACAAGATTGAGTCGCGTCCGATCTTTTTCTCGTTTCACGTCTGGCACGCTGTTAGCCTACCTTAACCACTTCGAGCTTGGGCAAGGGGAATACCAGGTTCATGTTCGAGAACTTTTTATTCGTCACAAAGAAATGCCTGAAATGCCATGGCAGCACGATGACGTAATCCGGATTTTTCGACAGTAACTCCTGTTCCGAGATGATCGGCAACCACGTGCCCGGCGTATAGCCCCCAAATTTTTCCGGATTCACTTCGCCGATATACTCAACTTCTTTTGTGCTTATTCCACAGTACTGCAACAGCACATTACCCTTGGTTGAGGCCCCCAGCGCCGCAACCGTTTTACCTTCAGCATGGGCAGTTTCGATGAATTTCAGCAAATCCCGTTTGGCCTGAACTGCGCGTTCTGCAAATGCTCGATAGGGCTCCAACGTATCAAGCCCCTGCGTATGCTCTTCATCAAGAATCTTTTGCACCGAGTGGGGCACTGCCGTATCTCCATGGGATTTCGAGACGGATACGGAGATGCTGCCGCCATTAGTATCGTTAAGTTCAACGTCAATAATCTTAAATCCTACCCGATCAGCCATCCACTTGATTTGGCGTAGCGCATAAAACTCCAGATGTTCATGACATACGGTATCAAACGAATTCGTGTACAACATATTCGGCATGTAACTTTGCTCAAACACCCATATTCCGTCATCCGCCAACACGTCATAAATCTGCCGCATAAATTCTATGGGGTCTTCAAGATCGTAAAACATGGAAAAAGAGGTAATGACTTTTGCCTTCTTGCCTGGGAATCGCTCTTTTACCAAAGCGGCTGAAAAGAAATCCGGGATGAGCTTGATGTGCGAAGGGTAGTAACTATGGAATTTGATGCCCGTCGGGTCAATTCCGACTAATAGCGGCCCCTTTGATGGATATGCCTGCAATGTTGTACTGTCGTTGCTGCCGACATCGATTATCAGGTCGCCGTCATTCAGCTTTACCAGATCGAGAATTCTTTTTACCTTGTTGTTCAGGTGCGCCACCATGCTGGCGTTCAAACCGGAGCGATAGCCATAGTTCTCACCGTACATCTCGCCCAAATCGTAAGAATGTTCAAGCTGCAGCAATCCGCATGCATCTTCTCCACCTGTGCACTTAACCAAGCGCAGCGGACCCGATGTTAGCTTTGCATTTTTCTCGCGCGGAAAAACACCCGTTAGCATTTGCTCGCCTAAATCGAGCACACACTCCAGATGGCTATTCCCACAAATTCTGCATCTCTCTACTTTCTTATACATCGCCAAATACCTCTCTAATATTTAGATTCTGTCCAATATCTGCATATCGGCATCGACCATCATGCTTACCAAATCGTGAAATCCGATCTCTGGATGCCAACCCAATACTGTACTTGCCTTTTCGGCATTGCCTACCAATACCGCCGGTTCCGCTGGACGAAAAACGGCCTTGTCTTCGCGCACGTATTCCCGGTAATCGAGTGCCAAATGGCCGAATGCCATTTCACAAAATTCACGTACCGAATGTGTTTCCCCTGTTGCCACCACAAATTCATCAGCGTACGCATACTGCAGCATCAACCACATAGCGCGCACAGTATCGCCGGCAAATCCCCAGTCCCGTAGCGCATCCAGATTGCCTAATTGCAACTCCTTTGCCTGCCCTAACTTGATTCGGGCGGCCTCATGGGTAATCTTTCTCGTCACATACGCCAGCCCGCGGCGCGGGCTTTCGTGATTGAACAGGATTGCCGAACATGCGAATAGACCATAGCGTTGCCGGTATATCCGGATCATTGTGTCCGCATAGAGTTTGGCTGAGCCGTAAGGACTGCGGGGATTGACTTGAGTATTCTCAGTCTGCGGACTTTCATGGGCCTCGCCAAAGATTTCCCTGCTGGATGCCTGGCAAAACCGAATCTTCGCATCTACCGCACGTATCGCCTCTAAAATGCGTGTGACCGCCAGACCGTTCACCTCGCCTATTCCAACCGGATCATCGAACATACCCGCCCCTGTGGAATATCCTGCAAGGTTATATAGTTCTGTTGGGCGAACAAATGATAGGACTTCTATCATTTTTTGTTGGCTCAGCATGTCCCATTCAATGAGTTCGACACTCTCCCTCCATTGCCTTGGAAGTTTCGCTGCGGCCGCAGGTACATCCCGTACAGCGCCCACCACTCGATATCCTTTTCCCAATAGGAGTTCGGACAAATAAGTACCATCCTGCCCGGTTATCCCGGTTATCAAAGCCACTTTCTGCATCAGCAAACGCCTACGATTCTCGCTGCCCAGCGGGTGGCCGCATTACGGTGTTGGCCATTGTTCAGGCTATACATAATCATTCTGGAGCCTCGCCCCCCCAAGAATACAGAATATATGCACGCAATGAAGCCGGCCAAAGTCACCGGGACTATTGCGACAAATTTCGATGCCATGCGGGTAAGTCCCGCAAATTTTATGCTCACGATCTCGTCATATTCCTTGCCGGTATAGGCGCCCGTTGCTCGATAAAAAACTAACCGTTTGATCAAGTGCCAGCCGCCGCGAGGACATAAAATGGACTTTGTCTTATCGGTAAAGTCCTTGAACGACCAGATCAATTCTGGCCACTTCGCTATCCATATCTCCATCCCTCGTGGAGTCCACATGGCATTGCCATACCGTATGGTAATGAGCGGCTCTGCGATCAACACCGCCCGTGCGATTGGAGTGTGTTGAAATATCACCCCTACATGCACGAACAACGACCCATAGTATGACCGGCGATCCCGAGCGAGCCACACTTCTCGCCGAATCACCACGCAGCCGATAAACGACAAGCCCTGCACCGTTTCCCGGAACATGTTTTCCTCGTCGCCTACGCCGTAAACCTTATCATTTTCAAGCCTGATCAGGCGTTCATCCAGCATGATGGAGAAATCGGCACTCCGAACCTCCGCATTGACGACAAGCAAATCGATTTGTTCCAGCTTATCAAGTACCTTCCTGACAGCTCCTGGGCACAGCAGATCGTCATCGGTCATCAGCCAGCAGTATTCACCTGTCGCATATCCAACTGCCTTATCGTAGTCACCATCAACCCCCGAATTCTCGCTCTCCCGGTAATAATGAAGCTCAGGGTACTTCCTTGCATATTCAGTCACGACCTCAGGAGTATTGTCCGGTGACGCACCATCGACGACAACCAATTCAACCCCCGGCAGCATCTGGCCCAGAATCGAATCTAGTGTCTCGCCGATAAATTTGCCTCTTTTGTATGTCGCGATACAGATGGTCAATTTAGGCTTGAGCATGTTTGTACCTAAACAGATATTGCTTGAGTTTCCTATAAAGGAATCGAACCGCAACATACAGTCCGTAAGGGATTGCAAGGTAGCCTATGCGAGTCAAATAACCTGCTGCAGATTTATCGGACCATGTCATTTTCACTAGCTTATCCAGCAACAGCTTGCTTTCGATTTCCGGTCTTCTCTTGCATTGCATTTTGGCGAAGAGGAATGCACTTAATTTGAATTCATTTTGAATTACGCGTCTGATATGGAATGCTTCTATGCTGTCGTGCCCAAAGTAGCAATCTGCCATTCCATGGTAGCCTTCGATGGCAATTCTGAAACGGTTGACTATTCCCCTGTCGGCAAATGAATCATTATCGCCGCGCTGATCCAGCCACACCTCCGCAATATAGCAAACCGTCAATCCGGAGGAAATCAGACCAAAGAATCTTGCAACATGCCCCCAGCAACTTTTACGGAACAACTCTGGCAGTTCACCGCTTTGCCATTTTTCTCGTCGAACAACCAGCCCGCTAAGAAAACTGAAGAATGCTTCTGTAGTCGCAGCACGCCCGAACCATTCAACGCGCTCATTTGCATCTGACAGATTGGCGATAAATGTTTGGTCCGGTTGCAGAACAGGCTGCTCATGCATCGTGATCATCTCTTTGGTGCATATCGTATGCTTGCATATGAGGATGTCGCATCCGCGTTTTACCCATTCCAAAGCTCGCTTGATTGCACCTGCCCGCATCACATCGTCACCGCTGAAGAGCCAGCAATACTCGCCATTTGCATAGCCGACACATTCTGCCAGGTCAGCATCTATGCCACCTCGCACAGCACCCCGGTAATATCGCAAATTTGGCCAGGTACTTACATATTTCCCCATCACAGTTGACGTATCGTCGGTTGAACCGCCGTCATAGACGACGACCTCGATCTCTTCATCCGATTGCGGCAGGATAGAGTCCAATGCCTGTCCGATAAATTCCCCGCAGTTGTATATCGGGATACAAATGGATAGCTTGATTGCCATGTCCTTATTTGACCCCACAAAGCGCCCGGTAGAGTTGTATGTGCGATGACGCGATAATTTCCCAGTAATCGTTTACGACAGGAGTTTTTCTTGTTCCCAGATAGCGATTCAGGGCTTCTTTCATCGAAGAAATGTCGTCGCAGCCAGCGAAATATATATTTTTTTCCTCATGGTATCCCAGCAAGTCTGCGGTATGAGTTGTTGCAATGGTAAATGCTCCCGCCTGCTCCGCGGCCTTCAAAGACGTATTCCATTCGCCAGCCCCACCAGGAAATGGAAAAACAACTGCATCCGCTACGGCAAGAATTTCTCCTACGCGTTGCGCGGTCTGGAATCCAGTGACCGTAACTTTCCCAGTCCAAGGTGTCTGGTTTGCCAAATCCAGTATTTTTTTCTGGTAGGGATATTTTTCATTCAAATCACACACTAATACTAAATGATGCTTTTCCGGATCGGCTATTTGAAATAACCGTTCTACGCCCTTATTGGGGTGTGCAAATCCAAAATAGCAAACAATCGGCTTGCTGGCTGACAGCTTATTTTTGATATCTCGTGCCTGGTCAACGCTTAAAGACAGGGTGGGGATGGTAGATGCATTAGGGATATGCTTGATTGACGTCTTTGCAAGTGCTGTTTTTACCCAGGAAGGCAGTTTCGAAATAAAATCAGGCCGAACGTAAATCATGCCATCGCACGCCAGCAAATTAGGCCAGCCTATAGCTTCGCATTCAACGTAATGCTCATGCCACGTCTGTACAACGGGCAGGCCTGATATCCGAAAAAATAGAGGTAATATTTTCGGGAGCAATCCTATGTAGCCTTGCGCAGGATACTGGACATGTACGATGTCAGGCTTAAAATTTTCGACGATGCGTTTAACTTGCACAATATGCCAGATTCGCCAGCTTGGCATGACTCGAAATACTTTGACCGCCGATAATTCTTGTATAGTTTCGGACTCGCGACCAGTAAGTATGGCGACCTCGATATTCGGTTTCACTGCCAGCGCTTCAGCCAAATGTGCAGTGTAGTCCCCCACTCCGCATTTTGCGGGAGGATATGCTCCCGTGATGATTAGGACTTTCACTGTTATTTCATCTTCTTAAGCACTAGCCAACCAAAGGTATATTTCTTCCCTGCACATTCGATAGGTTTGTCTTCGCCTTCAAAATGCATTTCTCCCACAGGAATCAGGTTGTACTCAGCTGCCTGCGCAACAAAGTCGATCACGTCTTGCCTGGAGAAAATGAGCCAGTCCATGTCGAAGAACTTGATTCCTGTTGTATCAATTTTCTCCGGCCAGTAATCAAAGGACGCGATGAAGTAGCCACCTGCCTGCAGCAATCGCGACATCTCTCTCAATAAGACCGCACCGTTAAATCCATGCTCGATAACGGAAATCGAGGTGATCGCCTTGAAGGATGCATCAGCAAAGGGGGTTTGCATGAAATTTACCTTCTCATAGCGGATACTTTTCTGATACGGCATTTGTTTCAAGTCCGGATTCAGGTCTGCCCCGGTCAGATGTGTGTATCCCGCCTTATGCAAGGCAACAATAATCTCTGAAGCGTAACAACCGATGTCCAATATCGCCTCGTTTTTTTGCACATGCCTTTCAATGAAATTCAATGTCTCCAATACGTCCCAGCTTTTTACCTGATCACCGACTGCAATTCCTTTTGCCATTCCGTAACGGCGAAGAAATGCCTGCAAGGGTGAATCCAAGGATGAAGCGCCTTTTCTTTTCAACACACTCCTGGAGAGAGCGATTGCAGATTCGTTTTGCAAAACTTCCATACTCATATAGCGACTCCACTTCGTTTCATGTGCACATCAAATTGGATTTACCCCGACAATGCCTTTAGATCGCATGTTTCGCATTGTTGCCCTGAGCCTTGGTGAAATCATCACCGTGATGGTGAAAGAAATTCCTATCAGTACCATACCAATACCCAGTTCGATGTAGGGCTGAAATTCATATTTTTGAGCCAGTGCCCCCGCCCCGCCGGCCATAACTGCTATAAACAATGGCAGCAATACGTCGCCTAGCAACCACTTGGTACCTGCTCCCTTTAGCAATGTCCTATGCGTCAACCATGTGCCTACCAGCAGATAAATACAATTTAGTAGCGCCCATGAACCTGCTCCACCCGCTGCTCCATAAGACATCGCCAGATAGATAGTCATTGGCACCATGATGATTATCAGAATTGCGTTGATTATCAGCGGCAATCGCGTTTCGCCATAAGCAAGTTGCAAGGCATATGGGAAATGCATGACTCCATTTAGACTCGTTCCCATCAGAAATAGTGAAACCACCAGTGCAGAACTTCTGGCCAGCTCACGATCTTGAGTCCACAGGTAGAGCAAATCTTCAGAAAACACCGCCATCATGATGGCAATCGGGAAAAGCACTGCCAGAAATAATCGTGTACCGGTTTTATACAGATCAGCCAGTTTCTCAATCTCGCCCGAGGAGACCAGCGCAGCCATACGGGGATATATTGCATTGAACAAAGGAGTCAGCAGGATATACAAACTTCCTGCCGTAACAACCGCCAACATGTAGCGGCCAAAATCTTCAAGGCTTAGCAGCCTGCTGAGCATCACCTTGTCCAATTGCATCAAAATAATTCCGGTGATTGCCACTCCACTCATTCCGGCTGAAAAGCGCCAGACCTTCTTCAAGGTGGCCATCCTGAATTGACTGGTATCAGTTTCTGGGCCCATCTCTCGCCATGCGACCCATCGCACGAATAAGGCATAGAGTATGCCGATGCTAGCCTGCCAAATGAAAAAGGCTTCGATCGTTTGCGAGACAAAGGCCAAGATTACAATCGCCCCTATGCTCGAAAGCGTGGTAGCAGCTGCACTGATTGTGCTAGAGAGCGCAATTTTCTGCATTCCCATTAAGGCCCCCATATAGAGGCCAACCGGCCAGCGGCACGCCACTACCAGCCCCATTAGCATCAACGCATGAGTGACCGTTTCTTGGGGAAGCCCCTTTGATTGCAGCCAGTGACCTGAAATAGCCGGAGACAACGCTACTATCCCGATCACAATCACTGCGGCCGTAACCCAGAATACAATTTCCAGCGTATGCAATAAATCCTGCGCCTCATGCATATCGCCCGAAGAAGAGGCGCGAGCCACTTCCCGATTAATCGTGGGCGATAACCCCAAATCCAATAGCTGCAACAGTGCTTGTGTGGTTGCAAAGAACCCGATCAGACCATATGCCTCAATGCCCAGATACTTGAGGTACAAAGGAACTACCGCCAAACCAAGAAGAGCGGCCCATAATGAGCTTAGCAGGCCAGCAGAAAAATTCCGCTTCAAACTCATTTGCCAGCACTCATGAAAGCTGTCTGCATCATGTCTACCCGCTTTATCGCTTTGCGATGGCTAAGCTTGACCCGCCTTTTCAGGCTGGCAATGCTGCTCGTTGAAGAATTTCCGTCATGTGCCGGTGGTTCGTGATCGTATTGAACGGTGATAAATGAATAAGTGGGGTTATGGTCGCCTCTGTAGAGATTATCGATTTTGTAGCCTTCCTCTACGAGCACTTCATTAAGGCAAAAATCGATATTTCCCCGTTTTCTCGCCAGCCCCCGTCGCGAATTCCCGTAGTTCTCCTCCAGCATCTTGAGATGGCTGCAATGTATGGTTTCGTCTTGCATTCGGGGCGCGTTCAGTCAGTGAACGGCGCGCATTACAGCAGGCCAGAACGGATTGTGTCAAGCAATCAGCGGGCCGGATTCGATACAATGGCGCACCCAGCCAACCTGACTGCCTTCGTGACAGAACCCGATCAATCCTATCTCCGCATCGCCATCGTCCGCTTTTCCGCCTTGGGCGATGTGGTGATGGTGTCCGCCGCCGTGCGCGCCTTGCAGCGCAGCCTGCCGGCGGCACAGATCACCTGGATCACTAGCCCGCCGGCTTATGCTTTGCTCAAGGGTATGGAGGGTGTGCAGTTCGAAGTGATGGAGAAGCCGCGTTCGCTGGCAGATTACCTGGCTTTTTATCGCGCATTCCGCCATCGCCCGTTCGACGTGGTGCTGGCAATGCAAGCCAACCTGCGCATCAACCTGCTCTACCCGGCATTGCACGCCCCCATCAAGATCGGCTTTGACCGCATCCGCGCCCGCGAAGGACAATGGCTGTTCTGCAATCGACGCATCCCTTACAACGACTCCCATCTGGTGGACAGCTTCCTGTCTTTCATCGAAACCTTGACCGGCGATCCGGCGGCTGCGACCTGGGATTTGCCGGTCGACAATATCGATATGGACTGGGCGCGTGAGCAACTGGCAGCCTTGCCCAAGCCCTGGGTAGCGCTCCACCCCTATGCCAGCAAAGTTGAACGCAACTGGAAACCGGAGCGCTATGCGGCCGTCGTCGGCGAAGCTGTTGCGCGCTGGGGATGCGGTGTGTTGCTAACCGGCGGCAATGCGCCTGCGGAAATCTCGCAATGCGAACAGCTTTCGCGGCTTGCCCCGGCCAATGTGCTCAATCTTTGCGGCCAGACCACGCCCAAGCAGCTTGCTGCATTGTTGAGTCAGGTGGATGTCTTGGTTGCCCCGGATACAGGATCGGTGCATATTGCCCGGGCGATGGGCACCCCCGTGGTCGGCCTGTATGCCGTGGCCTCCCCGCAATTGACCGGGCCTTACCGGCAACTGGAATATTGCGTGGACCGCTATCCGCAGGCCGTGGAAAAATATTTGGGCAAGGATGTCCGCCAGCTGCCATGGAATACGCGGGTCCATCACGCCGATGCGATGTCCCTGATCGAGGTCGCCGATGTCATGCGGCAGCTGGAAAAAATACTGGGCCAACCTGGATGATGAGACTTTTCGATTCGCGCCCCGTTTACACGGCACTGCTATGGCTGCTGCTGCCCTATGCGTTCTTCCACCTCTGGTGGCGGTCGCGCAGGCAGCCGGAATATCTTGATCACATCGGCGAACGTTTCGGCCGCTACTCCTGTACATGCGATAAACCTGTCATCTGGCTGCATACCGTGTCGGTCGGCGAAACGCGCGCGGCGTTAACCCTGGTGCGCGGCCTGCGCGAACGCTACCCGGATCACCAGATTCTGCTCACCCACACCACGCCCACCGGCCGTGAGGCGAGCGAGCAGTTGTACGGTGATGACGTGGTGCGCGTATACCTTCCCTATGACTACCCGTTTGCGATCCGCCGTTTCTTGCGGCATTTCCAGCCACGGGTCGGCGTGCTGCTGGAAACCGAGATCTGGTTCAACCTGGTTCATGCCTGCCATGCCCGATCGCTCCCGCTGCTGCTGCTCAATGCGCGCCTGTCGGAAAGATCGGCCCGGCGTTACGCGCGCTTTCCCAGGCTGGCCCGGGCCAGCCTGCATAGCCTGCACTTGATCGCCGCGCAGACCGAAGACGATGCCATGCGCTTTGCCGCGCTGGGCAATCATGCCACGCCGGTGATGGGAAACCTGAAGTTCGACATCGCTCCGCCACCCCCGATGCTGGAGCTGGGGAAACGGTTGCGCGAGCAGTTCGGCGCAACCCGGCCGGTCTTCCTGGCTGCCAGCACGCGAGAGGGCGAGGAAGCTCTGTTGCTCGATGCTTTGCAATACATGGAAATCGAGAATCTGCTTGTTGTCATGGTACCGCGGCATCCGCAACGTTTCGATGAGGTAGCTGCGCTGATCGAGAGCCGCGGCCTGCATATGCAACGGCGCAGCGCGAACGAGCCGGTTTCTCCGCATACCCGCGTGGTGCTGGGTGATAGCATGGGCGAGATGTTCGCCTATTATGCGGCCTGCGATGTCGCTTTCATCGGTGGCAGCCTGCTGCCCTTCGGCGGGCAAAATCTGATCGAGGCCTGCGCCGTCGGCAAGCCCGTGCTGATCGGGCCGCATACCTACAATTTCTCCCAGGCCACCGAACTGGCCGTTGCCTGCGGTGCCGCGATGCAGATCAGCCATGCCGACGATCTTGTGCATCAGCTCAACATCCTGATGCATGACGGCACCGCCCTGGCCCGGATGGGCAAGGCCGGGCTTCAGTTCGTCAGCGATAACCGGGGGGCGACCGAGCATGCGTTGACGCTCATCGGCCTAGCACTCAGCCATTCGCTGTATAACGAAATCGTTTCCGGTCAGGTAAAATCCGCCCCATGAATAAGATCCTCGTCACCGGCGGCGCCGGCTTCATCGGCTCTGCCGTCATTCGCCAGTTCATCAACGATACCGAATGCAGCGTGGTCAATGTCGACAAGCTGACCTATGCCGGCAACCTGCAGTCGCTGGCATCGGTGTCGGACAATCCGCGTTATCGTTTCGAGAAGGTCGACATCTGCGATGCCGCCGAAGTGGCCCGCGTGTTCGGCGAACACCAGCCGGATGCCATCATGCACCTGGCCGCCGAATCGCATGTAGACCGTTCCATCAGCGGCCCGGCCGATTTCATCCAGACCAACATCGTCGGCACCTACACCCTGCTGGAAGCGGCACGCAACTACTGGAGCGCGCTCGATGCCGATCGCAAGGCGGCATTCCGCTTCCATCACATCTCCACCGACGAGGTGTATGGCAGTCTGGGCGAGAACGGCTTCTTCACCGAGGAGACCGCGTACGAGCCCAACTCGCCTTATTCCGCCAGCAAGGCCTCTTCCGATCACCTGGTTCGCGCCTGGCATCACACCTATGGCTTGCCGGTGGTCACCACCAACTGCTCCAATAATTACGGGCCGTATCATTTCCCCGAGAAGCTCATCCCGCTGGTGATCCTCAATGCCGTCAACGGCAAGCCGCTGCCCATCTACGGCAAGGGCGACAACATCCGCGACTGGCTGTATGTGGACGACCACGCCCGCGCCTTGCGGCTGGTGCTGGAACGCGGAACACTCGGCGAGGCTTACAACATCGGCGGCTGGAACGAAAAGACCAATCTCGAAGTGGTGCAGTCCATCTGCGCCATCCTGGATGAACTGCGCCCGCAGGGCGCGCCACACAGCAAGCTCATCACCTATGTGGCCGACCGCCCCGGGCACGACAAGCGCTATGCCATCGACGCCAGCAAGATCGCGCGTGATCTTGGTTGGAAGCCGCAGGAGAATTTTGAATCCGGCCTGCGCAAGACAGTGGAGTGGTACCTGCACAACACCGATTGGGTGCGCGGCGTGACCAGTGGCGACTATCAGCACTGGATCAACAAACAGTACCGAGTACTGGGTTCTGAGTCCTGAGTCAGAAAAATCGATGGGAGTCTCACGATTTGAGGGGTTGATCGCTTGGCAAAAGGCGCGGGGGCTTGCCGCTGCGATCTATCGACTTACCTCGCAGGATGCTTTTTCCAGGGATTTCGGTCTGAAGGATCAGATTCAACGTGCAGCCGTTTCAGTCATGTCAAATATAGCAGAGGGGTTCGAGCGGGGTGGCTCAGCGGAATTCCATCAGTTTCTCGTTATTGCCAAAGCTTCTTGTGCCGAATTGCGTGCGCAGCTTTATGTCGCTCTCGATGTCGGTTACATTGACCAACGGCAATTTGATGAATCGATGCAGCAAGCAGAAGAAGTGGCCCGTTTGGTCGGGGGACTCAGGGCATCCGTAAAAAGACAAGGTACAGCATAATGACTCAGCACTCAGCACTCAACGCCCAGCACTCGATGAAAGGCATCATCCTCGCCGGAGGTTCCGGCACCCGGCTTTACCCGGTGACACTGCCGGTATCCAAACAACTGCTGCCGATCTACGACAAGCCGATGATCTACTACCCCCTGTCCACGCAAATGCTGGCAGGTATCCGTGACGTGCTAATCATTTCCACACCACAGGACACGCCGCGCTTCGAGCAACTGCTGGGCGACGGATCGCAGTGGGGCATGAATTTTTCCTATGCGGTGCAGCCTTCTCCGGACGGCCTGGCGCAAGCCTTCATCATCGGTGAATCCTTCATCGGCAACGATGCCTGCTCGCTGGTGCTGGGCGACAACATCTTCTATGGCCACGCTTTCGATACCCTGCTGACTCCGGCGGCGAGCAAGAGCGACGGTGGCACGGTGTTCGCCTACCATGTGCACGACCCGGAACGCTACGGCGTGGTCGATTTCGATGCGTCCGGGCGGGCGCTCAGCATCGAGGAGAAACCGCTCAAACCCAAATCGAACTATGCCGTGACCGGCCTGTATTTCTACGACAACGATGTGGTGCAGATCGCCAAGTCGATTAAGCCCTCCGCGCGCGGCGAGCTGGAGATCACCACCGTCAACCAGATCTACCTCGATCGCGGCAAGCTGGATGTGCAGCTGATGGGACGCGGCTATGCGTGGCTGGACACCGGCACGCACGAATCGCTGCTGGAAGCCTCAATGTTCATCCAGACGCTGGAGAAGCGGCAGGGGCTGAAGATCGCCTGTCCCGAGGAGATCGCGTATCGCAAGGGATACATCTCGGCCGAGCAGTTGCAAAAGCTGATCGCGCCGCTGGCCAAAAACGGTTACGGCCAGTACCTGCAGCGTCTGCTGCTAGAGGAAAAACGCTGATGCAGGTCATCGCCACCGCCATCCCCGATGTGCTGATCGTCGAGCCGAAAGTGTTCGGCGATGACCGCGGTTTCTTTTACGAAAGCTTCAACCAGCGCCGCTTCACCGAATTGACCGGTATCGCCGATGCCTTCGTGCAGGACAACCACTCCAAATCGGCGCGCAACGTGTTGCGCGGCCTGCATTACCAAATCCGCCAGCCGCAGGGAAAACTGGTGCGCGTGATCGCCGGCGAGGTGCTCGATATCGCCGTCGATATCCGCCGGAACTCCCCCAGTTTCGGCAAGTGGGTGGGCGTTAGGCTGTCCGCCGAGAACAAGAAGATGCTGTGGATCCCGCAAGGGTTCGCGCATGGTTTTGTGGTGCTGAGCGATTCGGCCGAGTTCCTGTACAAGACCACGGATTACTGGGCGCCCGAACATGAGCGCTGCATTGTCTGGAACGACCCCGATTTGGCCATCGACTGGCAATTGGGTGACGCTGTCCCGCTGCTTTCCGCCAAGGACCAGGCCGGCAAGGGCTTGCGCGACGCAGAGACTTTTGCATGACCAGGATATTGCTCACGGGCAAGAACGGCCAGGTTGGCTGGGAATTGCAACGTTCCCTGGCTGACTTCGGCGAAGTCGTCGCCACCGATTCCGGGGAACTGGATCTTGCCGATCCGCAGGCGATCCGTCGCGTCGTCCGCGAAGTCAAACCCGATCTCATCGTCAACCCTGCAGCCTATACTGCAGTCGATAAGGCCGAGACCGAAACGGACCTGGCGCAGGCGGTCAATGGCGACGCGCCCGGCATGCTGGCCGCGGAAGCGCTGCGGCTGAATGCGGTGCTGGTGCATTACTCGACCGACTATGTGTTCGATGGCAGCAAATCAGCACCTTATACCGAAGCCGATGCGCCCAACCCGCAGTGCGTCTACGGCAGGACCAAACTGGCAGGCGAGCAGGCGATACGCGCCTCCGGTTGCAAACACCTCATCCTGCGCACCAGCTGGGTATATGGCGTGCATGGCGGGAATTTCGTGAAGACGATGCTGCGTCTGGCCAGGGAGCGCAACGAGTTGCGCATCGTGGCGGATCAGTTCGGGGCCCCGACCTGGGCGCGGGATCTGGCGCAATCGACCGCATCGGTACTGCAGAATTGGTCGCAAAAGGATTGGGATAGCAGTCTGGGCGGGCTTTATCACCTCACCGCGGCGGGGCGCACCAGTTGGCACCAGTATGCCGAAGAAATCGTGCGTCTTGCGCGCCAGTATGATCCCGCGCTCGCATCCAAAGCACTCGATATCCGCGCCATCGCCACGCACGAATATCCTCTCCCCGCCAAACGGCCCGTGAATTCGGTGCTGGCGAACGACAGGATCCGCGCTGCCTTCGGCATCGCACTGCCGGCGTGGCAGGACAGCCTCGCCGAATGCGTACGCCTGATTTACCAGCAGCCGGTTAGTGCAGTGCCTGGTTGATCTTTGACAGGTCGTCTTCGGACAGCCCGCCCACTGCAGCTTGCAGGCTGAGTTGGCTGATCAGGTAGTTGTATTCCGCCTGATACAGGTCGCGCCGCGTCGAATATGCCTGCTGCTGCGCATTCAACACGTCTATGTTGGTGCGCACGCCGACTTCATGGCCGAGCTTGCTTGCCTCCAGCATGCTTTCACTCGATTTGAGCGCCTGTTGCAGCGCCTGTACCTGGGCGATCCCGTTCACTACACCGAGATACGCTTGGCGCGTCTGCAGCTCCACATTGCGACGCGTATTTTCCAGTTCCTGCCGGGCGCGCTCGCGGTTGGCTTCCGCCTCGCGCCATTTGGATTGGACTGCACCGCCCTGGAACAGCGGCACGTTGAGCTGAACGCCCACCGAGGTTGCGGTGGAATCCGTACCGATGCCGTAGACGCTGCCGTTGGCAATACTTCTGTTGTAGTTCGCCACCAGATCGACAGTGGGCAGGTGTCCGCCCCGGTTGCGATCCACTTCCTTCTCCGCGATCTCGGCGCTCGCCTGTGCCATGACAACCTGGTAGTTGTGCAGCTGCGCCTCGTTCACCCATTTATCCAGGTCGACCGGCTGCGGCTGCTCCAGCATCAGGGACTGGCCCAGGGGATTCAGATCCTGGGGAACGGCATTGATGAGCTGCTGCAGGGTGCGGCGCTTCACCTCCAGGTTGCTCTGCGCCGAGATCTCCTGTGCAACGATCAGGTCGTAGCGAGCCTGCGCTTCGTGGGTATCGGTGATGGTGGCGGTGCCGACCTCGAAATTGCGTTTGGCCTGTTCCAGCTGTTCGGCGATGGCCGTCTTCTGCGCTGCGGCCAGCTGCACGCTGTCCTGCGCGATCAGCACATCGAAATAGGTCTGCGCCACGCGCAGGATCAGATCCTGTTCGGCGATCCTGTACTGCGCCTCGGACTGGATCACCTGCAACTGGGATTCGGAGTACACGGCCCAGTTCTGCTCGCGGAACAGGGGCTGCACCAGACTCACCCCGTAACCGTGGCTATTGAAACGCTGCGTGCCGGACGGGAACGGGAACAGTGCGGCGGCGGCACCGGTGTACTGGGTATTGACGTCGTTGTAGGTGGTGTTGGCGTTGAAATTGACGTTGGGCAGCAATAGCGAGCGGCCCTGCGTCAGTTTTTCCTGGCCGGCATCATGGGCTGCGCGTGCCGATGCAAACACGGCATCCTGATTCTGTGCCGCATGGTAGAACTGGAGCAAGTCCGCCGCACCCGCCAATGGGCTGATGCTCATGGCCAGGATCACGCTTAACGCCGTCTTAGTTGGTTTCATAGCCTCTTCCAAATATTAGAGTTTTCTAATATTACATGCTGCGACTAAACAATTCAAGCAAATACGGGCTTCCCGGCAGCGCCGGGAGTCGATCAGAATACGAAACGTTGCGGTTGCGGCGCGTTCTGCAGCGGCGCCACGCTGGTTTCGAACAGGGTGACGGTCTCGAACACGCCGGGGGCCACGCAGGTCACCTGCATCGCATGCATCGCCGGCGCGTCGCCCACGATGGCAAACAGGCGTCCGCCCGCGTTCAGCATCTCATAGAAGGATTCCGGCGGCAGGGGCACCGAACCTGTCAGCACGATGGCATCGTACTTCTCGCCGCCCCAGCCCGTGGAAGCATCGCCAATCTCCAGCGTGACATTGTCGTAATGGTGGGCCGCAAGCGTGCGCGCCGCACGCGCACTCAGCTCCTGCACCAGTTCCACGCTCGTCACATGCTGTGCCATGCGCGATATCAGCGCGGTGAGATAGCCGCTGCCGGTGCCCACTTCCAGCACGCGGTCGGTATGTTTCAGCTTCAATGCCTGCAGCGCACGCGCTTCCAGCTTCGGCGACCACATGAACGCACCGTGCCCTAGGGGAATCTCGACATCCATAAAGGCCAGCGACTGTTTGTCCACCGGCACGAAATGTTCGCGTTTGACCTTCTTGATGAGCTCGAGCACATTCACGTCCAGCACGTCCCAGGGACGTATCTGTTGTTCCACCATATTGAAGCGAGCGAGTTCCATGCTGTTCATCCCCTGTCCTCTAGATATGTTTATTTCAACTCGGCATGCAGTATAACAAGCCCATCAGGTGCGCTCAATGAATTGAGTCGGCCCCCGGCTTGCCTTTGTCAAAGCTTTCCAGTACCTTGCGACCTCGCTAGGGGTCTTCGTTACGAAGTGAGAAACACCCTTTGAACCTGTACGGGTAATGCCGTCGTAGGGAAGCTCCTTTCGGTGCTTCCTGATTTTTTGGAGCACCATCATGAATGCAAATCCCCAGTTCCTGGCCTCCGCCGCCCATGTCGACCAGGCGGCGATCAAACCGCTACCCAATTCGCGCAAGATCTATGTCGAAGGCAGCAGGCCTGATATCCGCGTGCCGATGCGCGAAATCACGCTGACTGACACCCACCTGAACAACGGCGTCGAGCATAACCCACCTATCCATGTGTATGACTGTTCCGGCCCCTACACCGACCCGTCGGTGAAGATCGATATCCGCTCAGGCCTGGCCGAGATGCGCGCAAAATGGATCGAAGAGCGCAATGACACCGAAGCGCTGCCTTGCCTGACTTCCGAATACGGCCGCCAGCGGCTGAACGACCCGGCCCTGGCCGACATGCGCTTCAACCTCAAGCACACGCCGCGCCGCGCCAAGCCGGGCATGAACGTCACGCAAATGCACTATGCGCGCAAAGGCATCATCACGCCGGAGATGGAATTCATCGCGATCCGCGAAAACCAGCGGCGCGAAGGCCTTTCCGAGATGCTGCTGAAACAGCACCCCGGCGAGAATTTCGGCGCGAAGATGCCCAAGGAGATCACGCCCGAGTTCGTGCGCAGCGAAGTCGCGGCCGGACGCGCCGTAATCACCGCCAACATCAACCACCCCGAGATCGAGCCGATGATCATCGGCCGTAACTTCCTGGTGAAGATCAACGCCAACATCGGCAATTCCGCGCTCGGCTCCAGCATCCAGGAAGAAGTCGAGAAGATGACCTGGGCCATCCGCTGGGGCGGCGACACGGTGATGGACCTCTCCACCGGCAAGAACATCCACGAGACGCGCGAATGGATCATCCGCAATTCGCCCGTCCCCATCGGCACCGTGCCGATCTACCAGGCGCTGGAAAAGGTGAACGGCAAGGCCGAGGATCTGACCTGGGAAATCTTCAAGGACACCCTGATCGAGCAGGCCGAGCAAGGCGTGGACTATTTCACCATCCACGCCGGCGTGCTGCTGCGCTACATCCCGATGACGGCCAAGCGCATGACCGGCATCGTCTCGCGCGGCGGCTCCATCATGGCCAAGTGGTGCCTCGCACACCACAAGGAGAACTTCCTCTACACGCACTTCGAAGAGATCTGCGAGATCATGAAGGCCTACGACGTAACCTTCAGCCTGGGCGATGGCCTTCGTCCCGGCTCGGTCTACGACGCCAACGACGAAGCGCAACTCGGCGAGCTCAAGACGCTGGGCGAACTCACGCAGATCGCGTGGAAGCACGACGTGCAGGTGATGATCGAAGGCCCCGGCCATGTGCCGATGCACATGATCAAGGAGAATATGGACCTGCAACTGAAGTGGTGCCACGAAGCGCCGTTCTACACGCTGGGCCCCCTCACGCAGGACATCGCCCCCGGCTACGACCACATCACCAGCGCGATTGGTGCGGCGATGATCGGCTGGTTCGGCACCGCCATGCTGTGCTACGTCACGCCCAAGGAACACCTCGGCCTGCCCAACAAGGCCGACGTGAAGGAAGGCATCATCACCTACAAGATCGCCGCCCACGCCGCCGACCTCGCCAAGGGCCACCCCGGCGCACAGATCCGCGACAACGCCATGAGCAAGGCGCGCTTCGAATTCCGCTGGGAAGACCAGTTCAACCTAGGCCTCGATCCCGACCGCGCGCGCGAATTCCACGACGAGACCCTGCCCAAGGAATCTGCCAAGGTCGCCCACTTCTGCTCCATGTGCGGCCCGCAGTTCTGCTCGATGAAGATCAGCCAGGACGTGCGCGACTTCGCGGCGAAGGAAGGCCTATCCGAGCAAGCTGCGTTGGAAAAAGGGATGGAAGTGAAGTCGGTGGAGTTTGTGAAGCAGGGGGCGGAGGTTTATCACAAGGCGTGAGCCAGTATTTTTCCGAGGTAGTAATGCGCCTACACTACCTCGATAGAATATGTCGTTATGTCGCTTTCATAGCTATGCAACTTAGGTCGTTGCTACGGTATGCTGCGCAAGTGACATGCATCTCGTCATGAATTCATCCACCTTAGCTTGAGGCCATACTTCAAATACCTTTCCCCCTCCTTGCATGTTCAATATTTTCATGAATTCCCTAAAGTGAGCCTCTTTTCCTGTAAGCCACGATTCCGAGATCATCGCTCTAACGATGCCTGCCGCGAGAACAGACCGACTCACGGTTTTCGATCTTTCCACAAAATTGCTTCTGATATCTGTTGTTTTCAAAATCATCCGCAACGCCTGTTCTTGGTCGTCGGGCGCGGCCAATTTGGCGATATACCCATTCCACCACAGACGCGATATGGCGTTATCATCTCTATAGCGCGTTTGCGTATTAGCGAAGAAGTGCGTTTTTATATCCTTCACAAGTTTCTCGTCATCTTTTGTATCGGCATCAAGCCATCTGTAGCGTGAGTATTCAAGACATTCGATATGAGTTAGTCGAGTCCACAGCCGATTTTCACAAGCAAGACTAGGATGCAACCTGTTTAATGCATTCCATACAAGCATAGTGTTTTTGATTTCCGCTTCAGAATCTTTAGCCATCACTAGATGATTAAGAGGTTCCAGATCGAGGCGGAGAGACAGCTCAATCGACCAGCCGCCCTTTTCCGCAAGGTCAACAAAATCTCCGGTTTTGTATCTTTCAAGATTTTGTAGTACAGAAGAGTGCAAAAAGTCTGCCGTCTTTTGCGATAGATATTTCAAAGATTCGGTTGGCATTAGCTTAGCTCCTGCATCAGCGTAACAACCCGATTAAAGGGTGATTTCAGCAGCTTCTGAGAATCCTTCAGCAAATCAGGATTCGCAAGGTCAACATTTTCTTGGGCACACTTTGCCTCGAATACTTTATACCAACGCTTATCTTGATATGAGCCCACATCCTGTTGAAGAACCGTCAGAACTTCCATTACCGCAGGCAAATACACGCTGTTAAGTAGTATCGGTTTCCCTGGCGCCGTGTAACGCATGTTGTAGATTGATGTGTATGTTTCTTTTTCAGCAAGTATCGTGATGCGTTCTTCATCAAGATTCACTCGATATTGACCTGGTGGTACATCATTATTTATTGCCATGTCAAAAATTGATTCTATTGGAGCAAGTTTTTCCCTGCCTACATTAATTTGGAATTCGTTACCTATCGCTAGAATTTCGCCATTTCCCAAGTGGAACTTCAAATTATGGAAATCTTCATGCAATTTGTCGCTTGAAAGAATGATACCTTCCTCTGCAGCAATAATTAGCGGCAACAGATTGACGTTGCCTGAGAGCAGTCCTTGGTCGACTTCCAGTTCGCCGTTTGAAGAGTCAATTTGATGTAGCCTGTTGTAGTAGGTTTCCAAGCAGGTAATAAACAGGCAAGCCTTGGCTTTCTTCTCTGCCAGATGCTTTGAAAGTGTTTCTTCCGTTAAGCGAAAATTGTAGTGAACCCGTAGGGCTCCGGTTTTCATAGATTCCGCTATTTCAATTCCAATTTCGAACTCCCCTTTGACGTAGTCATTGGTAAACTCTTCTAGAACCGGGTGTGGAAACCGAGCCAGCCGACTAATTTTCATGCCGCCTCCCGTTCAGCAAAACTTTTTGCTATGACTTCAATCGGGCCGTCGTATTCATCAGAAAATTCGATTGTGAATTCGAGCTTTTTGTCTTTAGTAAAATTGACTTTGACTGAGCCGGACGCAACTTCGCCTGCGTCAGTACCGGTGATACGTAGTCTTTCCGGGCTATTTACTCCTGCAGCAAATACAGCAACCGTCGCTGTTGCAGTTTCCTCTGGTGTTAAGATTAGTTGCCGTTTTCTCGATTGGCCTTCACCTATAAGATTTCTTACATTGCGCAACGCAATTGTCTTACCGCCGAAATTATTTCCGGCCCCACCCGTTCCGCCCCCGCTACCTGAGCCACTCCCTCCAGTATCACCACCCTTACCGTCGTTGGTGCCACTACCGCCCTCATCCCCGCCTTTTTCGTTCCCTTGGCTTGGTGATTTAGGCGGTTGCTTCTTACTCGGCTTGTACTTGAGAATCTCCGGATTCTCGTCAATTGCATTCGGATCTTGTAGTTTTTCCGGATCAACTTGATCAGCAAAGAATTCACTTAATTCATTAATTGTTACTGAGTCCTTTGGACTTTCGAGGCTTTGGGATTTGATGGCATCACGAATTGCTTTGGCAAGCTGCTTCATTACCCGCGCTGCTGAATTTCTTTTGTCGGTATCAGGAATACGTTCTGATGAAAATCCGTCGTGCCTCGGATTTTCGAGATTCTTGAAAAATGTAATTCCATCATGGTCTATCGGTTCAACTAGAGTTACGAAATCTTTGTATAAGGGAAATCGTCTGAATTTTTCACCAAAGTTTTCAAGATTGTCCGTTATATACATTCCGTTTCTTATAATGCTGACGCGTTTGGGCAAACCTTCCCGAACCAGTATCCTGATCGCGACCTTACCTAGTTCGGGTATGACAACAATTTCTTCCTTGGTTTCTAAAGACATCAGGCACTCACACAAGGCCCTTGCGAATTCAAAGTCTTCTTCGTGCCCATTATCAGCCGCCGCTTGTTTGATAATAGGGTTACCAAATAACGAAATCAGCGTGTCTTTATTTATTACTGTGCCACCATTATTTACGCTGAAGATCGTTTCATTTCGGTAAATTGCGCAGAAGAAATTCTGTATCAATGATGCTGCGAGCCCTGCCTCCCAACTAGGAGACTCTCGGCAGGCAATACAAAATACTGAAGTCCCGATTTCCGACCTTCTTAGCCATTCAGGAACGTCCTCTAAGCGAGTGACGGGCATATAGGGCTTTTGACCCCAATATCCGGTAGCAAGATTCGGAATATTGTTCTTGTCAGTATGTGAAACCAACACTGATTTGCCTTGACACAAAAATTTTAGGTCGCCAGTTTCGCCATCCCTGTATTGAGTTGAATAAAATACTGTCTGAATATCAGAAATCGCAAAAGCAGCATTTTTTCCTATACCAAATGATCCACCTGACGTGGCGTCATCCTTGATACTTACACCAGAGCCTTTGAGCAGACTATGAAAGGGAGTTTTATCCCTGCACGGCCCTTCTAGGCCCTTCGTATTGCTATCTGAAATTCTTAATATCTTGATATTTTCTCGATCCAGTGACTTCTTCGCGTTTGCGAAGAACTCCACTTCCTTCTCGGTATTTGTATCTTTTGCCTTTTGCAGACAGCAACTGATTGAAGACCGGAATGAATCAAGCGATGGAAGCTGTGTTGCGGCTATTTCTAGCATGTCGAAAGAAACAGTAACGGGATTCTTTAACCTTGCATCCGTGCTGTTTTGTGCACATTCTCTTGCGAGGCTAGCATAAGGTGAATCCCTGAACGTTTCGATGCCTGCATCCCCCAAGCCCTGATTGATATCAGCCACATTTGGCAGAAAACTCAAAAGTACATCGTTTTCATTCTTAAGCATGACCACCCCCAAACTGTGATTTAAATTGCAGTTTCACAAGCCCCCCGACTCCTTGGTATTTCAGAGTTTAAATACTGCTTTTACATCGCCGCCTTTGGTTTCAAAGCGCGCCTTAACCGCCTCCACCTCGTCCCGCAATGCTTTCACGATCTTTCGAGCCTCTTCTTGCGTATATGAATAGTTGCTACGGTTGGAGAGATTGCCAATAAGGCGAATGTCTTTGATAGCTCGCGAGACCCTCTTTTCAGCTAGTTCAACGAACTTGGCCCTGTTTTTGGATTCGGCTTGGTCACTCATGGAAAAACCTTATATGTTCACTTTGTATGTAATGCGTAGCTAATATATGTGATGCATATAGTGCAGTCAATCAGTACATTCATGGAATGTACTGCGGCAGTTTTCCGCGTTAGCGAAGTATGTCTTTGACAATACTGGCTATATGCTTGGCTAACATAGGCGGAACAGCATTTCCAACCTGATGGAATTGCTGAGTCCGATTTCCCTTGAAATAGTAGTTATCTGGAAACGTTTGCAGGCGAGCAGCCTCACGCACCGTCAGGCTGCGGCACTGCAATGCGTCTGGATGGATGAAATAGTGCCCATCTTTTGCGATATGGCTAGTCACCGTGGTGGAGGGTGAATTCTTCAACTGCACTCTGAATCGATCAGAGAACTTTCCGGTCTCCCAATTAGCGTGCTCTGGTCGCAAACCCTTAAGGCCAAATTCCTCATGCCCCTTGGGAGAGCGCTTATAGGCTTCTGCAAACGCGGCGGCATACACATATCGCCGGAGATCACTATTCATGTGCCCGCGCGCCTCATGGTTCAGCCACACCTCGAGCTCATCATCCCCGTACCACTTGGCGTGCTCACGTGCGAGTTGTTTGGCATTTTCGGGCTTAGTTATTCTCAGGCTACCAGTTTTATGTTTCGAGGAAATATTGCCTGAGTGGCGGCTAAGCACTGTTTCCAGTTTCTCCAGACCCTCCACATGCGAAGCCTCAAGCGCGAGCTCGGATAGATGCTTCTTGATGACCTTTGCCCAAGTCTCATCGCTATCCTTTTCCTTGCTGAGCTTACTTCTCAGCTTGGGCAAATCGTTTGTTACGTCATCAAACCTGACCGACTCCTGTTTATTTAGTCGCGCGGGGAGAACGTCAATACCCTCTCTGATCCCCAGCAGAATTACACGATGGCGTGCCTGAGGTATGCCATATTCCTCAGCCCTGATAATAAAGTCTCGCACATCGATATCTTTGGGGTCTGTTTCACTATCAAACACAGTTGGCACAACTAAAGAATGTATTTTGTAGCCCAGTCCCTGCTGTTGTTTCTTTAAAGCACGATCCGGATTGGCCAGATCGCGAAGTATGGTGTGAAAGATAAATTGGTCTTTGACCTTGGAAGAAAGAATGCCTTTGACATTCTCCATAACAAACACAGCTGGTCTGTATTGCTGAATGATGCGCAGATATTCCTTGTACAGAAAATGTCGATGGTCCTCTTCTGCTTTGTAATCTGCTTTTCCTTTGTTGCGAGCCCTGCCAACAAGCGAGTAGGCTTGGCATGGCGGGCCACCTATCAGCACCCAATTCTGCTGGGGGCTTATCCCCTCCTTTTTCAGGATTCGATCTAACTCCTTGTTATCTTCCGGCTTCCCCAAGGTAAGCTGTCGTGCCTCATTTCCGGCTTGCTCCCATTCCGAAAAATTTGAATCATCATACGGTTGCTTTGCTTCACCATTACAGTAGCGGTAATAGCTTTTCAGTGCGGCCTTTCCCTTTCTTCGAAGGATTCTGTAGAACGCACGCAATCTCAGAGTTTCATGTGCTGAGGCATCCATTTCTGCTGAAACAATGATTCTGAATGCTTTACCATCATCAACAGATGAGAAGCCCTCGCCCAGCCCACCCGGCCCGGCGAATAAATCAACTATGGGAATCGGCTTTGTTTGGGACATACACTCAAGTACTTGTTTAGGAACTAGCGGAGATTACCAGGAATGGCTGACATAGTCGATAAACAAACCCGCTCCCGCATGATGTCCGAAATCCGCGGCAAAAATACTCAGCCAGAAATGAAAGTGCGACGCTATCTGCATGCTTGCGGATTCCGCTATCGGCTGCATGTCCGGACTCTTCCTGGTACGCCGGATATTTGCCTGCCAAAATATCAAACTGTCATTTTTGTACAGGGGTGTTTCTGGCATCGGCATAAGGGATGCCGCCTGAGTTATATGCCAGCCAGCAACAAAATCGCTTGGCAAACGAAATTCCAGCAGAATGTTATGCGCGACCGAAAGAACACAAAAGCGCTAATACAAAACGGCTGGCGTGTCATAGTTCTGTGGGAGTGCGGTCTCAGAAAATCTGGCGAGTCTCTGCTGAAATGGTTACCGCCTGAAATACAATTCGGAAATGAGCAACTCGTCGAATGGCCCCGTGAAGTCAAAAGGAAATGAGTAACTGCCGTCCCCACTGCGCCGCCTGCTGCATCGCGCCCTCCATCACTTCTCCCCTGCCCGGCATGCCGAACGGCAAGCCTGCCGGGGTGCCGTGCGTGCAACTGGATGACGAGTTGCGCTGCAAAGTCTTTGGCCAGCCGCAGCGACCGGCCTTTTGCGGCGGGTTGCAGCCTTCTGCCGAGATGTGCGGATCTTCGCGCGAAAATGCGATGAGTTGGTTGTCGAAGCTGGAACAGGCCACGCAGCCGGTATAATCCCGCCATGTTTACTTCCGAAGAGATTATTGAGGTCACTGCCGATTCGCCCTGCATCGGTCATTGCACAACGGTGTTGGGCGACGATGTTTGCCGCAGCTGCCTGCGTACCTTTGATGAAATCACACGCTGGGTGGAAATGACCGAGACAGAACGACGGCAAGTCAATCAACGTATCGCCAATTTGAAAACCACTGGATTCCGGCCTGCACCGGAATGACGAAACCGTATGGACATCATCATCCTGATTAAAGCCGCCATTCTTGGCGTGGTCGAAGGTCTGACCGAATTCCTGCCCATCTCTTCCACCGGCCACCTGATCATGGTGGGCGACTTGCTCAATTTCAACGACGAGCGCGGCAAGGTGTTCGAGATCATCATCCAGTTCGCGGCCATCCTTGCGGTGTGCTGGGAATATCGTGCCAAGATTCTAGAGGTATTTTCTAGTTTATTTGTTCAAGACACCCCCTCTCAGTTGCAGAAGCGAGTTGAAGGGAACTGGGTCTCCGTTGATGTGTCCCGAAAAAAATCCGCACAACGCTTTGCAATCAATCTCATCATCGCTTTTTTGCCCGCCGCAGTGCTGGGCCTGTTGTTCGCCAAGGCGATCAAGGAACATTTGTTCGCGCCGGTTCCGGTGGCGATGGCTTTCATCGTCGGCGGCCTGATCATCCTGTGGGCGGAGAAGCGCAAGCACACCATCACGGTGGAAACGGCAGATGACATGAGCTGGAAGGACGCGTTGAAAGTGGGATGCGCGCAGACGCTGGCGCTGATTCCCGGTACGTCGCGCTCGGGCGCCACCATCATCGGCGGCCTGTTGTTCGGCCTGTCGCGCAAGGCGGCGACGGAGTTCTCTTTCTTCCTGGCTATCCCGACCCTGTTCGGCGCGACGGTGTATGAGGTGGTGAAGTACCGCCATCTGTTCCATGCCCACGACTGGAGCCTGTTCCTGGTTGGCGGGCTGGCTTCGTTCGTCAGTGCCTTCCTGTGTGTGCGCTGGCTGCTGCGTTTCATCAGCCACCACGATTTCACGGTGTTCGCCTGGTACCGCATCGCCTTCGGCCTGGCGGTGCTGGCCACATACTACTCAGGCCTGGTGCACTGGTCGGCGGAATAAAAAAGTCCGCAATGCGGGCTTTTTCTGGTCAGCAAGCAACCTTCAACTTTGTTCCCACGGCAGGTTGGCGACCCGCCAGCCGTTCAGCGCATTGCGCCGGTTCGCCGGGTTCCTGTCGCCCTCAAAGCCTTCGAGGACATTGTAGCAATCGCGATAGCCGGCCTGGGTGGCGACCATGGCCGCGCCATGTGAGCGGTGGCCGCTGCGACACAGGAACATGACCAGCGCTTCTTTATCGACCTGCTGTTCGAGCGCGGCAAGGAAATTCGGGTTCTGCTTCATGCCGGGATAAGTCGCCCATTCGATCTCCACGGCGCCGGGAACGCGCCCGACCCAGTCGATCTCTGCCCGCGTACGCACGTCCACCAGCTTTGCGCCCGGCGCGGATCGCATCAGCTCGTAAGCCTCCTTCGGCGTCAGCGCGCCCTCATAGGGCAGGTTGAGGTCTTTTGCCCGTTGCTGTGCAGCTGCCAGAATCTCGGTGATCTTTCCCATGCTGTTTGCCCGTGTTTAATCTGTACCATGCAAGTGATATCCTGCACATCACGGCTGCATACTATCCCAACAGCAATGAAAAATCACACCCACGCACACGATAAGTCCGCCGCCTTCGAACCTGCACATCCCGTACGCTTCGCCGCCGCGCGCAAAAGCACCTGGGTAAGCATCTTCATCAATCTGGGACTGACGATTCTGCAGGTGCTGGCGGGTTTCTTCGGCAAGTCGCAGTCGCTGATGGCCGACGGCCTCCACTCGCTGGCCGATCTGCTTTCCGATGTATTGGTGCTGTTCGCCAACCGGCACGGCAACAAGCATGCCGATGCCAACCATCCATACGGCCATGCGCGCATCGAGACCGCCGCTTCGCTGATACTGGGTGCCAGTCTGGCCGCCCTGGGCATCGGCCTGCTGGTGGCTGCCGGCATGCGGCTGCAGCATCCGGAACAGGTCCAGGCCGTCCATCCCTTCACCCTGTGGATCGGCATCATCGCGCTTGCCGCGAAAGAGGGGATGTTCCGCTACATGCTTGCCGTCGCGCAACGCGTGCGTTCGCAGATGCTGGTGGCGAACGCCTGGCATGCCCGTTCCGACGCCGCTTCGTCGCTGGTGGTGATCATCGGCATCGTCGGCAACCTGCTGGGCTATACCTTCCTCGACCTGGTCGCCGCCGCCGTCGTCGGCGTGATGATCGCCTATATGGGCATCCAGTTCGCGCGCGATGCGCTGGCCGAACTGATAGATACCGGCCTGGACGAAGAAAAGGTGCGCGCGATCCGCAACACCCTGAAAGCGGTGCCGGGCGTGATCGGGCTGCATGAGCTGCGCACGCGCAAGATGGCCGACAATGCGCTGGTGGACGCCCACATCATCGTCGAGCCCAAGATCAGCGTCTCGGAAGGGCATTACATCGCCGAGGCGGCGCGCATCGCGGTATTGAAAGCCCACCACGTGATGGACGTGATGGTGCATATCGATTCGGAGGACGACGCCCAGGCCCGGCCCAGCGCCCACCTGCCGCAGCGCCACCTGCTGCTGGCGCACCTCGGCAGCCGGTTGGGGGAGCCCTTGCCGCCTTCCGCACGCATCGTGCTGCATTATCTCGGCGGCAAGGTGGAAGCCGAACTGCTGTTCGACAGCCCGACCGATCTTGAGGCGCTGCGCGACAAATGCCGCACCATCACCGCCAACGACCCCTATTTCCGCAGCATCCAGCTTTATCAGGAGTGCGCACCAAAGTAGTGCATCGCGGCTGCGCAACGCCCCGTTCGGGGGCGTGCATTGCATTCACACCCATTTGGAGAATATGGCACAATGCGTCCCCTACAGGGTTTCACGTGCTGGCACATTTTCTGCTGCGCCACGCTTGTTTCACTAAATAGTTTTCGTTTCAAAAATCGCAGCGTCTTAAATTTTCATGGGAGATTCGAGTATGTCCAAGACAGCCGCCGACGTTCTGAAGCTGGTTAAGGAACAAGGCATCAAATTTGTAGATTTCCGTTTCACTGACACCAAAGGCAAGGAACAGCACGTTGGCGTTCCGGTTTCCCATTTCGATGCCGACAAGTTTGAGTCCGGCCATGCCTTCGACGGTTCTTCCATCGCCGGCTGGAAGGGCATCCAGGCTTCCGACATGCTGCTGATGCCGGATCCCGAATCTGCCTATGTCGATCCGTTCTACGACGAGCCCACCCTGGTGCTGACTTGCGACGTGATCGAGCCCACCGACGGCAAGGGCTATGACCGCGACCCCCGCTCCATCGCCAAGCGCGCTGAAGCCTACCTGAAGTCTTCCGGCATCGGCGACACCGCCTACTTCGGTCCGGAACCCGAATTCTTCATTTTCGACTCCGTGCAGTGGCATGTGGACATGTCCGGCTGCGGCGTGAAGATCAATTCCGAAGAAGGCGCCTGGGCCACCGGCCACACCTTCGAAGGCGGCAACACCGGCCACCGTCCGTCAGTGAAGGGCGGTTACTTCCCCGTTCCCCCGGTCGACAGCCTGAACGACATCCGCGCTGCCATGGTGATCGCGCTGGAAGAGATCGGCATCCCGGTCGAAGTGCACCACCACGAAGTGGCGAACGCCGGCCAGTGCGAGATCGGCACCAGGTTCAACACGCTGGTACGCCGTGCTGACTGGACCCAGACCCAGAAATATGTGATCCAGAACGTGGCGCACCAGTATGGCAAGACCGCCACCTTCATGCCGAAGCCCATCGTTGGCGACAACGGTTCCGGCATGCACGTGCACCAGTCGATCTGGAAGGGCGGCAAGAACCTGTTCGCAGGCAACGGCTATGCCGGACTGTCCGAGCTGGCGCTGTACTACATCGGCGGTATCATCAAGCACGCCAAGGCGCTGAACGCGATCACCAACCCCGGCACCAACAGCTACAAGCGCCTGGTACCGCACTACGAAGCTCCGGTGAAGCTGGCTTACTCGGCCAAGAACCGTTCCGCCTCGATCCGCATCCCGCACGTCGCCAGCGACAAGGCTCGCCGCATCGAGACCCGTTTCCCGGATCCTTCCTCCAACCCGTACATGTGTTTCGCCGCCTTGTTGATGGCCGGCCTGGACGGCATCCAGAACAAGATCCACCCGGGAGATCCCGCCGACAAGAACCTGTACGACTTGCCGCCGGAAGAAGATGCAAAGATCCCAACCGTGTGTGCATCGCTGGATGAAGCACTGGCAGCGCTGGACAAGGACCGCGAGTTCCTGACCCGCGGCGGGGTGTTCTCCAGCGACTTCATCGATGCCTACATCGACCTGAAGATGGAAGAAGTGAACCGCATCCGCATGACGACCCACCCGGTCGAGTTCGATATGTACTACAGCCTGTAATCCTCATCGATTGCATGCACGGAACGGAGCCCTTGCGGCTCCGTTCCTTTTTCCGGGTGGCCTTTTCAGCACGCAAGCCTTGACCTATACTGCATCCACCCTTTTCCGGACATAACCATGAAATTACGTTACCTGTTCGCCTTGTCCTGTTCGATGTTGCTCGCCGCCGGCGCGCAGGCGGAAATCTACAAGCGCGTGGACGAAAACGGGCATGTCACTTATTCCAGCACCCCCATCAAGGGCGGAAAGAAACTCCATCTGGAACCTCTCCCGACCATGGCCCCGCCGAACAAGGGGGACACGGCGGATTTCCGCGTGAACTCCGAAACACAGAACCGCCGCGACAATGCCCGGCGCAAGATCCTGGAAGACGAGCTTGCCAGCGAGCAGAAGGCGCTGGATGAGGCGCGCGTCAAACTGAAGGAAGGCCAGGACACGCCCGAGGTCTACAAGACCCCAAGCGGCCAGACCTTTCGCAACGTGGCAAAATATGACGAGAAGGTGAGCGCCTTGCAGGAAGAGGTCAGTTCGCACGAGAAGAACGTCGAAGCCCTCAAGACCGAGTTGTCCAACCTCAAATAGTGCTTCGCATGGCATGTTTTCTGCTAGTAGACTGACATGCCTACCCCCTCGCTCCCAACGCTGGAATATCTCTCCACCGCCATCGTCCTGCTGGACGATGAATCGCGCATCGCCTACATCAATCCGGCAGCGGAACACCTGTTCGGTTTAAGCAATACCAACCTGATCGGCCATCCCTTGCAGTATGCCTTTGCGCATACGGAGCAGCTGTTCAGCACCATCCAGGCTGCGCTCGCCAGCCGTGCCAGCCATATCGAGCATGAACTGACGCTGAGCACGCACGCCACCGGCAGCAAGCTGCATCTGAGCTGCACCGCCACACCGCTGCAGTTCCCTCCCTACGCGCTGCTGCTGGAATTCCACACCATGGACCGGCCGCTGAAACTGGCGCGCGAAGAGCAGATGCTGGACCAGACCCAGGCCAATCGCCTGCTGCTGCGCAACCTCGCGCACGAGATCAAGAATCCGCTGGGCGGCATACGCGGAGCGGCGCAGTTGCTGGAGCAGGAACTGGAAAAGCCGGCGTTGCGCGAATATACCCAAGTCGTCATCCAGGAAGCCGATCGCCTGCGCTCGCTGATGGAAAAGCTGCTCACCCCCCAGCATGTGCCCCATTTCAGTGCATTGAACATCCACGAGGTGCTGGAACGGGTCCGCAGTGTGGTGCTCGCCGAGCTGCCCGAAGGATTGGTCATCCAGCGCGACTACGACCTCAGCCTGCCGGAGCTGCATGGCGACAAGGAGCAGCTGATCCAGGTCGTGCTCAACATCGTGCGCAATGCGGCGCAGGCCATGAACGGGAAAGGCCGCATCCTGTTGCGCACGCGCATCACGCGCCAGGTCACGCTGATGAAGAAACTGCATCGCCTGGCAGTGATGGTGCAGATCATCGACAACGGCCCCGGCATTCCCGCCCACCTGCGCGACAAGATCTTCTATCCGCTGGTCTCGGGGCGCGCCGACGGCCACGGACTGGGCCTGACCCTGGCGCAGGATTTCGTCAGCCAGCATCAGGGCAGCATCGAATTCGAAAGCGAACCGGGGCGTACCTGCTTCACCGTGATACTGCCGCTCACACATCTGGGGAAATAACATGGACAAACCTGTCTGGATCATCGACGACGACCGCTCTATCCGCTGGGTGCTGGAAAAGGCGCTCGCCCGCGAAGAGATCGATTACAAGAGTTTCGCCTCCGCCGACGAGGCGCTGGCCGAGTTGCCGGGCAACCTGCCGCAGATGGTCATCAGCGACATCCGCATGCCGGGCAGCTCGGGACTGGAGTTGCTGCAGAAACTGCGCAACGACCATCCCAACCTGCCGGTCATCATCATGACCGCTTACTCCGACCTGGAAAGCGCGGTATCGGCCTTCCAGGGCGGCGCGTTCGAATACCTGCCCAAACCCTTCGATGTGAACCACGCCGTCGAGCTGATCCGCCGCGCACTGGAGCAGAGCCAGCGCAAGAGCACGCACGCCGAAGACGCGCAGGCCGCGCCGGACATCCTCGGCCACGCGCCCGCCATGCAGGAAGTGTTCCGTGCCATCGGCCGTCTCGCCCAATCCAACGCCACCGTGCTCATCAACGGCGAGTCGGGCACCGGCAAGGAGCTGGTCGCGCAGGCCCTGCACCGGCACAGTCCGCGCGCCGACAAACCCTTCGTCGCCATCAACACGGCCGCCATCCCGAAGGACCTGCTGGAATCCGAGCTTTTCGGCCATGAGCGCGGCGCCTTCACCGGCGCCACCACCACGCGCCACGGCCGTTTCGAACAGGCTGAGGGCGGCACCCTGTTCCTGGACGAGATCGGCGACATGCCGGCCGAATTGCAGACGCGCTTGCTGCGCGTGTTGTCGGACGGCAACTTCTACCGCGTCGGCGGCCACCAGCCAATCAAGGCGAACGTGCGCATCATCGCCGCCACGCACCAGAACCTGGACGAACGCGTGAAGCAGGGCCTGTTCCGCGAAGACCTGTTCCACCGCCTCAACGTCATCCGCCTGCGCCTGCCGCCATTGCGCGAACGGCGCGAAGACATCCCGCTGCTGGCGAAATATTTCCTGCAGAAGAGTGCAAAGGAACTGGGGGTCGAGCAGAAGACGCTGAGCGATGCGGCGATCAATTATCTCTCCGCGCAGGACATTCCGGGCAACGTGCGCCAGCTGGAGAACCTGTGCCACTGGCTTACGGTGATGACGCCCACCCGCGTAGTGGAGATCGCCGACCTGCCTTCCGAATGGCGCGACACCCAGGCCAGCACTGCGCTCAACCAGGATTGGCGCAGCGCCCTCGCGCACCAGGTGGCGCTGTCGCTGCAGCGCAACGAGCCGAATATCCTCGACACGCTGACCAAACAATTCGAGAGCACCATCATCACGCAGGCGCTGCAGCACACCGGCGGACGCCGTATCGAGGCCTCCACGCTGCTCGGCATGGGGCGCAACACGCTGACGCGAAAGATCCAGGAGTTAGGGCTGGACGAGGAACACGAGTAGCGCAGCCGGCGCTTGCAGGCTGTGCCTTGCTGCGGCTATTTTCGCCACACCCCTTTTACCGGCGGCACGGTGGCACTCTCGCCCAGGCGCGGCAGGCGGTACATATCCTCGACCGTGCGCAGCAGGTTGTAGTGGTTGATGCGCTGCGCACTCTTGCCGCGCTTGACCATCGCACCGACGAAAAGGGTGGCGACGCGATTGTCCGCCGACCCGTCGTCTTCATCCCAGGTCACGATCAGCAGGCTGTTGTGCTCCATCGCCCATTTTGCGTAGGGTTCGATGTTCTGCTGCAGCCACCCGTCGCCCTGCGCGATGCTGCCATCGTGCATGTCGTTGAGCATATCGGGCACCACCAGCGCCACCGTGGGCAGTTTCGAGAAGTCCTGCGGAAAATCGCCGAACGGCAGATTGTAGGCCGCCAGCTCCCGCCAGTCCGCGGCCGGATTGTGCTTGCGGTAATACGCACCGTAAATGCAATCGTCGGCGCCGGCCCTGGGCAGCGCCCCCGCATAGAGGGCGAAACTCCGCTTTGCGTCCAGCAGGGAGCTGCCCAAATTCTTGCCGACCAGATCCAGCGGGCAGACATTGCTGCTGATGCCGAACGTGGTGCCGGCAAACAGCGCGAGGTAGTTGGGCTGGCTCGGATGGGTGACGCCGTAGGAGCGGGTGAACAATGTGCCGCGTTTGGCCAGCGCATTGATGTAGGCGGCATCGCGATTGCCGATGATCTGCGCGTACGATTTGTTTTCTTCGATCACGATGACGATGTGATCCGGCTGCGGCAGCGCGCCGGCGAACGCCGGCTGTGCCAGCAACAGCATCGGCAACAGCCAGCGCCTGATCATGCCACCTCGGCGATCACCGGCGTGTGATCGGAAGGACGTTCCAGTTTGCGCGGCGCCTTGTCGATGGTACAGGCACTGCATTGCAGCGCATCGCTGACCAGGATGTGGTCGATGCGCAGCCCCATGTTGCGACGGAACGCCATCATGCGGTAATCCCACCATGAATAGCTCTTCTCCGGCTGTTCGAACAGCCTGAAGGCATCGCGCAGGCCCAGATGCAGCAGGGACTGGAAGGACGCCCGCTCCGGCTCGCTGCACAGCACCTGGCCTTGCCAGGCCACCGGGTCGTATACGTCGCGGTCATCCGGCGCGATGTTGTAGTCGCCCAGCAAGGCGAGCCTGGGATACTTTTTCAGTTCGTCCTTCAGCCATGCATTCAGCGCCGCCAGCCACTTGAGCTTGTACTGGTATTTGTCGGAACCGACCTCCTGACCGTTCGGAATGTACACGCACACCACGCGCACGCCGTCGACGGTCGCCGCAATGACGCGCTTCTGCTCGTCCTCGAAACCGGGCATGCCGCACTGCACGTCGCTGGCCGGCTGGCGGCTCAGGATGGCCACGCCGTTGTAGGTCTTCTGCCCGCTGAACAGGCTGTGATAACCCGCCGCCTGCAATTCGGCATGCGGGAAATTCTTGTCCTCGGTCTTGGTTTCCTGCAGGCACACCACATCCACCGGGTTCGCCGCCAGCCATTCCTGCAGATGCGGCAGGCGCACCTTCAGCGAGTTGACGTTCCAGGTCGCCAGTCTCATTGCGCGGGCTGTGCTGCCGGCGGAGCGGCGGGACGCGGTGGACGGTAGGTCAGCACGCTCTTGGGGTAACCGGCAAAATCCAGCTCCTTGTTCCACTGCTCTGCCTGCACGCCCTTGAGCCAGGTCTTGCCGATGCTGAGCGCCGGCAGCTGGTTGTCGCCGGAATCCTTGCGGAATGCATTCATATCTTCCTGCGTCACCAGGCTCTTATCGGTGAACGGGACACCGCGCTTGACCAGCAGGTCGCGTGCTTGTTCGCAAAGCGCGCCGCAATCCGGGAAGGTATACAACGTGACGGGGAAGTTCTGCATCGCGCGCTGCGTTTCGTAAGGCAGCTCTTCGCCGGGCTGGGGCTCCTTGCCGAGCTTCAGTTCTTCCACATCCTCGGAGCCTTGCAGCGGCCTGTCGCTGTAATGCACCTTGCCGCTGCTGTCGACCGAACGGTACAACTCGCCGGCCTGTGCATTCGTGACAATCAGCAACCCCACCAACAGGAAATACCTTTTCATCATTGCCCCCTTTGCCTATTCCGTCGCCAATCCATTGTGCCGCAGCAGCGCATCGATCTTCGGTTCGCGCCCGCGGAATGCGATGAACGAATCCATCGCGTCGCGGCTGCCGCCCACCGCCAGGATCTCCTGGCGGAAGTGGCTGCCTGTGGCCGCATCCAGTACGCCGTTTTCCTCGAACAGGCTGTATGCATCCGCCGACAGCACTTCTGCCCACTTGTAGCTGTAATAGCCTGCCGCATACCCGCCGGCGAAGATGTGCGAGAAGCTGTTCTGGAAGCGGTTGAACGCGGGCGGGATGAGCACGGCCACTTCTGCGCGTACCTCGTCCAGCATTTGCTGGATGCTTTGCTTGCCCGCAGCATCATAATCGCTGTGCAAACGCAGGTCGAACAGCGAGAACTCGATCTGGCGCAGCATCTGCAGCCCGCTCTGGAAGTTCTTGGCCGCGATCATCTTGTCATACAGGCTGCGCGGCAGCTTTTCCCCGCTGTCCGCATGGCGCGTCATGCCTTGCAGCACATCCCATTCCCAGCAGAAGTTTTCCATGAACTGGCTGGGCAACTCGACCGCATCCCATTCCACGCCGCTGATACCGGACACGCCGAGTTCCTCGACCTGGGTCAGCAGGTGATGCAGGCCATGCCCGAACTCGTGGAACAAGGTGATGACCTCGTCATGCGTGAACAGTGCCGGACGACCGCCTACCGGCGCCGCGAAGTTGCAATTGAGGTAGGCCACCGGGGTCTGGATGCCCCTGGCCGTGCGGCGCCTTGTGATGGCGTCGTCCATCCAGGCACCGCCGCGCTTGCTGGCGCGCGCGTACAGGTCGAGATAGAACTGGCCGACCAGGACATCCTGGCCGTCGCGGATGTCGAAGAAGCGCACCGCTTCATGCCAGACCGGCGCAGCCGATGGCCTGACCTTGAGTCCGAACAGCGCTTCGACCAGCCCGAACAGCCCCGCGAGCACCGCATCCTCGGGAAAGTATTGCTTGACCTCCTGCTCGGAGAACGCGTAGCGCTGCTGGCGCAGCTTCTCGCTTGCATAGCCGATGTCCCACGCCTCCATTTTTTTCATGCCCAGATTCGTTTCCGCGAACGCACGCAATTCCTGCAGGTCCTTTTCCGCGAACGGCCTGGCCCGGCGGGCGAGCTCATGCAGGAATTCGGCCACCTGCGCCGGCGTTTCCGCCATCTTGCTGGCCAGCGACAGTTCGGCGTAATTGGCGAAACCCAGCATGCGCGCCTCCTCGCCGCGCAGCAGCAGGATCTGCGACATCAGCGGCGTGTTGTCCCAATCAGCTTTGGCTCCTTCCGCCAACTGTTCGCTGGCCCGCGTGGTGTAGGCGCGGTACATGCGTTCGCGCAAGGCGCGGTTGTCGGCATACTGCATCACCGGCCCATAGGAAGGCGCCTTCAGCGTGAACAGCCAGCCTTGTCTTCCGGCCTGCTGCGCAGCCTCGGCAGCGACCTGCCGCTCATCCGGCGGGATCCCGGCGATCTCTGCCTCGCTCTCCACCACGCAGGTGTAGGCATTGGTGGCATCCAGCAGGTTGTCGGAGAATTTCGAGCAGAGTGCAGAAAGCTCCTCCTGTATCGCCATGAACCTGGCTTTCTGCTCTTCCGGCAGTTCGGCGCCGCCGAGACGGAAATCGCGCAGCTCGTTCTCGATGACCTTCTTCTGCGCGGCGTTCAGCTGCACATAACCGCCGCCTTCGCGGATCGCCTTGTATTTCCTGTAGAGCGCAAGGTTCTGCGACAGCTCGGCGTAGTACTGCGTGACCTTGGGCAGGTTAGCGTTATATACCTCGCGCAGCTCGGGCGCGTTCATCACCATGTTGAGATGGCCGACCTGTCCCCAGGCGCGCGTCAGGTGCTCGTTGGCATCCTCGAACGGCTGCACGAAATTTCCCCAGGTGGGCGGAACATCCGCCGCAAGCAGCTGCTCGACCAGCGCGCGGTTGCGCGCCAGCAGCTCGTCGACGGCGGGGGTGACGTGTTCGGGTTTGATCTCCGCAAAGCGCGGCAGGCCAGAAAAATCAAGCAATGGATTCATTTAACAACTACCTGGTTGAATATGCGACATGACCTTCGACGATGGTGTGGTGCACCTTGCCTTGCAGGGTGTAGCCGTTGAATGGCGTGTTCTTGCCCTGGCTCTTCAGCGCGGCCGGCTCGATCTTCCAGGCGGCGGCGGGGTCGAACACGCAGACATCGGCATGGGCGCCGACCGACAGGTGGCCCATCTTCACGCCCAGCAGTTGCGCAGGATTGATGGTCACGCGGGCCAGCGCATCCAGCAGCGGTATCTTTTCCTCATCCGCCCATTTCAGCATCAGCGGCAGCAGCAGCTCCATGCCGGTCGCACCGGCTTCGGCCTCGGCGAACGGCAGTTGCTTGGCGTCCTCGTCCACCGGCGAGTGGTTGGAGCAGATCGCGTCGATGGTCCCGTCGAGCAGTCCGGCGCGCAACGCCGCCTTGTCCCGCTGGTTGCGCAGCGGCGGTATCAGGTGGCAGTTGGCGTCGAAGAATCCGATATCCATCTCGGACAGGTGCACGTGGTTCATCGATACGTCGCAGGTGACCGCCAGCCCCTGGCGCTTGGCGGCACGCACCAGCTCCACGCCTTCGGCGCTGGAAATGCGGCAGATGTGCAGCTTCGCGCCGGTCTCGCGCGCCAGCTGCAGCATGGTCGCCAGGGCGATGGTTTCCGCTGCTACCGGGATTGCCGGCAAACCCAGGCGCGTTGCCACTTCGCCGTCGTGCGCCACGCCGTCCTTGGCCAGGAACGCATCCTGCGGGCGCAGCCATACGCGATAGCCGAAGGTCGCCGCGTACTGCATCGCGCGCATCAGCACGCGCGTGTCGGTGAGCGGCGTGTCGGCCTGGCTGAACGCCTTGCATCCGGCTTCCGTCAGCTCAACCATCTCGGTCAGTTCAGCGCCCTGCAGGCCGTAGGTCAATGCACCGACCGGGAACACGCGTGCCTGGTTGAGCGAGCGGGCGCGATGCTTGAGCATCTCCACCAGCCCCGGTTCGTCCAGCGGCGGATCGGTGTCCGGCGGACAGGCCAGCGAAGTCACCCCGCCCGCCATCGCGGCATCCATCTCCGACTCCAGCGTGGCCTTGTATTCGTAACCCGGTTCGCGCAGGCGCGCGGCCACATCCACCAGGCCGGGGATCACGATCAGGCCGGAGGCGTCGATCACCTGTGCGGCGACGAAACCTTGCGGGGCCTTGCCGATGGCGGCGATATGCTTGTCCGCGATGAACACGTCCTGCTTGGCATCGATTTTGTTGTACGGGTCGATCAGGCGACCGTTCTTGATATGGATGTTCATTGTTTGCTCCCTGCCAGCGTGCTCATCACCGCCATGCGCACCGCGATACCGAACGTGACCTGCGGCAGGATGACGGATTGCGCGCCGTCGGCCACGCTGGAGTCGATCTCCACGCCGCGGTTCATCGGCCCCGGATGCATCACGATGGCATCGCTCCTGGCCAGCGCCAGCCGCTCCTGCGTCAGGCCGTAATATTTGAAATACTCCTGCGCCGACGGCAGCAATGCACCCTGCATGCGTTCGTTCTGCAGGCGCAGCATCATCACCACGTCGACGTCCTTCAATCCCTGCGCCATGTCGTGGTAGACCCGCACGCCGAGCTTCTCGACATGCGTCGGCAGCAGGGTCTTCGGTGCGACCACGCGCACCTCCGGCACGCCCAGGGTGGTCAGCGCGTGGATCTGCGAACGCGCCACGCGAGAATGCAGGATGTCGCCGACGATGGCGACGCGCAGGTTGTGGAAATCCTGCTTGTAATGGCGGATGGTGAACATGTCGAGCAGTGCCTGCGTCGGGTGCGCATGGCGGCCGTCGCCGGCGTTGATGACATGGATGCTGGGCGCGACATGCTTGGCAATCAGGTGCGCGGCACCGCTGGTGGAGTGCCGCACCACGAACATGTCGGCATGCATGGCACACAGGTTGTCCACCGTGTCCAGCAGCGTCTCGCCCTTGCTGGTGGAGGACGAGCCGATGTTCAGGTTGACCACGTCGGCCGACAGTTTCTTGGCGGCGATCTCGAAGGTGGTGCGGGTGCGGGTGCTGTTCTCGAAGAAGATGTTGAACACCGACTTGCCGTGCAGCAGCGGGACTTTCTTGATCTCGTGCCCTTCAGCCAGGCTCACGAATCCGGAAGCCTTGTCCAGGATGTCGCGCAGGATGCGGACAGGCAGGCCTTCGGTGGTCAGCAGGTGCTGCAGCTCGCCGTTCTTGTTCAGTTGTGGATTATTCATGCGTAGATTCCAGCGCTGGGTTCATCAAAATACGCTTGCAGTATCTGCTGCGCGGCATACTGGTCGATCAGGGGCTTCTGTTTCCTGCCATGTATCCCTGCCTCGTCCAGCGCTGAGCTCGCGGCGGCAGAAGTATAACGCTCATCCACCAGCAGGGTGGGCAGATTGAAGCGGCCTTTCAGGCGATTGGCGAAGCGGCGGCACAATGCGGTCAACTCGTGCGGAGTACCGTCGTCGTTGCAGGGCAGGCCGACCACCAGCGCGGCCGGCTGCCATTCGGCAAGCAGCGCCGCGATGGCGGCGAAACGCGTCTCGTTCTTTTCGTCGTCGATGGTGGCAAGCGGGCGGGCGGTGCCGGAAAAGGTGCTGCCGACCGCGATGCCGATGCGTCTGGTGCCAAAATCGAAAGCGAGCAGCGTGCCGGAGGGAGTGGGGTTCATGCCGTCAGGCATGCCCGGCCTCGTCCGACAGCGATGCAAAATCGATTCCCAGCAGCGCCATCGCGGCCGGCAGCCGTTCTTCGGCCGGCAGTTCGAACAGGATGTGCTCGTTGGCGGGCACGCTGAGCCAGGCGTTATCGGCCAGCTCCTGTTCCAGCTGCCCTTCCGACCAGCCCGCATATCCCAGCGTCACCAGCAGGTGCTGCGGGCCCTGCCCCTCGCCCACCGCCTGCAGAATATCCTTGGAAGTGGTAAGGGCGATATTGTCGTTGACCTGCAGCGTCGATTGCCACTGGCCGACCGTGTCGTGCAGCACGAAACCGCGGTCGGTCTGCACCGGGCCGCCGAAATGCACCAGCACGTCCTCCAGTTCGGTCGGTTTCAGCGGCATGTTGATCTGCGCAAACAGCTCGCTCAGGGTCAGGCTGATCGGGCGGTTCACCACAATGCCCATCGCCCCCTGCTCGTTGTGCTCGCACACGTAGGTGAGGGATTTGGCAAAGAAGGGATCTGTCATCGCCGGCATAGCGATCAGGAAGTGATTCGTGAGATTGAACTCGGCCATGGCGCTATTGTAATCGCTTGGCGCCCTAATCTCAATTTGGCGGGTGCGTCATTTGCCGATCAGGCGGGCGATGTTGTCCAGCAGCTCTTCTTCCTGGTAGGGCTTGCCCATGTATTCGTTCACGCCCAGCTCCAGTGCGTAACGGCGATGCTTGTCGGCGGTGCGCGAGGTGATCATGATGATCGGCAGATCCTGCATCTTGGCATCCTGGCGCAGGCGCTTGGTGAGCTCGAATCCGTCCATGCGCGGCATCTCCACGTCCAGCAGCATCACATCCGGTGCGACGTCGGCCAGCTGTTCCAGCGCATCCACGCCGTCCTTCGCGGTCACGACCTGGTAGCCCGAACGCGCCAGCAGGCGGCTGGTGATCTTGCGCACGGTGAGCGAATCGTCCACCACCATGACCAGCGGCGCCTGGTGCACGGCCTCCGCAGCCGCCTTGGCGATCTTGCGCGTCACCGCAATGCGCTGGGTGAAGGCAACCGGGTTGATGATGAGGATCACCGTACCGTTGGCGGACACGGTCGCCCCTGCGATGCCGGGCAGGCGCGCCAGTTGCGGACCGATGTTCTTGACCACCACCTCCTGGTTGCCGAGCAGCTCATCGACATGCACCGCGATCCGCTTGTCGCCGGCGCGCAGCAGCAGCACCGGGTTATGCGGCTGCGCCTCGATCTCGGCATCGTCCTCGCCCAGCAGGTGCGCCAGGAAATGCAGCGGGTAGCGCGCGCCCTGCCACTCGATGTATTGTTGCTTGTAAACCGCATCCAGCGCCGACGGCTTGAGCTGCTGCACGTTCTCCACCATGTTCGAGGGCAGCGCATATGTCTGCTGCCCGGCGCGCACCAGCAACGTCTTGGTCACGGCCAGGGTCAGCGGCAGATGGATGGAAAAGTGCATGCCATGGCCGGGATTGGAGGCCACATCGATACGCCCCCCCAGTGCAGTGATCTCGCTGCGCACCACATCCAGCCCGACGCCGCGCCCGGAGATCTCGGTCACTTCCTGCGCCGTGGAAAGTCCCGGCGTGAAAATCAGCTGCATCGTCAGCTCGTCGCTGATCTCCTCGCCTTCCTGCAACACCCCCGATTCGACCGCCTTTTGCCGCACGCGCGCGATATTCAGACCGGCACCGTCGTCGCTGAGCTCGAACACCACTTCGTTGCTTTCCTGCCGCAAGGACAGGCGGATCTCGCCGGTCGGCTCCTTGCCGGCCCGTACACGCTGCTCCGGCATCTCCAGGCCGTGCGCAACGGCGTTGCGCAGCAGGTGTTCGAACGGGGCGGTCATCTTTTCCAGCACGCTGCGATCCAGCTCGACCTCGGTGCCGGACAGTTCGAGGTTGGTGCGCTTGCCGAGTTCCTTGCCGGTCTGGCGCACGATGCGGTACAGCCGTTCGCCGATGCTGGCGAACGGCACCATGCGGATCGCCATCAGGCCCTGCTGCAGATCGCGGTTGAGGTGCGCCTGCGCATTGAGGGCCGACTCGGTCACCGCCAGGTTCTTCAGCAACGTCTGCTGCACGGTCTGCACGTCGTGCACGCTCTCGTTCATGAAGCGCGTGAGCTCCTGGAAGCGGGTGAAGCGGTCGAACTCCAGCGGGTCGAATTTTTCGGCACTCTCGCCGCTGACCGCGATGCGCGCCTGCATCTGGCCTTCCGCATGGATCTCGATCTCACGCAGCTGTTTACGCAGCCGGTTCACGCTGTCGGTCAAGTCCAGCACGCTGTTCTTGAGTGCGCCCAGTTCCATCTCGGCACGCGAGCGCGCCACGCTGACTTCGCCCGCCTCGTTGACCAGCCGGTCCACCGTGTCGGAGCGGACACGCAGCAATGCCGCCTGCATGGCGCGCTCGGCACCGATCTCCAGCGTCTGCGCTGGAATGGCCTGGGCGGCTTGAACCTGTGCCTGCGGCTGTACCGCACCGGCTGCGGCCGGCTGTTCGACGGCCACCGCCGCTGGCGGATGCTGCAGCTGTTCGATGGCGTTGCCGATGCGATCCAGGTAATTGTCCAGTTCGCTCCATAGCTCGGCGTTGAGCTCGCCTCTCGCCATGGCCCTTTCCACACGGTCTTCCACGCGGTGCGTCAGCTCGCCCAGGCGCATCGCGCCCGCCATGCGGGCGCTGCCTTTCAGGGTATGCAGGCTGCGCTGCAGGTTGCGTCCCTGCTGTGCATCGCCCGGCTGCTCGCGCCAGGCGCGCAGGGTGGTGCCGATCTGCGGATACAGTTCGTGTGCTTCTTCGAGGAAGATCGGCAGCAGCTGCTCGTCCACCTCGTCGTGCACTTCGCGTTCTTTATGCGGCACAGGCTGGATGTGTTCTTCCACGTCCGCCGGCGCGGCCTGTTCGGTCTCGGCCTTCGCCACGGGCGGCTCGACGGGTTCCACCGCGCCCTGTGGCGGCAGCATGTCCAGTGCGATCTCGGCAACCGCTGACGGTTCCGTTTCACCAGCGGCAAGCTCCGGCTCGAAAACGGGCAACTCCAGTGCCGGCGGCGCGGCGGACCCCAGATCCAGCGCGATTTCGGGCAGCGGCTCCGGCTCGGCGACGGTTTCCGCCGGCATAACCGGCGCTTCCAGTTCCAGCAACGGAATCTCTTCATGCTCAGGCGCAACGGCCTCGCCGGCTGCGGGCACCTTGTCGGCCTGCAAGCGGGCGATCAGTTCCGGCTGCGCCTGCGGCTCCTGCCGCTGTTCGCGCACCATGGCGCACATCTGTTCCAGCTGCTGCACCACCTGATCGATGAGCGCCATCTGCGCTTCGTTCACCACGTTCGGCTTGTCGATCCGCTCTTCCAGCCAGAGTTCCAGCGCATAGGACAGCTCCGCGATCTGGACAAAACCCATGGTGCGATTGACGCCCGCCAGGGTGTGTGCGGCACGCATGAAGTCATAGGTGACGAGATGCGATTCGGTCTCATGCAGGATCGCCAGCTGTTCATGCAGTGCATGCACGTGTCCGGCAGCTTCTTCGGTGGCGATATTGAACAGGATCGGGGACAGGCTGACCGAGCCGATCTCGACCGGCCCCTCTTCCTCGCTTTCCGTCACGACCGGCAGCGGCGGCTCGGCAACCTGCACCGGCAATGCGGCCTTGGGCGGCGGGATCTCCTTGCCGTTCTCGATACTGTCGGCCACGGAAAGCAGGTATGAGGTGTCGATCATGGCGGTGGCACTGCCGCTGCTCAGCATGTCCACCCAGTGCTGGAACAGCACTTCGGCATCTCCGATCATGTCGAGCAGCGCCGGGGTCGCCGGCTTGTTCTCCTGCAGCCACTTGTTCATGGCGCGCTCCACCGCCCAGGCAACCTCGCCCAGTTCGGTGAGGCCGACCATGCGGCCGCTGCCCTTGAGCGTATGGAAAGCGCGCCGCATGGTGACCAGCGGTTCGCGGCTCTCCATGTGCAAGCGGCTGACCTCCAGGTTGCTGCGCAAGGTCTCCATCACTTCGCGCGCCTCTTCCAGGAAAACCTCCAGCAGCTCTTCGTCTTCGTCGCCCTTGCGGATCGAGACTCCCGCCGGTGCCGGCTCTTCCTGCACCGGCGCTTCTACATAACCCTCGGCGGGGCGGATCTCGCCCATGTCCTGCAGGGCACGGCCCAGGACCGACGGATCGGGCTTCTGGCCGAGCACAAGGCCATGGACATATTCTTCCAGCGCACTGATGGCCGACGCAACGGTGCGCATCTCGACAGCCGATGGCGTCGCACCCTGCACATAGCGCTCCGTTGCCTGGTGCAAACTGCCTACCAGTTGTTCTGCCGCATCCAGCGACAGGATGTGCAGCCCGCCTTGTACCTGGCTCAGCAGCAGCCCGATGCGCGACAGTTCCGTGCGTTTCGTCGCGTTGTTGAAGAAGGCGTTCAGGTTCTGTTCGATGTGCTGCAGGTTGCCCTGCATCTCGGTAGCCAGCGGCGCCATCACCTCCTGCTGCTCCATCTGGTAGTAGAGCGAGATCAGGCTGGAGAGCTTGCTCTCGTCCTCCGGCATCCGCGTCAGGCCGGCCTGCAGGCGCGTGCTCAGGATCCGCGCCTGTTCCTGGAAACCGCTGCCCAGATGCTGGTAATGCTCGATGCCGCCGTCGAGCAGCAGCAATGCCATCGCCATGTCCATGGAGATGCGCTGCGCGCGTTCGGGCTGGTCGACCTGTTGCGCAGTGGTATGGATCAGTTTGCACAGGAACTGCAGGGTATTGCGATCCAGTTGCTCCGACAGGAGATACATCTTCTCCATATCGGCAGCGAATTGCTGGCAGGCTCCGGCAGTTTCTGCCACGCACTGCTCCCACGACTCTTCCGCCACCTGGAGTTGCGCGCGCATGTTGTCGAGCAGGGCAGCGGTCTCGCTTGGCGGTATCGGACGCTCCGCCGGCAGGTATTCATCCAGTGCGTAGGCGCTCTTGATCTGTTCGACCGTATCGCTGACCGAATGGCTGCGCGCAATGAGGTACAGCGCCTCGCTGATGGAAGCCTCTTCATCGAACGCGCTGCCGTCGGTCAGCGATTTCATCTTGAGGTCGATGCGGCTGAGCGATTTCTTGACGTTCAGTTCCGGCGGGATGCCGTCGTGCAACAGGCAGTCCAGCAGACCCAGCGCCACCCACCAGAAAGCGCGCTGCCGGTTCTGCGGGACGCAAACCGTCACTTTGCGCACGGCAGCCATCATCTCCCGCAGCGCCGCAGCCTTGTCGTCCTGGCGCAGCCATCTCAGCAATGCCTGCTGGTACTGCGCGCGTGCGGCCTTGATCTGCACCGCCGCATCTTCCTGTTGCGGCGGTTGCAGCAGGGATTCCGGCAGTTCCACCTGCAGCACGGGGAAGAACAGGTCCACGTCGAAGGCCATTTCCAGGCCGCGCGCCTGCAGCAGCTCCTGGTACTCGTGGAACAGGCGCAAGGTCGCATTGGTGGCGCCGTCCGCCAGTGCATCCAGGTAATGTGTCAGGCCGAACAGCGCACGGCGGACGACATCGCGGTGCGGGACGCCGGCATCCGGCGCCTGTCCCATCTCCTGCAGCAGTTTCTCCAGTTCCGTACAAAACACGACCAGCCCGGTCAGCGACAGCATGCGCAGCACGCCGCCGGTACGATGCAATTCCTCCAGTGCGCTCTTCAGCGCCTGCGGATCTTTTCCGCCGGACGAGAAATAGTTCTCCAGCTCGCGGCTGATGTTCGCCAGCGAGCTGTCCAGCCCGGGTTTGACCGATAACAACGGCAGCGGATTGAATTGCGCCTGCACGCTCGTCCTTTACAGTTTGAAGCCCGACACGGAGCTGTTCAGTTCGGACGCCAGAGCTTCCAGCTGGGAAACCGACGCGTTGGTGCGTTGCGTACTTTGCGAAGTCTGCTCGGTGATCTTCAGAATGTCGCGCATGATGCCCGCCACTTCGCCGGCCATGTCGGTCTGCACCTGCGTGGACACCGAGATGCTGTTCACCAGGTCGGTCAGTTCGCGCGTGGATTTCTCGATCTCGTGCAGCGCCTGACCGGCGGCATCGGACAGGCGCGCACCGTCGACCACGCCCTGGGTGCTTTTTTCCATCGCCACCACCGCATCGTGCGTGTCGGTCTGAATGGTCTTCACCAGCATACCGATCTGCTTGGTCGCCTCGGCGGAACGTTCCGCGAGGCGCTGCACCTCTTCCGCCACCACCGCAAAGCCGCGTCCCGCTTCGCCTGCCGACGCCGCCTGGATCGCCGCGTTCAGCGCCAGCACGTTGGTCTGTTCGGTAATGTCCGAGATCAGGTCCACGATCTCGCCGATCTCCTGCGAGCTTTCGCCCAGCCGCTTGATGCGCTTGGAAGTGTCCTGGATCTGTTCGCGGATGCTGTCCATACTGGACACCGAGTTCTGCACCGCGCGGGTGCCCTGTTCGGTCACCTCCAGCGTACGGCGCGCCACCTCGGAAGATTGCGCCGCGCTGCTGTCGACCTCCTGGATCGATTTCGCCATCAGTTCGACCGCGCCGCCCGCACTGCGGATCTCCGTCGCCTGTTTCTGCGTCGCGACCAGCAGTTCCTTGGTCACGTTACCGGCCTCGCCGGTGGCGCGCGCCACTTGTTGCGAAGCGGAAGTCACGCGCGAAACCAGCTTGCGCAGCTCGTCCGTGGTGTAGTTGACCGAGTCGGCAATGGCGCCGGTGATGTCCTCCGACACCGTCGCCCGGATGGTCAGGTCGCCGTCCGCCAGGTCCGACAGTTCGTTCATCAGCCGCAGAATGGCCTGCTGGTTGTTGCGGTTGGTCTGCCCGGCCTCGTTCTCGCGGCGTTTGGATTCGTCCAGGTAGATCTTGGAAAGCAGCAGCAACAGCAACAGCAACATGCCGCCGGAGAAGAACACCACGAAGCTGGTGAAGCGGCCGGCCGTGGAGCCTTCATAGTTGTTCACCAGGTTCTGCGCTGCCGACAGCAGCTGGTCGCCTTCTTCCTGTACCCGTTGTCCGGCCAGCCGCGAGGTCAGCACATCGCGCGCGTTGGCGGCGATGAAGCCCACCACCGACTGGTAGCCTTCGAAGTCGTCCTTCAGCAACATCACCGTGGCATCGTTCTGCGGCATGTCGTTGAGCAGCGCTTGCGCTTCGGTGATCTTGGGCTCCAGGCCGGGCAAATCTTCCGTCGAGGCGGAGGTCAGCACTAGCTGCACCGCGCTGGTGATCTGCTCGATCAGGCGGTTCAGGCGGTCAGCCTTCTGCGCATAAGCCGGCGTGGCACGTTCGGCAACCTGGTTGGCAAGGTTCAGCATGTCGCGCTGGCCTGCGGCGCCGCGCTGCAGCGTCACCAGCAGCGGGCGGCCCTTTTCCAGGTCGTCCATCAGCGAGCTCATGTGGGTCCAGTGGGCCAGCAGCTGGTTCAGCGGTTCGCGTGCGGGACCTTCGGTGGGAGGGAAATTGGCACTGCCTTTGTCCAGAGTCTCCAGGATGGCGGAGAACTCGGCGCGCGAATCGCTCAGTTCGTCGAATGCGGTCGAATCTCCGGAGAAGCTGGCAGCAGCAGCCTTGGCCAGCCGTTGCGACAGCATCAGCAGCTTGGAGGATTGCGCCACATAGTGCGAACTGTAGGAGGAATCGCGCGAATCGATGTAGGTGAAGGTCGCAGCGGTGAACAGGAAGAACAGCAGCAGGCCGCCCAGTACGCGCAATTGCCGGTCGAACGACTGCTTGCTGAACCACGGGATGCGGATCGTCTTGACCTCTGCCGGCGCGATCTCGCCCTTCTTGGCGAAACTCTGCTGCGGCTTGCGCGACCATTTGAACGGTAACTTGAATGCCATTTCCTAGTCCTCCCGAGCGCAACTCATGCGCCGATTTGTAAAAATTCCGGTTGCTGCAACAGTTGTGCTATCTCCAGCTTGTGCCATACCTGCCCGCTGCCATCCCGCAGCAGTACCTTGCCGTCCTGCTCGGTGCGTTCCCATTCCGTGGCGTTACGCAGCCCCAGCACGCGCGAAACCAGCAAGCCGGCATTGAAAGCGAACTTCTGGCCCAACAGCAGCACGCGGCTCTGCCCCTCATGCGGGATCTCCGCACCGCCGTTGTACAGGCTGATATCCACGATGCTGTATAGATTGCCGCGCACGTTGGCGACGCCGCAATACCATGGTTTGGTCAGCGGCACCCTGGTCAGGGGGGGTGGCGACATCACCTCGTTGATGTCCGCCATGTCGACCAGCCAGGATTCGTCGCCCACCTGCACGCCCAATGTGGAGACACGGCTACCCCCGCCAGCCGCCTGGGCTTGCATCCGGTCCAACACGCTCTGCTGGAATTCGCGCAGGTTGAAACGCTTCGACATGCCGAGCCGTTGCCTAGCCTAATGCAGCGATCTTGCCGAGCAGCTCGTCCGCCACGATCGGTTTCGTGATGTAGTCCTTGGCACCCTGGCGCATGCCCCAGATCTTGTCGGTCTCCTGCCCCTTGGTGGTGCAGATGATGACCGGGATGTGCTGGGTGGCCGGGTCCTGCGTGATCGCGCGGGTGGCCTGGAATCCGTTCAGCCCCGGCATGACCACGTCCATCAGGATCAGGTCGGGCAGCTCGGTTTTGGAGCTCTCCACCGCCTTCTCGCCGCTTTCGGCATACACCACCAGGAAGCCTTTCTTGCCCAGGATATCCCCCAGCACATGGCGTTCCGTTGCGGAATCGTCCACGACCATCACTTTTTTAATTGCCATAATCCATCCCCCTACCTTGTTTGGTTGTATGCATCGTCACTGCTTCGATCAGGCTTTTCTTGCTGAAAGGTTTGGTCAGATACTCGTCGGCTCCGACCAGCTTGCCCCGTGCGCGGTCGAACAGGCTGTCCTTGCTGGTCAGCATGACCACCGGGGTGTCCTTGAATTCGGCGTGGTTCTTGATGAGGGCACAGGTCTGGTAACCATCCAGGCGCGGCATCATGACATCGACGAAGATGATGTCGGGCTTGTTGTCGACCACTTTGGACAGTCCGTCGAAACCGTCCTCGGCCAACACGACTTTGCAACCGGCTTGCGACAGGAATATTTCGCCGCTGCGGCGTATGGTATTGCTGTCGTCAATGAGCACCACACGGATACCAGCAAGACCTTCGCCCACGTTGTCGCCCCTTCCCTGATTGATCCACACCCGCGCTTGCGCGCGGATACCCCCCATATTTCGGATGCTACCGCATTTGTGCTCGAGCGTTCAATGTTTCCTCGCCCCTCAGCGTTTCCAGAACGCCGGCGTGAACAGGATCAGGATGGTAAATATCTCCAGCCGTCCGATCAGCATGGCTGCCGTGCATATCCAGGTCTGGAAATCGCTCAGCACGCCGAAATTGCCGGCCGGGCCGACCACACCGAGACCGGGGCCGGCGTTGTTGATGCAGGCGAGTACCGCGGAAAAGGACGAAATGAAATCCAGCCCGCTGATCAGCAAGGCAAACGTCAGAGTCGCAACGCTGACGAAATACAGGAAGATGAAGCCCAGCACCGCAAACACGATATTGTTGGCCACTACCTGGCCGCCGATCTTCATCGGGTTGATGGCCGCCGGATGCAGCAGCAGCAGGAACTCGCGCCCCGCCTGCTTGACCAGCACCAGGGTGCGGATCATCTTGATGCCGCCCCCGGTGGAACCCGAACTTGCCGTGATGCAGCTGAGGAACAGCATCCACATCGGGGCGAAGATCGGCCACTGATTGAAGTCGGCGCTGGCAAAACCGCAGTCTGTCGCCATCGACACCAGGTTGAAGCTGGCATGCCGCAAAGCCGTCCAGAAACCCGGGTAGACGCCCTGCCACCACAGGAACAGCGCTATCCCGAGGCAGCTGCCCAGTATCAGGCTGACCGTCGCCACCGCCTCGGCATCGTGCAGGTAGATCCGCAGGCTCCTGCCGCGCCAGGCGAGGAAGTGCGTGGCGAAGTTCATCGCCGCCAGCAGCATGAACACGATCAGCACGAACTCGATCGCCGGCGAATCGAAGTAGCCGACGCTGGCGTCATGCGTCGAGAATCCTCCCAGCCCCATCGCGGCGAACGCGTGGCAGACGGCATCCAGCCAGTTCATCCCCGCCAGTTTCAGCGACAGGATGCAGGCCAGCGTGATGCCGGCATATACCAGCCACAGGTTGCGCGCCGTCTCGGTGATACGCGGCGTGAGCGCAGAATCCTTCATCGGCCCCGGTGTCTCCGCCTTGAACAATTGGCGGCCGCCGATGCCGAGCAGCGGCAGCACCGCCACCGCCAGCACGATGATGCCCATGCCGCCCAGCCAGTTCAGTTCGTGCCGCCACAGGTTGATGGCGGGCGGCAGGTGGTCCAGCCCGGTCAGCACGGTTGCGCCCGTGGTGGTGATGCCGGACATGGTCTCGAAATACGCGTCGGTGAACGACAGGCCGTCGATCACCAGCAGCAGCGGGAACGTCGCCACCGCCGGCATCGCGGTCCACATCGCCACCACCAGCAGGTAGCCGTGGCGGATGGACAACTCCCCCCGGTAGCGCCGGGTCGATATCCATAGCAGCACCCCCGTGCCGGCCGTCCACAGCATCGCCAGCAGGAAATCGGTCAGCGTGTCGTCGTGATAGATGAGCGAGGTCAGTACCGGCAGCACATAGCTGATGCTGAACACCACCAGCATCAGCCCCAGTGCGTTGATGACCGTGAGCGCGCGCCCCATCAGAAAAACCCGAGGTTGACCTGGAACAGTTTTTCGACTTTCTTCACCATCCGCTTGTCGACGACGAAAACGATCACATGGTCTTCCGCCTCGATCATCTTGTCGTGATGCCCCATGATGACCTCGCCGCCCCGCACCAGCGCGCCGATGGTCGCGCCCTTGGGCAGCTCGATCTCGTCGATGCGGCGCCCGACCACGCGCGACGATTCGCGATCGCCGTGCGCCACCAGTTCCAGCGCCTCGGCTGCGCCGCGCCGCAGCGAATGGACCGCCGCCACGTCGCCCTGCCGCACATACGCCAGCAAGGAACCGATGGTGACCTGCGCCGGTGACAGCGCGATGTCGATCTTGCCGCCTTGCAGCAGGTCGACGTAGGCGCTGCGATTGATCAGCGCAAGCACCTTGCGTGCGCCGCCCTGCTTGGCCAGCAGGGCGGACATGATGTTGTTCTCGTCATCGTTGGTGAGCGCGCAGAACACGTCGATCTCGCCGACGTTCTCCTGCTGCATCAGCTTCTCGTCCGTACCGTCGCCGTTCAGCACCAGCGTGCTGGTCAGCTCCCCGGCCAGCTTCTGGCAGACCTTCTTGTTGAATTCGATGACCTTGACCTGGTAGTCGCGCTCCAGCGCCTTTGCCAGCCTGCGGCCGATGTTGCCGCCGCCGACGATCATCACGCGCCTGGCCGGCTTGTCCATGCGGCGCATCTCCTTCAGCACGCGGCGGATATTGTCGGATGCGGCGATGAAGAATATCTCGTCGCCGTCCTGCACCACAGTGCTGCCTTCCGGGATGATCGCGCGGTCCTGGCGGAAGATCGCCGCAACGCGGGTCTGCACATGCGGCATGTGGGTGCGCAGGTAGCTCAGCGGCTTGCCCACCAGCAGGCCGCCCTGGAACGCCCGCACCGCGACCAGCGACACCTTGCCGTCGGCGAACTCCAGCACCTGCAGGGCTTCCGGGAACTCGATCAGCTTGGTGATGTAGTCGGTCAGGATCTGCTCGGGACAAATGGAGAAGTCCACACAGAAATTGTCTTTGCTGAACACCGTTTCGCGGTTGAGGTAATCGGTGGTGCGGATGCGGGCGATGCGGGTGGGCGTGTTGTACAGGCTGGATGCCAGCTTGCAGGCGACCAGGTTCACTTCGTCGCTTTGCGTCACCGCCAGCAGCATGTCGGTATCGGCGATGCCCGCCTGTTCGAGCGTGGACGGATGCGCCGCGTTGCCCACCAGCGTGCGCAGATCCAGGCGATCCTGCAGCAGGCGCAGCTTCCCGGCGTCCGAATCGACCACGGTGATGTCATTGGCTTCCCCGACCAGATTCTCCGCCACCGTCGAGCCGACCTGCCCGGCTCCCAGGATCAGGATCTTCACGCCTTGCTACTCCGCCTGCCGCGCACGCTCATTCCTTCCACTTGATGGAACAGCCCATGCTGGCGATCTGCTCGCGCGGACCCTGCCCGGTCTTCGCCACTTGCAGCATGGCGTTGAACAGGTCGCGCGGCGCGTCCGGCACCGCCTCCTTGCGCGACGCATCCAGGCGGCCGCGGTATTGCAGCTCCAGATTGGCATTGAAGCCGAAGAAATCCGGCGTGCACACGGCACCGTAATCCTTGGCGATCTGCTGCGTCTCGTCCCACACGTAAGGGAACGGGTAGTTGTACTGCCGCGCCACCAGCTTCATGTTGTCGAACGAGTCCTCGGCGTAGTCGGCGGGATCGTTGGACATGATGGCGATGCTGTTGATGCCGTGCTGCTGCAGTTCGAGCGCGTCGCGGATGATGCGGTCACGGATCGACTTGACGTAAGGGCAGTGGTTGCAGATGAACATCACCAGCAAACCGTTCTTGCCGCGCGCGCTTTCCAGCGTGTGGCGCTTGCCATCCACGCCCAGCAAGTCGAACGGACGGGCCTTCCAGCCGAAATCGCAAAGGGGGGGTTGCAGACTGACCATGGTTTTTTCCTCCTTAAACACCTGCGTTATTGTTCTGGACAATATATTATCACGCCCGTCCCGACGCCCTTACCCGCCATGTCTGCGCCAAGATTCTATTGCCCGCCGCCGCTGCCCCTGAGCACCAACTACGAGTTGCCGCCCGAAGCCGCCCATCATGCCAGCCGCGTGTTGCGCCTGCGTGTCGGCGATGCGGTGCAGATCTTCGACGGTCTCGGCAATGCGCTCGATGCCACCATCAACTCGATCCAGGGCAAGCATGTGGTGCTCGGCAACCTGCAGACCTTCATGGGCCAGCAGGAGACCGGCCTGCACATCGTGCTCGCCCAGGCCATGAGTACGAGCGAGAAAATGGATTGGGTGGTGCAGAAAGCCACCGAACTGGGCGCGGCCGAAATCGTGCCGGTGCAGACGCAGCGCAGCGTGGCGAAGCTGTCCGGCCCGCGCGCCGAAAAACGCACCGAACATTGGCGCAACGTCGCCGTCTCCGCCTGCGAGCAATGCGGGCGCAACGTCTTGCCGCAGTTGCATGCACCGCAAGACCTGGCTGCCTGGCTGCACGCCGAGCGCCAGCAACCCGGCGGCAAATTCATCCTGCTGCCGGGCGGCGCAAGCAACCTGCAGAACCAGCCCAGGCCGCAAGGACGCGCTACACTGCTGATCGGGCCGGAGGGCGGCTTCACCGCCGACGAGGCCAACATCGCCCAGCAAGCCGGATTCGCCCCCATCCTGCTGGGTCCGCGCGTACTGCGTACCGAGACCGCCGCCATCGCCGGCATCGCCGCACTGCAGACGCTGTGGGGGGATTTCAACTGACTCTGAAAGGAAGCTGCCATGCCTTACGTCAACATCCGCATCGCCGGTATTCTCAGCCGCGAACAGAAAGCCAGGATCGCAGAAGAAATCACCGACACCCTGGAGCGCATCGCGCACAAACCGAAGTCGTATACCTATATCGCCTTCGACGAGCTGCCGGACGAGAACTGGGCGATTGCGGGCAAGCTGCTCGACGAAGAGTAACGCCTTGCCGCACCGATCATCCGCATGATTTGAAATATAATGCCCGTGCCCGAATCTTGCGCCTCTCCACCGAATTGAGGAGTTAACCGAACACCATGCCAGTCGCCCCCGCCAGCTCTTCTCCGGAATTCGTCGCCTGGTTCCGCTCCGTAGCGCCGTACATCAACGCCTTTCGCGGCAAGACCTTCGTGATCGCCTTTGGCGGCGAGGTGGTGGCCGACGGCAAGTTCCTCGAACTGACGCACGATTTCAACCTGCTTGCTTCTCTGGGCATCCGCCTGGTGCTGGTGCATGGCGCGCGTCCGCAGATCGAACAGCGGCTGGTGCAGAGCAACATCGAAGGCAGCTATCACCACGGCATCCGGCTCACCGATGCCGAGACGATGCAGTGCGTGAAGGAAGCGGTCGGCCGCGTACGCGTGGAGATCGAGGCGCTGCTGTCCCTGGGCCTGGCAAATTCGCCGATGGCCAACGCCGACATCCGCGTGGCCGGCGGCAACTTCATCACCGCCCAGCCCATCGGCGTGATCAACGGCGTGGACCTGATGCACACCGGCTGCGTGCGCAAGGTGGATGTCGCCGCGCTGAAGGACCGCATGGAATTCGGCGAAGTGGTGCTGCTGTCGCCGCTGGGCTATTCCCCCACAGGCGAAGTGTTCAACCTGACGCTGGAAGACGTCGCCACCGCCACCGCCATCGCGCTCGACGCGGACAAGCTGATCTTCCTGACCGATACCGATGGTGTGCACGACAAGGAAGGCGCGCTGCTGAAGGAACTGACCATCGCCGAGGCCGGCAAGATCCTGTCCGGCAGGCGCAAGCTGCCGGACGATGTGGGCCTGTTCCTGCCCTGCGCCGTGCGCGCCTGCGAGGCCGGGGTGGCACGCACCCACCTGGTCAGCCGCCACGCCGACGGCGCCCTGTTGCAGGAATTGTTCAGCGACGAAGGCATCGGCACCATGGTGGTGGAAAGCACCCTCAACACCCTGCGCGACGCGACCATCAAGGATGTCGGCGGCATCCTGCAGCTGCTGCAGCCGCTGGAAGCCGAAGGCATCCTGGTGCGGCGCTCGCGCGAACTGCTGGAACGCGAGATCGGGCGCTTCGTGGTGCTGGAACACGGCCACCGCATCATCGGCTGCGCCGCGCTGTACCCCTTCGCTGACGAGAAGGCGGCCGAACTGGCCTGCCTCGCCATCCAGCCGGCCTACCGCAACCACGGCTACGGCGACATCCTGCTCAAGCACATCGCTGCCCGGGCGCAGGCCCTGAAGCTGCAAAAACTGTTCGTGCTGACCACGCGCACGGCGCACTGGTTCATCGAGCGCGGCTTCAAGGAGGTCGACGTGGAACAGCTGCCGGCACAGAAAAAATCGCTGTACAACTACCAGCGCCGCTCCAAGGTCTTCGTCAGATCGCTGCGCTAGGCCGGAAGGCGGGCGTGCACGGCTTTCCGTGCCGGCCCGCTGGATTTGGGCGGGGATTCACGGTAATGTCATATTCTTCAAACATACTCACGGAGTGAACTACATCATGGCAAGAACAGTACAGTGCGTAAAACTCGGCCGCGAGGCGGAAGGGCTGGATCGCCCTCCCTATCCCGGTGCGCTGGGTCAGCGCATCTTCGACAGCGTATCGAAGGAAGCCTGGCAGGGCTGGATCAAGTTCCAGACCATGCTGGTGAACGAGAACCGCCTCAACCTCGCCGATGCCAAGGCGCGCAAATACCTGGCCGAGCAGATGGAGAATTATTTCTTCGGCGCAGGTACCCAGATGCCGACAGGATACGTTCCTCCGAAAAACTGAATCACCGCTGACCCGTCAGCGCGCTGACGAACCCGCTCATGGCAAAGACCTTCCCGACGCAAAACTTCCTCAACCGCGAATTAGGCCTGCTCGAATTCAACCGGCGCGTGCTGGCGCAGGCAGAAGACGCGTCGGTGCCCTTGCTGGAGCGGCTGAGATACCTGTGCATCGTCAGCAGCAACCTGGACGAGTTCTTCGAGATCCGGGTCGCCGGACTGAAGGAACAGGCCAAGCTGGGCGGCCTCGCGGCCGGCCCCGACGGGCTGGAAGCAACCCAGATCCTCAAGCGCCTGTATGCCCCGACGCACCAGCTGATCGCGCGGCAGTACCAGCTGTTCAACGAAGAACTGGTGCCGGCACTCGCGCAACAGGGCATCAAGTTCCTGCGCCGCACGCAATGGAACGAGGCACAGCAGGCCTGGGTGAAGGACTTCTTCATGCGCGAGGTAATGCCAGTGCTGACGCCGATCGGGCTCGATCCGGCGCATCCGTTCCCGCGCGTGCTCAACAAGAGCCTGAATTTCGCCGTCGAGCTGCAAGGCAAGGACGCCTTCGGGCGCAATTCGGCCAAGGCCATCGTGCAGGCGCCGCGCGTTTTGCCGCGCGCCATCCTGATGCCGCCGGAAATCTCCGGCTGCCCGTACGGTTTCGTGTTCCTCTCCTCCATCCTGCACGCGCATGTCGGCGAGCTGTTTGCTGGCATGGAAGTGCAAGGCTGTTACCAGTTCCGCGTGACCCGCAACAGCGATCTGTTCGTGGACGAGGAGGAAGTGAAGAACCTGCGCGTCAGCCTGCAGGGCGAATTGCCGCAACGCCACTTCGGCGATGCTGTGCGGCTGGAGGTCGCCGACAACTGCCCGCCCGCCATGTCGGAGTTCCTGCTGCAGCAGTTCGAACTGAAGGCGGAAGACCTGTACAGCGTGAAAGGCCCGGTCAACCTGGTGCGCCTGATGCGCATCCCGGACCAGGTGGCGCGCGACGACCTCAAGTTCGCGCCTTTCGTGCCGGGCATGCCGGTTCTGCTGCAGAAAAAGGGCGCGGACATGTTCAAGGTGCTGCGCAAGAACGACGTGCTGCTGCACCATCCCTACCAGTCGTTCAAGCCGGTGATCGATTTCATCCAGCAGGCTGCCGCCGACCCGAACGTGGTGGCCATCAAACAGACGGTGTACCGCACCGGGGTCGATTCCGAACTGATGGAAGCGCTGATCGCCGCCGCGATGCGCGGCAAGGAAGTCACCGTGGTGGTGGAACTGCTGGCGCGCTTCGACGAGGAAGCCAACATCAACTGGGCCGGCCGCCTGGAAGAGGTGGGCGCGCATGTGGTGTACGGCGTGGTCGGGCACAAGACCCACGCCAAGATGCTGATGATCGTGCGGCGCGAGGACAACAAGCTGCGCCGTTATGTGCACCTGGGCACCGGCAACTATCATCCGCGCACTGCCAGGCTGTATACCGACTTCGGCCTGTTCACCAGCAACGAAGAGGTCTGTGCCGACGTGAACCAGGTGTTCATGCAGCTCACCGGCCTGGGCAAGGCGAGCAAGCTGAAACACCTGTGGCAATCGCCGTTCACCCTGCATACCAGCATACTGGATGCGATCCGCAACGAGACCCGGCTGGCCAAGGCCGGCAAGCGCGCCCACATCATCGCCAAGATGAATTCGCTGCTGGAGCCGGAGACCATCACCGCGCTGTATGAAGCCTCACAGGCCGGCGTGAAGATCGACCTCATCGTGCGCGGCGTGTGCGCCCTGCGGCCGGGTGTCGCCGGGCTGTCCGAGAACATCCACGTGATCTCCATCATCGGCCGGTTCCTCGAGCACACGCGCATATTCTATTTCCGCAACGACCTGGCGCACGATGTCTACCTGGCCAGCGCCGACTGGATGGACCGCAATTTCTTCCGGCGCATCGAGGTGTGCTTCCCCGTGCTCGACGAGAAGCTCAAGAAGCGCGTGCTGGACGAGGGATTGAAGAGCTACCTGAAAGACAATGTACAAGCGTGGGAGATGGACTGCAACGGCTTCTGGCATCGCAAGACGCCGGCCCGCGGCGCGGCATCCTGCGCCCAGAATCTGTTGCTGCAGGAGCTGGGACAACTGCAGGCAGTCGAGGAAGACTAACCTTTCTTCGGGCGCCCGGTCTTGATCTTTTCCAGCCCGGAGATGGCGCGCTTCAATTGCGCGGCACTCACCTTGTTCAGGGTCTGCAGGCTGGCGCGCAGCAATTCGCTCTTCTTCACATGCAGCCCGGCCTTGAGCGCCTTCTGCTTCAGCGCTGCAATCAATTCGTAATCGCTTTGCGGCATAGTGAAACTGTCGCGCACCACCTTCACCTTGGCGTCGGCTTTCTTTTCTTTTTTCTGTTTTCTCTCGGGCTTGGTGGCAGTCTTTGCCGGGACAGCTTTGCGGGCGACAGCAGGCTTCCTGGCAGCGGGTTTGCGCGGGGCGGTTCTGGTCATATCGATCTCCCTGAGTGAGTGTGGCGAATTCAGTATATACGGTATATCCTGCCATCCGATAGTGTAATAAACGGGAGAGCGGTGAAGATGGAATTGATTCTGTGGCGACATGCCGAGGCTGCTGAAGGTGTTCCGGACAGCTCGCGTCCGCTCACCGACAAGGGGCGGCGGCAAGCCGAGCACATGGCCCGATTCCTCAACGAGCGCCTGCCGCAAGGAACGCGCATCTTGGTCAGTCCGGCGGTGCGGGCGCAGCAGACCGCCGCCGCACTCAACAAGGGTTTCATCACCGCACCCAACCTCGGCGTGCATGCCACCCCGCAAACGGCGATCGCCACCGCCGGCTGGCCGATGGCTGGCGGCGCGGCCCTGCTGGTCGGGCATCAGCCCTGGATGGGCGAACTCGCCTCGCTGCTGATGACGGGACATGCTGATTACTGGAGCATCAAGAAGGGGGCCATCTGGTGGTTCAGCCGGCGTGAACGCGAAGGCGATTTCCAGACCGTATTGCGCCTCGTCATTGCACCGGATCAACTGTAGCTCTGAAAGGAGATGTCATGTTTGAATCAGCCGAGCTCGGACACAAGATTGACAAGGCGACCTACGACAAGGAAGTGCCGAAGCTGCGCGAAGCGCTGCTGGATGCACAATTCGATCTGGCGGAGAAAGCGAGATTTCCGGTCATCATCCTGGTCGGCGGGGTGGACGGCGCGGGACGCGGCGAGACCGTGAACCTGCTGAACGAATGGATGGACCCGCGTTTCATCCAGACCCACGGCATGGGCGAACCCTCCGACGAAGAGATGGAGCGCCCCATGATGTGGCGCTTCTGGCGCGCCCTGCCGCCCAAGGGCAAGATCGGCGTGTTCCTCGGCTCATGGTACACGTGGCCGATCCTGAACCGGGCCATGGGCAGGACCAAGGCCGCCGAACTCGACCAGAGCCTGGAGCGTGCCAAGCGCCTGGAGAAGATGCTGACCGACGAAGGCGCGCTCATCATCAAGTTCTGGCTGCACCTGTCCAAGGAGAAGCAGGAAGCCCGCCTGCGGGCGCTGGAGAAGAATCCCAAGACGCGCTGGCGCGTCACCAAACGCGACTGGGAACGCTTCAAGCGCTACGACAAGTTCCTCACCATCCACGAGAGCGTCATCCGCCACACCAGCACCGCCGAATCGCCGTGGATCGTGGTCGAAGGTGCGGACGCGCGCTACCGTAGCCTGACCATCGGCAAGGTCATCCTGGAAGCGCTGCGCAAACGCCTGGCCGAGGCCGAGAAAAAGAAGGAGACGGCGATCCGCGCTGCACCGTTGTTGCCGCCCATCGACAAGCTGAACATCCTCGAGACGCTCGACCTCACCCAGAAGCTGGAGAAGAAGAAATTCGAGGCCGAGCTGGAAAAATACCAGGGCAAGCTGGCGCTGCTGACCCGGCATGAGAAATTCAAGGACATCACCGTCATCGCGGTCTTCGAGGGCAACGATGCCGCCGGCAAGGGCGGCAGCATCCGCCGCATCGCCAGCGCGCTCGAAGCCCGCCAGTACCAGATTGTCCCCATCGCCGCGCCGACCGAGGAAGAGCGCGCGCAACCCTATCTGTGGCGCTTCTGGCGGCACATCCCGCGCAAGGGCCGCGTCACCATCTTCGACCGTTCATGGTACGGGCGCGTACTGGTCGAACGGGTGGAGAAGTTCTGTTCCGAGGCCGACTGGATGCGCGCCTACGGCGAGATCAACGACTTCGAGGCACAACTGGTGCGCCACCAGACCGTGGTGGTGAAGTTCTGGCTGTCGATCAGCAAGGAAGAGCAGCTGCGCCGCTTCAAGGAACGCGAGAAGATCGGCTTCAAGCGCTTCAAGATCACCGAGGAGGATTGGCGCAACCGGGAAAAGTGGGATGCCTATGAACAGGCGGTCGGCGACATGGTCGACCGCACCAGCACCGAGGCGGCACCGTGGACGCTGGTGGAAGCCAACGACAAGAACTTCGCCCGCATCAAGATACTCAAGACCTTGTGCCAGCGCATCGAAGCGGCCATGAAGCAGCTCTAGACGTTGCGGTCAGTTGCAGAGCTCGCCCTCTTTCGGGTCGAACAGCCGCGCAAATTCGGTCGGGTGCCCGGTCAGGACCTTGACGCAATCGCCCGCCTTGTAATGCTTGTAGCTCATCACCTCGATGCGCTCGCTGGTGTTCAGCGGCTGCACCGTGAAGCGGTTCGCGCCGTAAGCGACTTGCGGCGGTTCCTTGCGCCGGTCGCGCCCGCCCAGGCCGGTGCCCGCACCGATCATCATCCCGCCGAAACCGCCGCCGGTACCCACGCCGATGCCGATACCGAAGCCGACCCCGCTGTCGCCAGGCGGCAGCGTCTTGGCGGCTTCCTTGCGCTCCGCATCGGTGAACACATGCACATCCACCACCTTTGCCAGCTTCACGTAGCGCGTATCGTCTTCCAGTTTGGGCGTGCTCTGGCAGGCCGCCAGCAAGGGCAACAGCCCCAGGACCAATATCTTCTTCATCGTCTTTCTTTCATCGCACTTGCACGACATCAAGCCTGCTGCACCAGCACATAGGGCCTGACCACCACCGCCCAGACATCGGCATCGGCCTCATACCAAGCCAGCGCCTGCGCGTCGGGAACGCGGGCGAGCTGCCCCCTCTGCATCCATTCCAGCACCTGCGCCTTGTTGTCTTCGGAGATCTGGAACGCCACCTCGACCAGGTCGAGTTCGGCGCCGACCAGGATCGCCGAGCCGCTGGCAAAGAAGCGCTGCAATTCCTTCCACGCGATGCGCGCGGTCTCCAGATTCACGCTGGCGCGTTTGAAGTCTTGCGGGTTCAGGGTGGTCATGTTCCGGTTTCTTGTTCCTTGATCGCCTGCATCAGGGCATCCAGCGAGGATCGCAATGCTTGCGCAATTTTAACATCCGCCATGATGAAGTCCTCACTCACCTTATTGCTGAAAAGCTGCAATGTGACCGAAGCCGGTTCGACGACATTTGCCGTCATCATGGCCAGCGTTTCCTTCAGCAAGGCGGGCGCCCAGGTCGAACGCTCGAACAGGTTGATCAAGGCGACCGGCTTGTTCACGAACTCCCCGCTCGCCACCACCCAGTCCAGCGCATTCTTGAAAGCCCCCGGCAAGCCATGGGCATATTCCGGACAGGCGATCAGGACTCCGTCCGCATCCCGCAGCCGCCTGCGCAGATCGAGCACCGATGCCGCTTCCCGCCCTTCCAGGTCGGGATTGAAATGCGGCAGGTCAGCCAGCCCCTCGTAGATATGGATCTGCGCGTCATCCGGCGTGAGCGTAGCTGCCATCCGCAGCACAGCGCTGTTGAGCGAGGCGGCGCGCAGACTGCCCGAGATGGCAAGGAGCCGGTATTTCCGCATCGGCTTGACCGAACCGTGACCGCCCTAAAGCTCCGGGCCGATCAGGTAATTGTCTTTCACCCTCATGTAATGCTCGGCGGAATAGCGCAGGTAGGCGATCTCCTCTTTCGTCAGTGCGCGCACCGCCTTGGCCGGGCGGCCCATGTAGAGCATGCCGCTCTCCAGCGTCTTGCCGGGCGAGACCAGGCTGCCGGCGCCGATCATCACATGGTCGGGGATCACCACATCGTCCATGATGATCGAGCCCATGCCGATCAGGCACTCGTTGCCAATGCGGCAGCCATGCACGATCACCGAATGGCCCACCGTCACGTAGTCGCCGATGATCAGCGGCGACCCTTCCGGCTTCTCCGGCACGTGGTGCGACACATGGCCCATGCTCAGGTCCTGAATGTTGGTCCCGCGCCCGATCACGATGCGGTTCACATCGCCGCGCAGCACCGCGTTGCACCAGATGGAGGCGTCATCACCGATCTTCACGTCGCCGATGACCTGGCAGGAAGGATGCAGATAGACGCGTTCGCCGAGGATGGGGGAGGTTTTTAGATATTGAGAGATAGGCATAATGACTTATGTTGACTTACTCGTTTTCGATTTACGAACATCCCTTACAGAAACTCGTGGAGTGCCTTCGCCCGACATCTCAAACAATTCTGTCGCACTGACCAATTTACTAAATGTTGTATATCCGTAATTTCGTGGGTCAAATGATGCTTGATTGGAAATGTGATTACGAACCAATGACAACAACGCCCATCCATCATCACCTTGCGCGGCATCAACAGCATTCCTCAATAAACTTACTAGACGAGTATCTTGGCGCAGTTTAGCTGGTGGTACCTTTATCGGGGTTGCTGGTTTTGAAGGTGTTTCTGCCTGCAGGTTACCCGCAGCATCAACGGGAATCTCTTGACCTATTTTGTCCAAATCTAAAAATTGGGAACAAGCATCTACAAAGGGCTCTGGAGTTTTGCTTGCACCAAAACCAAATACCTTTGCTCCGCGCTCCTTGATGTGTAAAACAAGCGGTGTGAAGTCGCTGTCTGAAGATACTATGGCAAATGCATCCGGTTTCTCCGTATACAGGAGGTGCATAGCATCAATGCACAAACTCATATCGGTAGCGTTCTTGCCTTTCGTGTAATCAAACTGCTGCATAGGTCGAATAGCAAAAGGATGAAGTGCAGCTTCCCATCCTTTTAATTCCGTTTTTTTCCAATTGCCATAAGCCCTTCGAATATTCACAACTCCCACCTTCGCAAGTTCGGCTAATACAACTTCGATTTTCGCTGCCGGGGAATTGTCAGCATCAATTAACAACGCGATACGTATTTCATGACGCAAACTTCCTTCGTTGGTCATAACAGTCTCCACTCCATCTTCTCCCCCGCTCTCAGCGGCACGAGCCGATGCTCGCCAAATCCCACCGATGCAGGTACTTCCCACTCTTCGCGGCGTAGCGTGATGGTCTCCTTGTTGCGCGGCAGGCCGTAGTAGTCGGCGCCATGGAAGCTGGCAAAAGCTTCCAGTTTGTCCAGCGCGCCTGCCGCTTCGAACGCTTCGGCATACAGCTCGATGGCGTTATGTGCGGTGTAGCAGCCGGCGCAGCCGCAGGCGTTCTCCTTGGTGTGCTGCGCGTGCGGGGCGCTGTCGGTGCCGAGGAAGAATTTCCTGCTGCCGCTGGTGGCGGCTTTCACCAGTGCTTCGCGGTGTGTTTCGCGTTTCAATATCGGCAGGCAGTAGAAGTGCGGGCGGATGCCGCCGACCAGCATGGCGTTGCGGTTGTACAGCAGGTGCTGCGGGGTGAGCGTGGCGGCGATGGTGTCGGGTGCGCTGGCGACGAACTGCGCGGCGTCTTTGGTGGTGATGTGCTCGAACACCACGCGCAGGCCGGGCAGGTCTTTCAGCAGCGGTTGCATGACGCGCTCGATGAACACGGCCTCGCGGTCGAAGATGTCGATGTCGGGGCTGGTCACTTCGCCGTGCACCAGCAGCGGCATGCCGCAGCGCTGCATCTCTTCCAGCGCAGCGTAGGTCTTGCGCAGGTCGGTGACGCCCGCATCGGAGTTGGTGGTGGCCCCGGCCGGATAAAGCTTCACAGCATAGACGTAGCCCGTAAGTCTAGCGAGAGCAATTTCTGATGATGGGGTGTTATCAGTAAGGTACAGCGTCATCAGCGGCTCGAACTTCATGCCTTGCGGCAGCGCTTTAAGAATGCGTTCGCGGTAGGCCACGGCCTGCGCGGTGGTGGTCACCGGCGGACGCAGGTTGGGCATGACGATGGCGCGGGCAAATTGCCGTGCGGTGTCGGGCAGCACCGAAGCCATCAGCGCTTCGTCGCGCAGGTGCAGGTGCCAATCGTCGGGACGGGTCAGGGTCAGTGTTTTCATGCCCTGCATTCTAACAGTTGGCAGGGCATGTGATTAAAGCGGGAAGCTACTTGCGGCCGGCAACCCATTGCGCGGTGGCTTCCGCCACCCGCTTGCCGAACTGCCTGGCAGTCTCCAGGTCGCCCGGCAGCATCTCGTCCGGCGAGGCGTCGGACGGGGAAACCGACATCGCGCCGCCGAACGAACCGACGTAGTTCACGTCGTTGCGCTGTGCGGCCTTGCTGTTGGAAGGCATCATGCCGGTACCGACCCAGATCATGCTGTGCTGCATGGCGAGGGTGAAGATGTAGTGCAGGGTGGAAAGCTTGTCGCCGTTCATGGTGGCGGAATTGGTGAAGCCGGCGGCGATCTTGTTCTTCCATTTCTGCGAGAACCACGGCTTGGACGAAGCGTCGGCGAATTTCTTGAACTGCCAGCTGACCATGCCCATGTAGGTCGGCGAGCCCATGATGATGGCGTCGGCCGCATCCAGCGTCGCCCATTCTGCTTCGCTCAGGTTGCCTTCGGAACTGATCGCCATGAGTATCGCGTTGGCCCCTGTTGCCACGGCCTGCGCCTGTCTTGCTGTATGTCCGTAACCGCTGTGATAGACCACGACAATGTTTGGCATGTAGCCCTCCCCGAATAGTTGTTGGTGCGGCCAGCGTACCCACTTCATTCCTGGATGGCAACCGCGCGACAGGGTCGATTATTCAGCTGCGGCCTTGAGTGCCAGCGCGCGCTGGTAGAGCTCGTTCTTGTTCGCGCCGGTGACCTTTACCGCCAGCTGCACCGCCTGTTTCAGCGGCAGTTCTTCCAGCAGCAGCACCAGCGTGCGCTCGGCTTCTGCATCCAGCCCCTCGCGCGCCACCGCGCCCGCGACCAGCAGCACGAATTCGCCGCGCTGGTTGTTGGAATCACTGTTCAGCCACTCCAGCGCCTCGCCGAGCTTGCAGCGGTGGATGCTTTCGAACAGCTTGGTGACCTCGCGTGCGAACACGATCTCGCGCTCGGCGCCGAACACGGCCTGCAGGTCCGCCGTGCATTCCAGGATGCGGTGCGGCGCTTCGTAGAACACCAGCGTGTAAGGGTGCTCCGCCAGCCCTTGCAGCGCGCTGCGCCGTGCGCCGGGCTTGTTCGGCAGGAAGCCGTAGAACAGGAAATGCGGCGCGCTCAGCCCGGAGGCGGAGAGGGCGGCAACGGCGGCGCTCGCGCCCGGGATGGGGATCACGCGGAAACCCGCCGCCCGCACCGCTTCCACCAGCACCGCGCCGGGATCGCTCACCGCCGGTGTCCCGGCGTCGGTCACCAGCGCCACGTTCTGACCCTGCTGGAGCAGGGCGATGACTTTCTCCGCCGCACCGCGTTCGTTGTGCTGGTGCAGCGCCAGCAGGCGCGCATCGGCTATGCCGTGGTGTTGCAGCAGGTGCCGGGTGTTGCGGGTGTCTTCGGCCGCGATGGTGTCGGCTGCGCCGAGTACCTCCAGCGCCCGCAGGGTGATGTCACTTAGATTTCCAATCGGGGTGGCGACTACATATAATGCGCATTCCAATTTTTGCCTGGTCTCGATATGCAACGTTTCGCCTCGCTTCTCGCACTTGCTTCCCTGTTGATCGGGTCACTATACGTGAGCGCCCCGGCAGGCGCCACTCCGGACACTTCCGGTTCCGCCGTTGCCGCTGCAGCCACCCTTCCCGTCACTGCGGCGATGGCCGCTTCTGCGCCCGCTGCCGCACCGAGCGCAGCCCCCGTACCGCATATCGCCCTGTTGCTGCCGCTGAAATCGCCCTATTACGCCAAGGCCGCCGATGCCGTGCGTCAGGGCTTCCTGGCTGCAGCCAGCAAGGAAGTGCACAGCCTGCCGGTGCGCGTCTATCCCTGCACCGACGAGACCACCGAAGTGGTCGCGCTGTACCAGCAAGCCCTGGCCAATGGCGCGATGGCCGTGGCCGGACCGCTGACCCGCAGCGGCGTCGCCGCGCTGGCCGCAAACCCGTCGCTGACAACGCCGACCCTGGCGATGAATCTGATGGACGGTACCCGCACCGACCATCTGTATTTCTTCGGTCTGCCGGCCGAGACCGAAGCGCGCCAGGCCGCGCAGCGTGCGACCGCCGCCGGCCTGCTCAGCGCCACCGTGGTTTCGACCAACACCGCCCTGTCCAAACGCCTGGCGCAGGCGTTCTCCGAGGAGTGGCAGCGTGCGGGTGGCATCCTGCAGCCCGAGATCGTCTATTACGGCGATACGACCCCGCTGAAAGAGCTGCCCCAGGATCCGGGCACGTCGGTGTTCCTCGCAGCCGAGGCTGACCAGGCGCGCCTGCTGCGTCCCTACATCAATTCGTCGATCCCGGTCTATGCCACTTCGCAGGTGTTTACGGGCAACGCCAATACGCTGGCCAACTACGACCTGGCCGATGTGCGTTTCTACGACATGCCGTGGATGCTGCAGCCCGACCATCCGGCCGTGATGATCTACCCGCGTGCGGTGCCGGCCTTGTCGCCCGACATGGACAGGCTGTACGCGCTGGGCATCGATGCCTATCGCCTGCTGCAGATGCTGTACGAGCATGACCCTGCGAACACGCTGCCGCTGGACGGCGTCACCGGCAAGATCACGCAGAACGGGCATATCTTCCAGCGCGAGGGGATCCTCGCCGTCATGCGCCAGGGACAGGCCGTCCCGGTGGACAGCAAGTCGCGCCCATGAAACCCGGCGTTCAGGCCGAACAGCTTGCTGCACAGTTTTTGCAACAACACGGCCTGAAACTGCTCGACGCCAACTACCGTTGCCGCTTCGGCGAGATCGACCTGATCCTGCGGGATGGAGAAACCCTGGTGTTCGCCGAGGTACGCAAGCGCAGCAGCAGCGATTTCGGCGGCGCGGCGGCCAGCATAGACCGGCGCAAGCAGCAGCGCCTGATCCTGACCGCACAGCATTACATCGCCTCGTCGCCGGGCGACCGGCCCTGCCGTTTCGATGCCGTGCTGCTGGATGCCGGCGACCGGATCGAGTGGGTCAAAAATGCTTTTGAGCTTTAAGGTAATATTAGCCCCTGTCATTCACTTCATTTTTTTACCATGACCCTGACAACCCGCATCGGCAAACACTTCGACGACAGCGCACAGCTCAAGCTGCAAAGCAAGAAGGTCCTCGCACAACCCATTGCTGACGCCGCCCAGGCGATGGTCACCTGCCTGATGAACGACGGCAAGATCCTGGTTTGCGGGAACGGCGGTTCGGCTGCCGATTCGCAGCATTTCGCCGCCGAATTGATCAACCGTTTCGAGGTAGAGCGCCCCGGACTGGCCGCCATTGCGCTGACCACCGACAGCTCGGTGCTGACCTCCATCGCCAACGATTACGATTACGTGCAGATCTTCTCCAAGCAGGTGCGCGCGCTGGGCATGGACGGCGATGTGCTGCTCGCCATCTCCACCAGCGGCAACTCGCCCAGCGTGGTGGAAGCCGTGCAGGCGGCGCATGAACGCAACATGCCGGTGGTGGCCCTGACCGGTCGCGACGGCGGTGTGATCACCTCCATCCTGCGCGCCGACGATTTCCACATCTGCGTCCCGGCCAAGAGCACGGCACGCATCCAGGAGGTGCACCTGCTGGTGCTGCACTGCCTGTGCGACCTGATCGATCACCTGATTCTGGGAGGGGAATGATGCGTTACTGTTTCTTGTTGCTGGCCGGGCTGCTGGTTCCGTTGCAGGGCTGCGTCACACCGGTGGTGGCTGCCGGGGTCGGTGCCGGCGCTGCCGCCATGAGCGCCGACGCGGACCGCCGCACCACGGGCACCATCGTCGAGGACGACTCGATCGAGAGCAAGGCGCAGAAGCGCATCGAGGAGAAGTACAAGGACACCGCGCATGTCAGCGTGACCGCGTATAACCGCTTTGCCCTCGTCACCGGCTCCGCGCCGAGCGAAGATGCGAAGATGGACATCGAGCGCATCGTCGGCAGCATCCCCAACGTCAAGGGCATCGCCAACGAACTGCTGGTTGGCAGCGCTGCCGCCAACAAGACTTCGAGCAGCGGTGATGCACGCATCACGGCCAACGTGAAGATCCGCTTCGTGCGCAGCAAGGCCCTCAAGGCGGACAGCGTGAAAGTGGTGACGGAGAACAGCGTGGTATACCTGATGGGCCTGGTCACCCGTGCCGAAGCCGATGCCGCTTCGGACATCGCCAGCACCACTGCGGGTGTACAAAAAGTCGTGCGCGTATTCGAGTACATAGACTGAAGTGAAATATCCCGCCCCCAGCTTCGAGAGCAAGATCTGCACGGCTGAAGAACTCGCCGCCAGGGTCGCGCTGTTGCCTCGCCCGCTGGTCTTCACCAACGGCTGCTTCGACGTGCTGCACCGCGGCCACGTCACTTACCTGGCGCAGGCGCGCGCGCTGGGGTTCTCGCTCATCGTCGGCGTCAACAGCGATGCCTCAGTGAAGCGCCAGGGCAAGGGCGACGACCGCCCGATCAATGCCGAGCAGGACCGCATGGCGGTGCTGGCCGCACTGGAATCGGTGAGCCTGGTGGTGAAGTTCGACGAGGATACCCCGCTCAACCTCATCCTCGCCTGCAAGCCCGACGTGCTGGTAAAGGGCGGCGACTGGAAACCGGCGAACATCGTCGGCAGCAAGGAAGTGACCATCTGGGGCGGCACGGTGCACAGCATTCCTTTCCTGCACGAACGCTCCACCACCGCATTACTTAAAAAGATACGTTCGCTATGATACCCACCGAGATCACCCTGCATCAGCAATCCAGAGTACTGGAGATCGCCTTCGAGGACGGCGCGCGCTACAAGCTGCCGTTCGAGTTCCTGCGCGTGTATTCACCTTCGGCCGAAGTGCGCGGCCACGGCCCGGGGCAAGAAGTCCTGCAAGTCGGCAAGCGCAACGTGCTGCTCACCGACATCGAGCCGGCCGGCAGCTACGCCATCAAGCTGACCTTCGACGACGGTCACGACAGCGGCCTGTACACCTGGGAATATCTGTATGAACTGGGCAAGTATCACGATGCCATGTGGCACGATTACCTGACCAGGCTGGAAGCCGCCGGCGCTTCGCGCGATTGAGCTCAATTAACATCCGTTCGCCCAGAGCCTGATGGAACTGCTAACCATTCGACCAAGCCCGCAAGCGGGCAAGTCGCGGGTTATGTCGAAGGACGAACACCTACAAACATAGGAGCAGCACATGGCAAACACCCATTTCGGTTTTCAAACCGTCGCCGAAGAAGAAAAGGCCAAGAAGGTCGCCGGCGTATTTACTTCCGTCGCCAGCAAATACGACATCATGAACGACCTGATGTCGGTGGGCCTGCACCGTATCTGGAAGCCGTTTGCAGTGGGTCTCGCCAATGTGCATGAAGGCCAGCGCGTGCTGGATGTAGCCGGCGGCTCGGGCGACCTGACCAGGCTGTTCCTGAAGAAGGTCGGCAGCAGCGGCCAGGTGGTGCTCACCGACATCAACAATGCCATGCTGCGCGTGGGCCGCGACCGCCTGCTCGACGAAGGCATCACCACGCCGACCGCCCAATGCGACGCCGAACACCTGCCCTTCCCCGACAACTACTTCGACTGCGTCAGCATCGCCTTCGGCCTGCGCAACGTCACCCACAAGGATGCCGCGCTGCGCGAGATGCGCCGCGTGCTCAAGCCGGGCGGCCGCGTGATCGTGCTGGAGTTCTCCAAGGTGGCCAAGCCGCTGGAAAAAGCCTACGACCTTTACTCCTTCAAGCTGCTACCCAAGATGGGCGAGATCATCGCCAACGACGCCGACAGCTACCGCTACCTGGCCGAATCCATCCGCATGCATCCGGGACAGGAAGAGCTGAAGCAGATGATGGTCGATGCCGGGCTGGAGCGAGTCGAGTACTTCAACATGACTGGTGGGGTGGTGGCGGTGCATCGCGGGTATAAGCTGTAGGGCAATTTGTCTTTAAGGTCATGACTAGCGCCTCCGCACGAGCTGACTTCTTCGATGCATCTGCGCTTGCAAAGGTGTTTACTGATGAGCCAGGTTCAAACATCGTTAGAGAATACTGGAATAGCCGTGCAACGAAATATACAACTCCGTTTTGTTTCTATGAGGCAATGAATGTTCTTAAGGGAAAATGGAAGCATAAGGGCAAACTTTCAGTCACGCAGTACCTCGATGCTGCTTTTCGGCTTACGGCTTGGTACGGAGCTTCGTCCAGCCAAATCAATGACCTCAACTTCGCAGATCCCCTGACATTTGCCGAAACAAAAAAGCTAGCGGAACGAAATGGGCTCGATTTGTCTGATGCCTTCCAGATCATGAGTGTAAAACTTGGCTACTTTTCTGCCCTAGTCAATGATTCTGCTACTGTCCTCGTAACCGCAGACAATGAGCTTGCCAAGGCTGCAAGACTTGAGGGACTTCATGTTTGGAACCTTATGTTTGAGCCTCCTCCCAATTGATGTTTTGTATTCCTTTTTTATTCATTAGCAGGTATCACTATGAGCGGTTTACCCAAATGCCCCAAATGCAGTTCCGAATATACCTACGAAGACGGTGCCAACTACGTCTGCCCTGAATGCGCGCATGAATGGTCGAAGGATGCACCCGCCGCAGCAGGCGAAGAAGCGAAGGTATTCAAGGATGCGTTCGGCAACGTGCTGGTCGATGGCGACTCCGTGACGGTGATCAAGGACCTGAAGATCAAGGGTTCGTCTTCGGTGGTGAAGGTCGGCACCAAGGTGAAGAACATCCGCCTGGTGGATGGCGACCATGACATCGATTGCAAGATCGACGGCATCGGGGCGATGCAGCTGAAGACCGCGTTCGTCAAAAAGGCTTAGGGATTGACGGGCCTGGCGATACCGCCCGGTAATTCCGCGCCGGATCTGCTCTACAGCGACGAGTCGCTGCTGGTGGCCGTCAAGCCTGCCGGATTGCTGGCCGTGCCGGGTCGTGGCGCGGACAAACAGGATTGCCTTTCCTTGCGCCTGCAGCAGGAATTCCCGGATGTGCTGGTGGTCCATCGCCTGGATATGGCCACTTCCGGCTTGCTGGTGTTTGCGCGTGGCGTCTCAATGCAGCGGCGCCTGTCGAACATGTTTCGCGATCGCGAGGTGGACAAGCGCTACGTGGCAGTGGTGGCCGGCCGGCTGGAACCTGCGGCAGGCGAAGTGGATCTGCCCATTGCCGCCGATTGGCCGAATCGTCCTTTGCGCAAAATCGATGCCGTGGCAGGTAAGCCATCGCTCACGCGCTATCGCAGCTTGTCACATGGGGTCGATTGCACGCGTGTCGAACTGGAGCCGGTCACCGGTCGCACCCACCAGTTGCGCATCCACATGGCGGCCATCGGCCACCCCATTCTCGGCGACGCACTGTATGGCGATAGTGCCAGTGCGCCCCGGTTGCTGCTGCATGCCTGTTCGCTGGGCTTTGCCCATCCCCTGAGCGGCGCTCCATTGAACTTTAGCCATCCGCCCCCATTCTGATGACTGCTTCATTTTGAACATTCGTCCGTATCCTGATGCAGGGTCAGGCAGCGCCGCTGCAGCTGCTATACTCTTCTGTCGTTGTTATGAACACACTAGAAGGAATCAAATGAAACGCTTCACCATCCTGTTGACCATCGTTCTGACCAGTCTTTCCCTGTTTGCCGCGAATGCGGAGGCCAAGCGCTTCGGCGGCGGTGGCAGCTTCGGCAAACAACGCACCATGAGCGCACCCGTGCAGAAAGCCCCGGCCGCCGCCCCGGCAACGTCACCTGCGCAGCCCGCCATGGCCCCACAGCCTGCCGGCAACCGCTGGCTCGGTCCGCTGGCCGGCCTGGCCATCGGCGCTGGGCTGGGTGCCTTGTTCGCGCATTTCGGCATGGGCGAAGGCATGGGTTCCTTGCTGATGATCATGCTGGCCGTCTTCGCCGTGATGTTCCTGGTCTCGATGTTCCGCCGCAAGCAGGAACCGGCGATGCAATACGCCGGGGCAGGCGCACCGTATGGCGGCGCCCAGGAGCCGGTGCAACAGCCTTATGACGGCAATGTGGCGGCACCTGTGGCCGCGGCCAATATCCCGGCCGATTTCCCGGTGGAAAGCTTCCTGCGCAGCGCCAAGACTTCGTTCATCCGCCTGCAGGCCGCGAACGACCGCAAGGACCTGGACGACATCCGCGAATATACGACGCCGGAGATGTTCGCCGAGGTTTCCATGCAATTGCAGGAGCGAGGCGATGCACCGCAAAAGACCGATGTGGTCGTCGTCAATGCCGAGCTGCTGGAAGTGGTGACCGAGAACGACCACGCCATTGCCAGCGTGCGCATGAGCGGTCAGCTGCGCGAGAACAACGGTGCGCCGGAGAGCTTCGACGAGATCTGGCATGTGCAGAAGAACCTGAAAGACGACAAGTCGGTCTGGCTGCTGGCCGGAATCCAGCAGGTTTAAACGCAAAGTACAGTAAACTAACGGGCATGGCGCGATCCGCCGTGCCCTTTTTTACTTGAACTCTTTGTAAATGCGTTTTTTCCGCTTACTCAAGATCATTTTCGTCGTTCTGCGTTTCGGCCTGGACGAGTTTTTGCTGGCGCATGAACGCACGAGCTGGCTGCTTCGTCCGCTCAACTGGCTGCTGTTCTTCCGCGATTGCTCGCGTCCGCGCGCTGAGCGCCTGCGGCTGGCGCTGGAGACCCTGGGACCGATCTTCGTCAAGTTCGGGCAGATGCTTTCCACCCGTCGCGACCTGATCCCGACCGACATTGCCGATGAGCTGGCCAAGCTGCAGGATCGGGTGCCGCCGTTCTCTTCCGATTTGGCGGTCAACCTGATTGAAGCGGCTTATGGCAAGGGATTGCATGATGTGTTTGCCGAATTCGATCTGACACCGGTGGCCAGTGCCTCGGTGGCCCAGGTACATTTTGCGGTGTTGCCGGATGGCCGCGAGGTGGCGGTGAAGATCCTGCGCCCGGGTATCGCCAGCATCATAGGCCACGATGTGGCGCTGTTGCAGATTTGCGCCGGTTTGATCGAACGCTGGTGGGAAGATGGCAAGCGCCTGAAGCCGAAGCTGGTGGTTGCCGAGTTTGAAAAATACCTGCATGACGAACTCGACATGATGCGCGAATCGGCCAATGCCAGCCAGCTGCGGCGCAATTTCGCCGATGCCAGGCTGCTGCTGGTGCCCGAAGTCTACTGGGACTGGTGCTCCGTGCAAGTGATGGTGATGGAGCGCATGCACGGCATCCCCATCAGCCAGATCGGTGCCCTGCGCACGGCCGGGATCGACCTGTCCAGGCTGGCGGCCCGCGGAGTCGAGATCTTTTATACGCAAGTGTTCCGCGACGGCTTCTTCCACGCCGACATGCATCCCGGCAACATCCTGGTGGCGCATGACGGACGCTATGTGGCGCTGGATTTCGGCATCATGGGTACGCTCACCGACACCGACAAGAATTATCTCGCGCAGAACTTCATCGCCTTCTTCAACCGCGATTACAAGCGCGTCGCCGAATTGCACATCGAGTCGGGCTGGGCGCCTGCCGCCACGCGCGTGGATGAGTTCGAAGCGGCGATCCGTTCGGTGTGCGAGCCCATCTTCGACAAGCCGCTGCGCGATGTTTCGTTCGGCAAGGTGCTGCTGCGCCTGTTCCAGACCTCGCGCCGTTTCGGCATCGAGGTCCAGCCGCAACTGGTGCTGCTGCAGAAGACCCTGCTCAACATCGAGGGCCTGGGCTTGCAGCTGGATCCCGATCTTGACCTGTGGAAGACCGCCAAGCCTTGGCTGGAGCGCTGGATGAGCGAGCAGATCGGCTGGCGCGGTTTCCTCAGGAGCTTGCGCGCGGAGGCGCCGCAATATGCGAGCCTGTTGCCGCAACTGCCGCGCCTGCTGCACCAGCGATTGCAAGCCGATCCTGCCGAATCGCTACCCTTGCTGCGCGAGTTGCTTGCACAAGAAAAAAAGCGCAATGCCTGGCTATCGGTCATTGCGCTTTTATTGACGGCATCGCTGCTGTTCGCCGTCTTTACCTATCTGGCTTAAACAAAACCGCTTTCCATCAGTTCGGCGGCCAGCAGCTTGTAGTCTGCCGCACCCGGGCTCTGGGGGGCATAGGCGAACACATCCAGGCCGTGCATCGGGCTGGTCGCCAGCGCCACGCTTTCGCCGATCCGCGTCTTGCATACCAGCTCGCCATAGCGCTGCTTGAGCTTGTCGTAGATGTCGTAGGAAAGTTTGCGGCGCGAATCGAAGCGGGTAACCAGGATGCGTCGTTCGAACTTGCGCTGCAGTTTCTTCTCCAGCACATTCAGCGCGGAATCAAGGCGATGCACACCGTGCTGCGAGAGGAAGTCTGCCGATACCGGGATCAGCACCCGGTCGCTTGCCAGCAGTGCATTCAGCGTAAGTACGCCCAGCATCGGGCAGCAATCGATCAGGATGGGTGCGCCGGTCAGTGCGAGTTCTTCCGCCAGCCCCTGCTTGAGCATCTTGGCAGCATGCGGGTCGCTGCCGTACAACGCGTCTATCTTGGACAGTTCCAGCGTAGCGGGCACAATCTGCCAGCCTGCCGGGGTGTCGTGCAGCAATTTGGCGAGCGGTACCTTGTCCTTGAAGAAAGTGGCCATGCTCTTGGACTGGACCGTGCCGTTCTTCAACCCAGAGGCCAGGCTCAGGTGACCCTGCGGGTCCATGTCGAGGGCGATGGGGTGCCGCTGCGCCAGGGAGAGTGCGGCAGCGAGGTTAAGGCAGGTGGTGGTTTTCCCCACCCCGCCCTTCTGGTTGAAAACGGCGATGACCGCCATGCTTCTGGTCTCCTTGGTTTGCGGGAGATGTGTTTTGTACTGCGCAGGTTGTGGTTCCGGCCGTCCTTTCAGGAACTGGCCTGTACGCAAGTCAGCCTTCGCCGCAAGCCCTATGCAATGTTCATCACTCTACGGTGACGGATTTTGCAAGATTGCGTGGCTTGTCCACATCCGTTCCCTTCTGCAACGCAACGTAATATGCCAACAGTTGCAGTGGAATGGTGTGCAGAATAGGGCTCAGAAAACCTGCGTGTTCGGGCATTTGCAGGATATGTACGCCTTCGGCCTCTTTGATGTGCGTGTTCGCGTCGGCAAAGACGTACAGTTCTCCGCCGCGCGCACGCACTTCCTGCAGGTTGGATTTCAGTTTTTCCAGCAAAGCGTCGTTGGGAGCCACCGACACCACCGGCATGTCCTTGTCCACCAGTGCCAGCGGGCCATGTTTCAGCTCCCCGGCAGGATAGGCCTCGGCGTGGATATACGAGATCTCTTTCAGCTTGAGTGCGCCTTCCAGCGCGATCGGGTAGTGCAGCCCGCGCCCGAGAAACAGGGCGTGGTGCTTGTCGGCAAATTGTTTCGACAATTCTGCAATCTCCGGCTCCAGCGCCAGCACCTTTTGCACCGCACTGGGCAAGTGACGCAGCTCGTGCAAAAACTGTTGCTCGCGTTCTGTATCCAGCCTGCCGCGCAGCTTGGCCAGCACCAGCGTCAACAGGAAAAGCGCGGCAAGCTGGGTCGTGAAGGCTTTGGTCGAAGCGACGCCGATCTCCGGACCTGCCCGCGTCAGCAGGCGCAGCTTGGATTGGCGGATGATGGCGCTTTCGGGTACGTTGCAGATTGCCAACGTAAACAGGTGGCCGGTCGTTTTGGCGTGATTGAGCGCTGCCAGCGTATCTGCCGTCTCGCCCGATTGCGAGATGGTGACCACCAGCGTTCCGGGTCTGGTGACGCTGCTGCGGTAACGGTATTCGCTGGCGATCTCGACCGTGCACTGTATGCCTGCGATCTCTTCCAGCCAGTAGCGCGCCACCATGCCGGCGTGATGACTGGTGCCGCAGGCGAGAATAAGGATGTTTTCCACCTGTGGGAAAATGTTGTTCGCTTCCGCGCCGAAGATGCCGGGCACCAGCGACTGGCTGTTGCATACCGATTCCAGTGTGTTCGCCAGCGCCTGCGGTTGTTCGTGTATTTCCTTTTGCATGTAGTGCCGGTATTCGCCCAGCTCCACGCTGTCGTTGTTCAGTTCGCTGACATGCACCGGCCTTCCGATCTCCGCACCCTGTGCGTTGAAGATACGGTAGCCGTCCAGGTTCACTTCGACCACGTCGCCTTCTTCGAGGTAAACGACGTTCCTGGTGACCTGCAGCAGTGCCGACATGTCGGATGCAACGAAGTGTTCACCCTCGCCGACCCCCAATAGCAGCGGGCTGCCTTTGCGCGCCGCAATTAATTGATGCGGATTGTCCGCCGCCACCACGCCGATGGCATATGCGCCGACCAGTTGCGCCAGCGCCGCCTGTGTCGCGACCAGCAGGCTGCCCTGTGCATAGTGGCTGTGGATCAGGTGGGCGATCACTTCGGTGTCGGTGTCCGAAGTAAATTCGTATCCGCGTTCCGTGAGGTCGGCACGCAGTTCTTCGTAGTTCTCGATGATGCCGTTGTGCACCACGGCTATCAGGTTGCGGCTGATGTGCGGATGGGCATTGCGCTCGCTGGGCACACCGTGCGTTGCCCAGCGGGTATGGGCGATGCCCAGTTCACCATAGGTTTTGGCACTTTTTTCCGCCAGTTCTGCCACCCGGCCGGTACTGCGCACCCGGTCAAGTGTTCCGTTGTGCACCACCACCAAGCCTGCAGAATCGTAACCGCGGTATTCCAGCCGGAGCAGGCCGTTTACCAGGACAGGCACGATGTTCCGATTTGCTATGGCTCCGACGATTCCACACATGTTATTTCTTTCCTTTTTGCGGGCGCTGCCATCCGGCGATGCTCACCTGTTTGCTGCGCGACAAGGTCAGTTCGCCATCCGGCGTGTTCCTGGTAATGGTGGAGCCGGCGCCGATGGTGGCACCTTTGCCCACGGTGACGGGTGCCACCAGTTGCGTGTCTGAACCGATGAACGCATCGTCACCGATCACGGTGCGGTGTTTGTTGGCCCCGTCGTAGTTGCAAGTGATGGTGCCAGCGCCGATATTGACACGACTGCCTACCGTGCTGTCCCCGATATAGCTCAGGTGATTGGCTTTGCTGCCCGAACCGATCTCGCTGTTCTTGATCTCGACGAAATTCCCGACATGCGCGCCGTCGTGCAATTTGCTGCCCGGACGCAGTCTGGCATATGGGCCGATATGGCAATTTTCCCCGGTTTCGCTGGCCTCGATGTGGCTGTATGGGAAGATCTGCGTATCCTGGCCGATGCTTGCATCGCGGATGATGCTGTAGGCACCCACTCTCACACGGTCACCCAATTTCACTTCACCCTCGAAGATGCAACCGACATCGATTTGGACGTCGCGGCCGCACTGGAGAGTTCCTCGCACATCGATGCGTTCAGGATCTGCCAGCGTCACTCCCCGCGCCATCAAGCTGTTGGATTCGGTCCGTTGCTGGACCCGTTCCAGCGCTGCCAACTGCTGCTTGTTGTTGATGCCCTCGACTTCCCAGTTCTGGGCAGGATGCACCGTGTGCACTGTCACGCCTTGCTGGACGGCCATCGCCACAATATCTGTGAGGTAGTACTCACCTTGTGCGTTGTTGTTGCCCAGCTTGCCCAACCATGTACGCAATTTTGCGGTCGGGGCCAGCAGGATACCGGTATTCACTTCACCAATCTGGCGTTGTTCTGTCGTGGCATCCTTTTCCTCGACGATGCATTGCACGTCGCCTTGCCCGTCGCGGACGATGCGGCCATAGCCGGTCGGCTTATCGAGGTTGACGGTGAGCAGCACCAGCCCGTCGCCAGCCTGTAGCATCTGGTGCAGGGTGCTGTGCTGGATCAGTGGAACGTCGCCATATAGCACGAGCGTCCGGCTCTGATCTTCAAGATGCGGCAGAACCTGTTGCACTGCGTGACCGGTACCGAGCTGCGGCTCCTGGATCACGAACTTCGCTCCATATTGCTGCATCGCCTGCGGCACAGCTTCGCCGCCGTGCCCGTAGATCACGCAGATCTGTTGCGGCTGCAATGATACGGCGCAATCCAGCACATGCTGGACCAGCGGCTTGCCGGCCAGCGCGTGCAATACCTTGGGTTTGTCGGAATACATGCGCGTGCCCTTGCCGGCAGCAAGGATGACGATGTTCAATGGGCTCATATCAGGGCTTTTCAAGGATGCGGAAGTATATCGTTCACGCAACAAAAAAGCAGCCGAAGCTGCTTTTTTGTTTGATGCTGAACAGCTTGCGGCTTAGTGCGTATGCTTGCGCAGCTGCTGGATCGCGCGCAGCTGGGCGATGGCCTCTGCCAATTCGGCTTGCGCTTGCGCGTAGTCGATATCGGTAGTGCGGTTCTTGAGCGCCTCTTCCGCTGCCTGCTTTGCTTCCAGCGCACGTGCTTCGTCCAGATCGTGCCCGCGGATCGCTGTATCGGCCAGAACGGTCACTACGTTGGGCTGCACTTCCAGCATGCCGCCGGAAACGTAGATCAACTCTTCGTTCTCCTGGTCAGGACGCTTGATGCGCACCGTACCGGGTTTGATGCGAGTCAGCAGTGCAGTGTGGCGAGGATAGATACCCAGTTCGCCCATCTCGCCCGGAACCACGACGACTTCAGCGAGGCCGGAGAAGATCTGCTCTTCGGCGCTCACCACGTCCACATGTACGGTCATTGTCATGGTTGTTCCTTTTCAGTTATTGCAGCGTCTTGGCTTTTTCGACCGCTTCTTCGATGCCGCCCACCATGTAGAACGCCTGTTCCGGCAGGTGGTCGTATTCGCCTTCGACGATGCCCTTGAAGCCCTTGATGGTGTCCTTCAGGGTCACGTACTTGCCCGGGGCGCCAGTGAACACTTCGGCCACGTGGAAAGGTTGCGACAGGAAACGCTGGATCTTACGTGCACGTGCCACGGACAGCTTGTCCTCGGGAGACAGTTCGTCCATACCCAGGATCGCGATGATGTCGCGCAGCTCCTTGTAACGCTGCAGCGTTGCTTGGACCTTGCGTGCCACGCCGTAGTGCTCTTCGCCCACAACCAGCGGATCGAGCTGGCGGGAAGTGGAATCCAGCGGATCGACCGCAGGGTAAATACCCAGCGAAGCGATATCGCGGCTCAACACGACGGTGGAGTCCAGGTGCAGGAACGTGGTTGCCGGAGACGGGTCAGTCAAGTCGTCGGCGGGAACATACACGGCCTGGATGGAAGTGATGGAACCTACCTTGGTCGAGGTGATACGCTCTTGCAGGCGGCCCATTTCTTCGGCCAGCGTCGGCTGGTAGCCCACGGCGGAAGGCATACGACCCAGCAGCGCGGACACTTCGGTACCGGCCAAGGTGTAGCGGTAGATGTTGTCCACGAAGAACAAGATGTCGCGGCCTTCGTCACGGAATTTTTCAGCCATGGTCAGACCGGACAGCGCAACGCGCAGACGGTTGCCGGGCGGCTCGTTCATCTGGCCGAACACCATCGCCACTTTGGACTTGGTGAAGTCTTCCTTGTCGATAACGCCTGCGTCGGACATTTCGTGGTAGAAGTCGTTACCTTCGCGGGTACGCTCACCCACACCGGCGAACACGGACAGGCCGGAGTGCTGTTTCGCGATGTTGTTGATCAGTTCCAGCATGTTCACGGTCTTGCCCACGCCGGCGCCGCCGAACAGGCCAACCTTGCCGCCCTTGGCGAACGGGCAAACCAGGTCGATCACCTTGATGCCGGTTTCGAGCAGGTCAACGGAAGGGGACAGTTCGTCGAACTTCGGTGCAGCCTGGTGAATCGAGCGCTTCTCATCGCTCTTGATCGGGCCCACTTCGTCGATCGGACGACCCAGCACGTCCATGATGCGTCCCAGGGTACCTGTACCCACGGGCACCTGGATCGGATTGCCGGTGGAATTCACCACCATGCCGCGACGCAGACCGTCGGAAGAACCCATCGCGATAGTACGCACAACGCCGTCGCCCAGCTGCTGCTCGACCTCGAAGGTCAGGCCCACTTCTGCCGTGGAGTTGCCCGCATCGGCCAGCGTCAAGGCTTCATACACCTTGGGCATTTTGTCGCGCGGAAATTCGATGTCGACCACGGCACCGATACACTGAACAATCTTTCCTTGACTCATTTTAAGATTCCCCGTCTAAATTAATTCTGAATTCTTTGCTGCAGACCGTTAGCCGATCGCTGCTGCACCTTGAAGATTTGGTCTCGTCATAACGTTCGCTACGCTCACATTAGCCTCGCCCGATCTTCAAACTGCGCTATCCAATTGCTGCCGCACCGCCCACGATCTCGGAAATTTCCTTGGTGATCGCTGCCTGGCGCGCCTTGTTGTAAACCAGTTTCAGCTCGCTGATGACGTTCTTGGCGTTGTCCGAAGCTGCTTTCATCGCCACCATACGCGAGCTTTGCTCGGATGCCATATTCTCTACGACCGCCTGATACACCAGCGATTCGATGTAGCGCAGCAGCAACTCGTCGATGACTTTCTTCGCATCGGGTTCGTAGATGTAATCCCAGTTGCCTTCGGCCGTGCCCATCTGCTCTCCGCTGAGCGGTAGCAGTTGCTCCACGCGCGGCTCCTGCTTCATCGTGTTGATGAAGTGGTTGTAACTCAGGTAGATGGCATCGATCTCGCCGGCCACATAGGCGTCCAGCATGGCTTTTACCGCACCGATCAGCTTCTCAACGTGGGGTGTATCGCCCAAACCGGTCAGGTGCGACTTCACCTTGGCACCGATGCGGTTCATGAAGCCGAAACCCTTGTTGCCGATTGCGCAGACCATGAGGTCCTTGCCTTCGCCTTGCCATGTCTTCATTTCGCCCACAGCCAGACGCAGCAGGTTGGTGTTCAAGCCACCGCACAAGCCCTTGTCGGACGTGACGACGATCAGACCGACGTTCTTGATGCTGTCGCGCTTGACCAGGAATGCATGCTTGTATTCCGGATTGGCGCGAGACAAGTGCGCTGCCACATTGCGGATCTTCTCGGCATAGGGGCGAGCGGCACGCATGCGTTCCTGCGCTTTGCGCATTTTCGCTGCTGCCACCATTTCCATCGCACGGGTGATCTTGCGCGTGTTTTCCACGCTCTTGATCTTGGTGCGAATTTCTTTACTGCCCGCCATAACTCACCTCGCCTTAGTAGACTGCAGTTGCCTTGAACGATTCGATCGCTGCGGACAGCAGTTTTTCGTTATCGGCAGACAGGTCCTTGCTGGATTCGATGGCATCCATCAGGGCCTTGTTCTTGGACTTCAGGTGGGCGTGCAGGGCGGCTTCGAATGCCAATGCCTTGGCCACAGGGACGTCGTCGAAATAACCCTTGTTGACCGCAAACAGGGTCGTTGCCATGTCGGACACCGAGAGCGGGCAATACTGCAGTTGCTTCATCAGCTCGGTCACCAGACGGCCGCGCTCCAATTGCTTGCGCGTAGACTCGTCCAGGTCGGAAGCGAACTGTGCAAAAGCAGCCAGTTCACGGTACTGCGCCAAGGCCAGACGTACACCGCCGCCCAGCTTCTTGATGACCTTGGTCTGTGCTGCACCACCCACGCGGGACACCGATACACCGGCGTTGATCGCGGGACGGATACCGGCGTTGAACAGGTCGGCTTCCAGGAAGATCTGGCCGTCGGTAATGGAGATCACGTTGGTCGGCACGAATGCGGACACGTCACCAGCTTGCGTTTCGATAATCGGCAGCGCCGTCAGCGAGCCGGTCTTGCCTTTGACGGCACCCTTGGTGAAGGCTTCGACGTATTCGGCGTTCACGCGGGCTGCGCGCTCCAGCAGACGGGAGTGCAGATAGAACACGTCGCCGGGATAAGCTTCGCGGCCGGGCGGACGGCGCAGCAACAGCGAGATCTGGCGATATGCCCAGGCTTGCTTGGTCAGGTCGTCGTAAACGATCAGTGCGTCTTCGCCGCGGTCACGGAAATATTCGCCCATGGTGCAGCCGGCATAAGGTGCCAGGAACTGCATCGCGGCGGAGTCGGAAGCGGTCGCCGCAACCACGATGGTGTATTCCATCGCGCCGTGCTCTTCCAGCTTGCGCACCACGTTGGCGACGGTCGAGGCTTTCTGGCCTACCGCAACGTAGATACAGGTCATGTTCTGACCTTTTTGATTGATGATGGCGTCGACAGCGACCGCGGTCTTGCCGGTCTGGCGGTCGCCGATAATCAGTTCGCGCTGACCGCGGCCGACCGGAACCATGGAATCGATGGACTTCAGGCCGGTCTGTACTGGCTGATCGACCGACTTACGTGCGATCACGCCCGGTGCGACCTTTTCGATCTTGTCAGTCATCTTGGTGTTGACCGGACCCTTGCCGTCGATCGGCTGTCCCAGCGCGTTGACCACGCGGCCGCGCAGTTCGGGGCCGACCGGCACTTCGAGAATGCGGCCGGTACACTTGACGGTGTCGCCTTCGGTGATGTGTTCATATTCACCCAGAATCACGGCGCCGACGGAGTCGCGCTCGAGGTTCAGCGCCAGACCAAAGGTGTTGCCCGGGAATTCCAACATTTCGCCCTGCATCACATCGGACAAACCGTGGACACGGACGATACCGTCGGTCACGCTGACCACCGTACCTTCAGTGCGCGCTTGGGTCAGTGCTTCGAAATTCTCGATGCGACTGCGAATCAGATTGCTAATTTCGGAAGGGTTGAGCTTCATCTGGATTTCCTCATTCTTGATAAATCTTTATCAGGCTAGGGCGTTCGCCATTTCAGTGAGTCGGGTACGCGCAGAGCCATCGATCACTTTGTCTCCGGCGCGGATGACCACGCCCCCCAGCAATTCTTTATTGACCTTGCAGGTCAGCTTGATCTCTCGACCCATGCGCTTTTTCAGCGAGCTGACGATTTTGTCTTGTTGGGCTGGCGACAGCTCAAAGGCTGCATCCACCACCACATTGACGGTCTTTTCGGCTTCGGCCTTCAGTGCCTCAAACAGTGCGGCGATCTCGGGCAGTACTTGCAAACGCTGGTTGTCCGCCAATATGCGCACAAAGTTGCGTTGTTGCGTACTGGCGCCGCTACCAACCATCGCCTCCATCAGGTCTTCGACCTTCTTTTTGGGAACGCGCGGATTGGTAACGACGGCATAAACTTCAGGATGGTTTACGGCTTCGGCCAGAGACAGCAGCATCTCCGACCATGCCTTCAGCGCATTCAGTTTTTGCGCCTCATCGAATGCCGCCTGGGCATAGGGACGGGCAGTGGTAATGGCTTCGGACATGGCGATCAGATTTCCGCGACGAGTTTATCGAGCAAGTCGTTGTGCGCCTTGGCATCGATCTCGCGTCCCAGAATCTTCCCCGCACCAGCCAGCGCGATCGCGGAAACCTGCGTGCGCAACTGCTCCTTGGCGCGGAACACTTCCTGTTCGATCTCGGCCTTGGCACCGGCGATGATACGATCGCCTTCAACCTTGGCTTGTCCTTTGGCTTCTTCGACGATTTCGCTTGCGCGCTTTTCGCCGTTCGCCACGATCTCGCCCGCTTTTTCCTTGGCTTCACGCAGAAGCTCTGCGGAACGCTTGGAGGCCAGCTCAAGATCCTGCTTGGCACGTTCCGCATCTGCCAATCCATCGGCGATCTGCTTTTTGCGTGCTTCCAGCGCGCCGATGATCGGTGCCCATACGAACTTCATGCAGAACCACACGAACAGGGCGAACATGATGGTCTGGGCGAGAAGAGTTGCATTGATGTTCATGCAAGCTTCCTTTCTAAATTATGCGTTGTCGCTGACGGCGAATTAGTGTGCCACCGCAAACAGAACGTACATCGCGATACCGACAGCGATCATCGGAACGGCGTCGACCAGACCCATCACCACGAAGAATTGGGTACGCAGCATCGGGATCAGCTCAGGTTGACGGGCTGCGCCTTCCAGAAAGCGGCCACCCAGGATACCGATACCAACCGCTGCGCCAAGTGCGCCCAGACCCATCATCAATGCGCCGGCGATGTACAGCAGTGCGTTTGCTAATTCCATTTGTATTTCTCCTATTTGATAAAAGTGAAGTTAATGAAGCCGAAAATTTATGTTTTAGTGGTGTTCCTGATGCGCCATGTCCAGATAGACCACTGTCAACGTCATGAAGATGAACGCCTGCAAGGTCACGATCAGGATGTGGAAGATCGCCCAGCCGAGGGACAACAGCACCTGCGAGCCGTAAAGCGTGGCGTTGCCGACCGAGAATCCAGCCCAGGCTCCGCCCATCAGCGCGATCAGGATGAAGATCATTTCGCCGGCATACATGTTGCCGAACAGACGCAGCGCAAGGGAGATCGGTTTGGCGATCAGGTTCACGCCTTCCAGCAGCAGATTGATGGGCATGCCCCATTTGCCGAAAGGCTGCAGTGTCAGTTCACCCATGAATCCGCCCAAACCCTTCATCTTGATGCTGTAGTACAGCACCAGCAGGAACACGCCGATTGCCATGCCGAAAGTGGCGTTCGGATCGGTGGAAGGAACGACCTTGAAGAACGGCACCCCGAGTGCGCCCATCAGGTGCGGCACGTAGTCGATAGGTATCAGGTCCATCAGGTTCATGGAGAACACCCAGAAGAAGATGGTCAGGGCCAGCGGAGCGATCATGTTGTTCTTCGCGGAGAACGAACCGCGCACGCTGGTATCAACGAATTCGATGGCCCATTCGCAGAAATTCTGCAATCCGCCCGGGGTGCCAGCAACGATGCTTTTTGCCACCATGCGGAACAGGAACAGGAAAGCCACACCGAGCAACAGTGACATGAAGAAGGTATCCAGATTCAGCGCCCAGAAACCCATCGCCTTGGCTTCTTCTGAAGTATGTGCAACGCCCCATGTTCCGTCAGGCAAATGGCCGTAGGTCAGGTTCTGCAGGTGGTGATGGATATATTCCGCTGATGTTTGCACTTCGGTGGACATGATTTAGTCGCTATCTTCAATCTTGATCTTCATTAACAACCGGGCTGCAAGCAGCACCGTTTGCCCCAATACAAAACCGCTTAAAACCGCCAGTGGCGATAGTTTCAGCACCGCCAAGCTGATTCCCAGCAATGCGACAACTGCCAGGAAACGCTCGGCAGCGTAAAAATACATAAGCCGTAACTGTTGATGTGCGTCATGGGCAGAATGCAATGCTGCTCGAGACATCCTCCAAGCCAGCAAAGCTCCATTGAGAACGGATATCCCTCCACCACCTAACACCGCTATCGCGTATTGCGGCGAACTTCTCCAGCAAAATGCTGTTATGCCTGCAGCGACAAGCGTGGCAATGGTTTGCAGACCAATTACCTTGCGCGCTAACCGTTTTTCTTGGACTTCGGCTGTGAAAAGCGCGGCGATGATAGCGGCGTTTAGCGGGGGTGTCAAACCCTGTTCTGCGATATCCCCCTTGCCAGCGCGCTTTTCAGCGTCCGTTACGGAGTCCACCGAGGAGTTCTTCCAAATGATCGTTACTCAGGTATTCGATAACAAGCTTGCCGCCGCCCTTCCGGTTCGACTTGATTTCCACACGGGTCCCCAGATGAGCACTGATGTCTTCCTGCAACTGTTGGGTATCGCGATTCGGTTTCTGCGTTTTTTTGCTTTCCGGCTTGGCAGGCACCTGTTCGCCTTGTTGTTGAACCAGCTTTTCCGCCTCGCGCACCGACAGCCCTTCCAGCACGATCCTGTTGGCCAGCAATATCTGCTGTGCGCCTTCCAGCGACAGCAGAGCCCGCGCATGTCCCATATCCAGGGAGCCAGCCATCAACATGTCCTGTACGGCTTGCGGCAATTTGAGCAAACGCAGCAAGTTGCTGGCGGCGCTACGTGAACGGCCGACCGCATCTGCTGCTGCCTGGTGGGTCATCTGGAATTCGTCGATCAGGCGCTGAATGCCGATCGCCTCTTCCAGCGGGTTCAGGTCCTCGCGCTGGATGTTTTCGATCAGCGCCATCGCCAGTGCCGCGTTATCCGGCACCTTGCGCACGATGACCGGCACGATCTTCAATTCGGCCAGCTGCGCTGCACGCCAACGGCGTTCGCCGGCAATAATCTCGTAACCGCCTTCGGGCAGCTCGCGCGCCAGAATGGGTTGCATGACGCCCTGCACCTTGATCGAGGCAGCAAGTTCGTTCAGCGACGCTTCGTCCATGCGGCTGCGCGGCTGGTATTTGCCGGGCTTCAGTTGTTCGACCTTGAGTTCGCGCAATACGTCGTTCTGTTTCGATGTGCTGTTTCCGGAAAGCAGCGCATCCAGGCCGCGCCCCAATCCCTTGATCGGTTTTGCCATGATTTTCCCTTTGTTGAAACTTGTTATGCAGCGACTTGTGCGGTCGCGTTGTTGAGCATTTCGCCCGCCAGTGCCAGGTAGGCCAGCGTCCCCTTGGACTGGCTGTCGTGATACAGCGCCGGGATGCCGAAGCTGGGAGCTTCCGCCAGACGCACGTTGCGCGGGATGACCGTGCGATAGACCTTGTCGCCGAAATGTTGCTGCAATTGTTCAGAAACCTGTTGCGCCAAGGCATTGCGCGGATCGAACATGGTGCGCAGCAGGCCCTCGATCTCCAGGTCCGGATTCAGGTTTTCGCGCACTTTGCGGATGGTATTGACCAGATCGCTCAAACCTTCCAGGGCGTAGTATTCGCATTGCATCGGGATCATTACCGATTTCGCGGCGCACAATCCATTCAAGGTGAGCAGGTTCAGCGCAGGGGGACAATCGACCAGGATGTAATCGTATTCATTCAATACCGGCAGCAATTCTTCCTTCAATCGCATCTCGCGGCCTTCAACATCTACCAGTTCAATCTCCGCACCCGCCAGCTCGCGATTTGCCGGCAATACATCGTATTTGCAGGCGTCCGATCTGATGCGCGCTTCGGCAATCGTTTTTTCGCCCAGCAATACGTCGTAGACGGTCGCTTCCAGATCGGCCTTGTTGATTCCGCTGCCCATGGTGGCGTTGCCTTGCGGATCGAGGTCGATCAACAGGACGCGCTGTTTCGCCGCTCCAAGGCTTGCAGCCAGATTGACGCTGGTCGTGGTTTTGCCCACACCCCCCTTTTGATTGGTGATTGCCAATATCTTGCTCATTTTTCTACCCCCAACACGACCAGACTGCGGGCCGCTTCTAGTTTAGGAACTTGCAATGTGATCACTCTTTCTACTTTCACTCCCGCAGGAAGCCGTGCCAGCTCTTGTTCCGGAGCTCCCTTCATGGCCGCCCAGCGGCCGCCTTCGGCCAACAGATGCCGGGTCAGCATAACGAAATCCGCTGCTTCGGCAAAAGCGCGGGAAATGATCCCGTCGAATTTCTGTGGTGCCTGCCATTGCTCTACCCGCTCACAGCGAACTTCCACATTGCGCAGGCCTAACTCGATTGCAGCTTGCTGAACAAAACCGGTTTTCTTGCTATTGCTATCCAGCAAGGTGAACGACCACTCCGGACGCATCACGGCCAGAATCACCCCCGGCAAGCCTCCGCCACAACCCACATCCAGCCAGCGTTGCGGCCACAAATAAGGCAATACGGCCAAGCTGTCGAGCAGGTGGTTACTTACCATCTGTTCCTGCTGGCGTATCGCGGTAAGGTTGTATACCGCATTCCACTTGCGCAACAGTGCCAGATAATCCAGCAACTTCGCCTGCTGTTCGGATGTCACCGCCAGCTCCATCGCGGCGATTCCTTCTGCCAGTTCCTGCGCCAGACTCATGCGGCCTTTTCTTGTTTGAAGCCTCGCTTCAAATGTACCAACAACAGGGAAATCGCCGCAGGAGTCACGCCGGAAATGCGCGCAGCCTGCCCCAACGTCTGGGGCCGGTGCTGGGTTAGTTTCTGTCGCACCTCGATCGATAATCCGCGCACCGTCGCATAATCGATATCGGCTGGCAATTGCGTCGTCTCATGTCCTTCCTGGCGTGCTATTTCGTCCCGCTGACGCTCTATATATCCTTGATATTTAGCAAGAATCTCCACCTGTTCGGCGACTTCGCCGCCCTCTTCCTTTTGTGCGCCGGGAAGTGTCATCAAGGTCGCATAGCTCACTTCCGGGCGGCGCAACAGGTCATACAACGAATATTCACGCTCGATCTCTTTGCCCAGTACGCGTTCAGCATCGGCTTTTTCCAGCATGCGCGGATTAATCCAGGTCGATTTCAATCGCTGCAGTTCGCGTTCGATTTTTTCCCGTTTGGTTTCAAACGCCAACCATCGAGCTTCATCCACCAGGCCCAAGCGCCGGCCAATTTCGGTCAAGCGCATGTCGGCATTGTCTTCGCGCAATTGCAAACGGTATTCGGCACGGCTGGTGAACATGCGGTAGGGTTCGGATACGCCGCGCGTGATCAGATCGTCCACCAGCACCCCCAGATATGCTTCGTCCCTTCGCGGACACCACGGCTCCAGCTCTTTGGCTTGCAAGGCTGCATTCACACCAGCCAGCAAGCCTTGTGCGGCCGCTTCCTCATAGCCGGTTGTGCCGTTGATCTGCCCCGCCAGGAACAGGCCATTTATCACCTTGCTTTCCAATGACATTTTCAAGCTGCGCGGATCGAAATAGTCATATTCGATGGCATAGCCAGGGCGTGTGATGTGTGCGTTTTCCAGCCCTTTTATCGAGCGCACCAATGCCAGCTGCGTATCGTAGGAAAGGCTGGTCGAAATACCATTAGGATAGATCTCGTGTGTAGTCAGCCCTTCAGGCTCCAGGAATATCTGATGTGAATCCTTGCCCGCAAAGCGCGTGATCTTGTCTTCGATGGATGGGCAATAGCGTGGACCCACTCCTTCGATAACGCCTGTAAACAATGGGGACTTGTCCAATCCATTGCGGATAATCTCATGCGTCCGCTCATTCGTCTGGGTGATCCAGCAGGGCAGTTGCCTTGGATGTTGCTCAGCGCGTCCCATGAACGAGAATACGGGCACAGGCATATCGCCATGCTGCTCCTGCATTACGGAAAAATCGATGCTGCGCCCATCGATGCGCGGCGGCGTCCCAGTTTTCAGGCGCCCAGTTGGAAGTCCCAATTCCCGCAGATTGTGTGCCAGCCCAAGCGATGGTGGATCGCCAGCGCGGCCTGCTGGGTAATTCGACAGGCCCACATGCACCAATCCAGCCAGAAATGTACCGGTAGTCAAAACTACCGTTTTGGCGTGATAACTCAACCCCAGCTGAGTCTGTACTCCTGCAATACGGCCATTTTCTATCAACAGTTTTTCCACAGGCTGTTGGAACAACCAGAGATTTTGCTGGTTTTCCAAACGCTTACGGATGGCCTGCTTATAAAGCGCCCGGTCTGCCTGGGCTCGCGTTGCGCGGACTGCCGGCCCCTTGGATGCATTCAGGATGCGAAACTGGATGCCACCTTCGTCCGTTGCTGCAGCCATCGCCCCACCCAGGGCATCGACTTCCTTCACCAGATGCCCTTTACCTATGCCGCCGATAGAGGGGTTGCATGACATGACGCCCAGTGTTTCGATGTTATGTGTCAGCAATAGCGTGGCACAGCCAGCGCGAGCACTTGCCAACGCGGCTTCTGTGCCGGCATGGCCGCCGCCTATCACAATGACATCGAATTTGTCCGGTTCGCGCATCCGTCAGCTACCAAAATGAGGACGCGCATCATACCCCAAAACGATTTGCGGGGATAATTTTGAAAGGAAATTGTTTCACGTGAAACACCGTCATTTCCCAATACAAAAACGACTGAATATCTCGCCCAGCAAATCGTCTGCGCTGAATTCTCCAGTAATGCTGTTGAGCGCATCTTGGGCCAAGCGCAATTCCTCGGCAAAAAGCTCAGGACGGGCTATTTCGAGTTCCGCAGCCTGCAGATGTTTCCTGGTATCTGCAAGTGCTTCTAGATGGCGTGCCCGCGCCATGAAAACGCCTGTCTCCTGATGCCATCCTATCGTTTCCAGGATTTTCTCCTGCAGCTCGACCATTCCCGCGCCGTTTTTTGCAGAGATGAAAAGGTGCTTCTCTCCATCCTTGAATTCAAGACCCGGCGCATGCCCGCTAAGGTCAATCTTGTTATGCAGATACAGTCGCGGGATTTTGTCCGGCAAAGAAGCCAATATTGTACGGTCCTCAAGCTCGCTTCGATGCTGGGATTCGTCCAATAAGACCAGCACCACATCTGCGCGGGTCAATGCCTGTTGTGTACGGGCTATGCCCATTTGTTCAACGGCATCCGTCGTTTCACGCAATCCGGCAGTATCGATCAAGTGCAGAGGTACACCGCGTATCTGCAGTGCTTGGCGTATCGCATCGCGGGTGGTGCCAGGAATTTCGCTCACCAGCGCCACCTCTTCGCCGGCAAGACGATTGAGCAGGCTGGATTTTCCTGCGTTGGGTGCGCCTACCAGAACTACTTGTGCCCCTTCACGCAGGATGCTGCCTTGCTTGGCTAGAGCAGAAATGCGCTCAATTTCCTGAAATAGCGCTGCAAGCTTGCTGCTACAAAGTTTCCGGTCATCGGCATCAATCTCTTCCTCGGGAAAATCCAGCGTCGCCTCGACCAGCATGCGCAACTCGATGAGCTGTTCGACGGTCTTGTGTATCGCGGCGGAAAATTCCCCTTGTAATGATCGCACGGCACTGCGGGCTGCCTGCTCGGTGGTGGCATCGATCAGATCGGCCACGCTCTCGGCCTGTGCCAGATCCATCTTGTCGTTGAGAAATGCGCGTTGGGTAAACTCACCTGGCTGTGCGAGGCGCGCTCCCAGCTCCAGACAGCGCTGCAACACGGATTGCAGCACGGCTGGTCCACCATGTCCTTGAAATTCCAGCACCTCTTCACCGGTGTATGAATGTGGCGCAGGGAAATAAATGACGATACCCTGATCCAGTAATGCGCCATCGGCAGCAATAAATGGACTGTAGGTAGCAAATCTGGGGGGCAGCTGCCGACCAGTCAGGGCTAACGCCATTCCGGCCAGGTCCCGCCCAGACACTCGTACCACGCCGATGCCACCGCGCCCAGGGGCGGTGGCGATCGCCGCAATATTGTCAGGCTTTGGCGCCACCTTTGGTTGCGGTTGCCTGACCGCGTGTGATGTACCACTGCTGTGCGATGGACAGGATGTTGTTTACAACGGAGTACAACACCAGCCCGGCGGGGAAGAAGAAAAACACCACACTGAACACGACTGGCATGATCTGCATGAGTTTGGCTTGCAGCGGATCTGGCGGAAGCGGGTTAAGCTTGCTCTGCACCAGCATGCTGATACCCATGATCAGCGGCAAGACGTAATAGGGGTCGGTTGCCGACAGGTCCGTGATCCAGCCGAAGAACGGCGCGTGGCGCAGTTCTACGCTGGACAAGATTGCCCAATACAACGCAATGAATACCGGGATCTGGATCAGCATTGGAAGGCAGCCACCCAAAGGATTGATCTTCTCCGTTTTGTACAGATCCATCATGGCATGGTTCAGCTTCTCGCGATCATCGCTGTATTGCTGCTTGATTTTCTCCAGCTTTGGCGCAAGCAGGCGCATCTTGGCCATGGAACGGTAGCTTGCGGCCGAAAGCGGGAAGAACACCAGTTTGATCAACACCGTCAGCAAGATGATGGAAACGCCCCAATTGTGTATCCAGTCATCAATATGCGACAACAGCCAGAACAACGGGGTTGCGATGATCGTGAGCCAGCCATAGTCCACGGTCAAACCCAGGCCCGGTGCGATGTCATCAAGCTTGGATTGAGCCGGGCCCGCGTATAACGTAGCTGAAATCTTCCCTGTCTGGCCTGGTTCGATCTTGGCGACAGGCAAAATCACACCCGCCGAAAACTCGTTACCTTCCAGTTTCTTCGCGTAGAACTCGCGAGGCCCTTTCGCTGCGGGCAACCATGCGGACACGAAGTAATGCTGCAACATGCCGATCCAGCCATTGTCCGGATTCGTTGGCAATTTGACCTTGTTCTTTTCGATGTCCGAAAACTCGACCTTTTTGAACTTTTCCTGATCGGTATATACCGCCGGACCCGTATAAGTCGGTACGAATTTGGATGTACCACTCACGGGAGTAGAGTCCCGCACCAGCTGGAAATAGGCAGACGGCAGCAGTTCCACCGTGCCCTTGTTTACGATTTCATATCCGACATCGATCAGGTAGCTGCCACGATGGAAGGTATACACCTTGGTGACTTGCGCTTCGCCGGTATCGATGGCGGTCAGTCTCACTTCCAGCTTGTCCTGACCTTCGGCAAGATGGAACTCATCGCCAGCGGCCGAAAATTCCGCATTGTGCGTAGGCAATCCTTTTCCCAGCAGGCCGGATTGTGCAATGTAGATATGATCTCCACGCTGTTGCAATAAAGTCAGGGGTTTACTTTGATCGCTGGCCTCTTTGTGCTGCAACAGATCCAGACGTTGGATATTGCCGCCGGCTGTGTTGATTTCAGCCTTGAAAGTATCGGTTGTTACTACGATCTTGTTTCCGCTGACGGATACTTTTTGTGTTTCCGCTGGTGCCGATACCTGCTCTTTTGGCCTGACCGGTTCAGCCGGTATGGATGGATCCTTTGTTTTTGCGGCTTCAACAGCTGATATCGCAGGTTCGTTTTGATGTGTCCATTCGCTCCAAAGTATGACCAGGGAGAAGGAAAAAATCAGAAATAAGAACAACCGCCGCATGTCCATCAAAGTTTCACCTGTGTTTTTAGTTATGGTACGGGATCATAGCCGCCCGGATTCCATGGATTACAACGTATTAGCCTCTTTATCGTCAACCACAAACCCTTTAGCGCACCATATTTTGAAATTGCTTCATGTGAATATTGTGAACAAGATGGGCTAAAGCGGCATGATGGAGGTAGCACAGGCCGTATCATCAACTGGTATCCACGTACCATGAGCAACAAGATCGATTTCATTTTGCCGCCAGCACCGTTTTGAGAGTTTCTGCCAGGGTAAATCTTGCTACCGAAATATCTTTGCTATCCAGCGGCTTGCGTAGCCTTATCACTATGTCGCTGGCAGCCCCTTGCCGCGCATGAATACGAAAACACTCTCTAATCATACGCTTAACAAAATTTCGCTGCGTTGCAGCAGGCAACAATCGCTTACTGACTGACATGCCGAGGCGGGCATGTCCAATTGAGTTTGCTTCGCTATGAACAGCAAACCATGAATTGGTTCGTGCCCTTTGTTGCAGTATCCGGGTAAAACCTTCCCGACGCGAAAGGCGAAAGCGCCGGGGAAAAGTCTGGACTGCTTTCTGTATCACACGCCGAGTCGTGCACGCCCACGTGCGCGGCGTGCTGCTATAACAGCGCGCCCACCTTTGGTTTTCATGCGAACCAGAAAGCCGTGAGTACGTTTTCTTTTGGTGACGGAAGGTTGATAAGTGCGTTTCATGCTTACTCCTGACTGTTATACTGTTGAAAAGCGCGCGATTACAATCGTTAGCGTGATTCCTGTCAAGTCTTTTTATGCTGTGGATAACTTTTTACAGAGCTTGTAGAATGTCCCGGAATTATTGCGATATATTTTAGTGCCT